>CAZMVE010000128.1:0-8006 GCA_964569585.1 uncultured Bacteroidales bacterium | reverse complement strand
ACCGGGAAAATAGACCGTAGCATTTTCGCCTGAGGTTACACTTTCAAGAATTCCAACCGATAGTCCCTGAGATGTTTTTCCGGTTATTTTTGCAGCGCCAAGTATGGTAGTATTTTCCGGAGTATATATATAATAATCGCCATCGATTTCGGGTATGAAGTTGGGTGCCTGCCCAATCCGTCGGGAATGGTAGATCCTGTCCTGATCGAGACTGAAATCAAAAATTTCACTGCCTTCAAGAAAAAAAGGACGTTTTTCCTCATAGAAAGTTTCAAAAGCAGTGAGGTTTAATACGGATGGGTCGGCTTCAACCTGGCCAAAATCAGGATTTATTGTTGCATCCAGCGTAAAGTTTGATGAAAGGCCTATTTTGGCATCAAATCCCAGACTGGGAAATAATTCTTTTGTTTTACCATACGGATTCCGGTCGCCACTTAGCTGAGGTTCATATTTTAATAAAGCGTAAGGTAAAATTTCTACCTGTCTTGAAGTACGGATATTTTGAATACCACCAAGATCACCGAACAGATAGACCATAGCCGGCGCATTGATAGGGATGAGTTTCCACTGGCTTTCTTCATAGGAACGGTCGAGCCATCGCCACACATGCATACCCCATACCTGTTCTTCTTTGTTAGCATACCTTAGCTGGCTGAATGGAATTTGAAATTCGGCTATCCAAGCTGAGTCTTCTAAGGCTGTTTTACCGTCCCATACAGCGTTCCAGTTCTGATCGAACTCAAAATCGCCCTTATGCTTCAGATCAATTTTCTGACCTGCAGCGGTCAGGTTAAATTCGAAAGCGGTTTTATTGTCATTGTAACTATCGATAGCAATTCCGGTAACATCGCCTGTGAATGCATCACGACTACCAAAAATTCGTCGGATTTTTTCGGGTTCTCCATCGTAGCAACGTATGGCGACAAAGAGAAAATTGGAGTTATACAGGATCTTCAGTTCAGAAGGAAAAGTTGCAGGTTGTCCTTCGTAGGGTTGTTGCTGTATGAAATTGGAGGCCCATGTTCCTTCATTCCAGCAGGAATCGTTAAGCATACCATCAATCCGGGGAACCAGTTCAGTTCTTGTAGCTGTATAGCTCCTCGACGCAATATGAACTGTATCGTTACTGCCGAATAAATAAACAGGGAATAATATACAGAGGAGTAAAAGGAAATGCTTAGAACCCATAGAAAAAAATATAATCAGTGACAGAACAAAAATAATGGTTAATAAACAGGATTAAACATTACATTCATGCAAATTAATCACTCTATTGTACATCTTGGCTACATCATGACGATGGTTGTTGCCATTTTCATCAGCTTAGGTATTTTTATCTTTTTAATTCAATTGTTAAAAAATACAAGCTTTTGTATACCTTTACAAGGTGCATGCTAATATAATCGAAAAAGAATGCTGAAGGAAATTAAAAATAACCGGTCAATGCATATTAGTCTCTTGACAGTGATTGTGCTTACCCTATTTTTTACCACAGGGATGTAGAAAAGGTATAGCATTAAAATATAAACCCCTGTGGAGAAATCTTCAGGGGTTTTTTGTTGATTATAAATTTCTTCAATTCTCGTAACCTATAAATATCAAACCCATGGAAGAATTAATTAAAAAAAACGACACGGCCACAATAACGGATCAAATGTTCTCCGACCGGATCACCGATGTTCCCCGCTCATTTATCCGTGAGATATTGAAAGTAGCTATAAGTCCCGATGTCATTTCATTTGCGGGAGGTTTGCCAAACCGTAATCTTTTTCCGGTAGAGGAACTCAAGCAATCGGCGGTTAAAGTATTTGACACTATGGGAAAAGATGCTTTACAATATAGCAATTCGGAGGGCTATTTGCCATTGCGTAACTATATCAGCAACTATTATTCGGTAAAACACAGTCTTCCTGTTCACTCTGATAATATTCTGATCACCTCCGGATCGCAACAGGGACTCGACTTATTGGGTAAAATACTGCTAAATCATAATGATGAGGTTATAATCGAAGAACCTGGCTACCTGGGCGCTATACAGGCTTTCTCACTATTCCGGCCGACATTCCGGCCGGTTTCATTGCTTGATGATGGCATTGATACGGTTGCATTGGAAAAGACATTTTCAAACGGTGATCCCAAACTCATGTATGTAGTACCGGAATTTCAAAATCCTTCGGGGATCAGTTACTCGTCCGATGTTCGATTGAAGGTGATAAAAAGCATACAGGGTAAGAGATGCTTTATTGTTGAAGACAATCCCTACATTGATTTACGTTTCGAAGGTACCGGTTCGAAAAGTTTTTATTCGTACCTGCCGGAAAAGACTATACTTCTGGGGACTTTCTCGAAAACTACTGTACCGGGTTTTAGAATGGGATGGATCGTAGCACCCGATAAGCTGATGGAGAAATTGCTGATTGCAAAACAGGCTGCAGATCTGCATACCAGCATCTTTACTCAAATGTTACTCTTCAGCTATCTGTCGGATTATGACAATGATTCCCATATCCGGAAAATAATCAATGTTTACGGACGGCAGCGAGATGCCATGGTGAAAGCCATCGGAAAATATTTTCCTTCTGATGTTAAATTTACCTGTCCCCAGGGAGGTATGTTTCTCTGGGTGACACTTCCGGGAACTTTATCTTCAATGGAATTATTCAATATTGCCATTGAAAAGAAAGTGGCTTTTGTTCCGGGGAATCCTTTTTATACAGACATAAGGGATAATTATTCGACATTACGCCTGAATTTTTCCTGTTCCGATGAAATGATCATTGAAGAAGGTATACAGAGGCTTGGGGAATCAATTACTGAATTGATAGGAAAATCAAGGAGTGAATCAAATTAAGGGAATAATTACAACTATTTCAGTGAGCAAATTTTATAAGAATATACCTTATTTCCTTTATTTTCCGATGCCGTTCCATCGAATAGGTGTCTCCCGATCTGTCGAGCCATTCATAAAGTTCAAGAGCTTTTTTATACAAGTTTACTTTTTGTTCAGTTTCCTGTCTTGATTTCGCATTGATGACCAGGATCTCGGCCAGCAGATCGATATTGGACTTATGAATGCCTTTTCGCTTTATGATAAAATCCACTATCTCGTCAAGTTGAGTCTGTAGAATTTGTGTAATTGAGATATCAAGATGTTCCCTTAAAACTTCGTCGGTAGTTTGTTGAGTTTCTTCTTCTGTTAATTCCTTTAAGCCCAGTAATCGCCTGATCAGTGATACAAATGCCTGTGTCATGAGTTCGATCTGTCTGAGCAGGTAATCGCGCTGTTCCATATAAATATATTTCTATGAATTGATGATATTGAATACGCTCCGGAAAAATCAGTGTTTAATTTTTCTAAGATAGGCAAACCATGAAGATTTCAGATAGTTAAAGAACGGTTAAATCATGGAACGCTGTAGCAATGCCTTATTTTGGTTTGCGTGTTTTTAAATCGGATGAAGGCAAGGTAACTATAGAGTAGTAACAGGTTTTGAATAAATAATTAGTTTCCATGGTTTATCAGCAATTTTCTAATTTTTGTCAGCAATAAATCTTTATTTATGGGCTTGGCAATATAATCATCACAGCCTGCCTCTATTGCACGCTGGCAATCGTTAGCCCCGGCATAAGCTGTTTGGGCAATAATCGGTAAATCGGGGCGATGGCGTTTTATAATTTTTGTTGCTTCGAATCCATTCATTACAGGCATTTTTATATCCATTAATATCAATCCTATTTCAGGATTTGAATTTACCAGGTTTACAACTTCAGTACCGGTGTTTGCTCGCAGTATTTTTATATTTTTTTTAATCAGAATTTCCTCAAGATACCGGTAGCTAATATCATCGTCTTCGGCAATTAAAATGACAAAATCGGATAGAATCTTTTCGGTTTGTTTATTTGCTGAAATCACATTTTTATAAGTGTCGGTAATATAATTGTAGGGTAAGGAAACATAAAATATTGAGCCTTTCCCAAGTTCTGATTCCACCCATATTTTACCACCTAGCATTTCGACAAAGGCTTTTGAGATCGATAATCCGAGCCCTGATCCTTCAATTGGTCGCTCTGAATTAATCTCTCCCTGCAGGAAGCGCTCGAATATTATTTTGTGATATTCCGGCTTGATACCAATACCTGAATCCTGAATATAAAAAATAATAGAATCGTTTTGAACCCTGTATCCGAGTATAATCTGACCCGAATCGGTATATTTTAATGCATTTTTTATCAGATTGGTAAATATCTGGTTAAGTTTTATTTCATCAGTTTCGATAATACTCCGGCTATCAGTCAATTCTTTCTTAAGAATTAAATTCAAATTTTTCTTCTCGGCTTCTGGCAGGAAAAATTCGTAAAGTGCATCAAGCATTTTATTAATTGAAGTAGGTATTATTGTAAGTTCAACCTGACCGGCTTCAATTTTCGATATATCGATAAGATCATTAATAATGCTCAGCATTCGTTCGCCGCTATGCTGTATTACTTCGATATACTTTGATTGCTCTTTACCTGTAAGATCAGGATCTTTCAGGAGTTCCGTGAAACCCAGGATACCGTTCATGGGAGTACGAATTTCATGACTCATATTAGCTAAAAACGAGGTTTTCAAACGATCGCTTTCTTCAGCTTTTTCTTTGGCCTTTTGTAATTCTTCCTCTGCCTGCTTACGCTCGGTGATGTCGCGGTCAACTCCTCTAAATCCAATTACATTACCTTCCTGATTAAATATTGGATCTGCGTTACTTTCCAGGTATCGGAGCGAACCATTCTTATGTTTCCAGCGGATAATCCAGTTTCTCCAACCACTTTTTGATCGAATATGTTCGGAAAGCTTTTGCCGAGAAGTTTCGCGGTCCTCTGCATCTATCAAATCAAATGTATTATTTTGCATGAATTTTTCTACCGGATACCCAAGTATTTCTTCTACTGAACGATTACAGTATGTATGGTTACCTTCAAGATCCAATTCCCATATCCACTCAGATGTAGTTTCAACGATTGAACGATACTTTTCTTCACTAATCTTTAATGCTTCTTCTGCGCGCTTTTGTTCTGTAATATCCAGAACCATAGCAATATAAATTATGATTTCCCCCTCTTTATCGTGTACGGCCGTCGATACCAGGCTACCCCAGAATAACCGGCCATCCTTTCTAACATATTGCTTTTCGGTTTTGTATTCCATTAACCTGTCTTGTGACAGTGCAATTACATTTTCTTTATCTATATCGACACGCTCTTTTGGTGTAATATCGGCAAAAGACATTTTAGTTAGTTCTTCAACCGAATAGCCTATCATTTTACAAAATGCCGGATTTGCATTGATAAACTTAAAGTTTCGGTCGGCAAGGGTAAGACCAAAATTTCCCCTTTCAAATATTGACCTGAACCTTTCTTCGCTTGCCCGGATAGCTTCCTCGGCTTTCTTCCTTTCAGTCATATCTCTGGCAAAAGAAAAAGAATGCCTGTTACCTTCATATTCGACGATATTAATTGTAACCTCAACCGGGAATGTGGTCCCGTCCTTTCTTCTATGGAAGGTTTCTATAGTTCGGCTTCCCTGTTGAGATGTGATTTTACGGTGCTCCTTCCACTTTATCATATCGAAAGTAGTATCAAAATCAGTAATACATAACTTCATGATCTCTTCCTTCGAATATCCCAAACTTTTACATGCCTGTTCATTGGCATAATATATATTTCCATTGTCATCAATTTGAAAAACTGCAATTTGTGAATTATCAATTCCGAATTGTGTCAGTCTTAATCGGTCCTCAGCTTCTTTTCGCAGCGTTATATCACGAAAGTTGACAATAATAGCACCAACATTTGGATTTTGGAGTTCGTTGGTTGCCGTTCCTTCAATCCACCAGATGGTTCCATTTTTTCGAATTCCACGGAATTTTGCACTTAACGTTTTTCCTTCTTCAGATGCTATCTTAGTCAGGAGATCCTTAATCTTCATTCTGTCTTCGCTGAAAACTCTTTCCAGTGCACTTTTGCCAATCCTGTCTTTTGCTGAATATCCGGTAAGTTTTATTACTGAGGGGCTCTCATAGATTACCTCCCCCTTTTGATTGATCAATGTTATGGCTTCAGCACTATGCTCAATCATACTTCGAAATTTCTTTTCACTTTCCCGGAGGGCTACTTCTGCATTTTTTCGTTCGGTTATATCGGTAATATGAGCAATAGCCATCCGTGTTGAACCATCTTTGTTTCTTATCCATTGGGCTCTGACAAGACCCCAGATGATATGTCCGTCTTTATGAATATACCTTTTTTCGAAATCCTCCTCAACCGGTTCATTATTCATTTTTTTTCTTATCCACTCATTACTTCTTGCTTCATCATCAGGGTGGGTTACTAGACTTATTGTGTTTCCGAGAAACTCTGCCTCTGTATATCCAAACATTTCGCACAGAAGTGGATTTGCAGCAAGGTAAGAACGGCCATCGGGGCCTATTATACTCATTCCTGTAGGCGCGTTATCGAAAGCAATCCGAAATTTTTCTTCGCTCTCACGCAATTCTTTTGCGGCTCTGTTTTGAGCTGTGATATCGGTATGAACTCCAACGAGTCCAATGATCTTCCCATGAATATCTTTAATTGAGTAGGCACGTAATTTAATTTCCAGAATGCCCCTGTCTTTTCCATACATTTCTACTTCGCCATTCCACTTACCACCTGCCATAATTGTAGTAAAAACCTTACGACCGATTTTTTGATCAACATAAAGTGTGACAGGTGAATTACTCCCAATTGTTCCAAATAGCGTATCGAATGTTTTGTTCTGATAATAGTGCTGACCTTCCGGTGTCGACATGCCTATTGCGTTCGATGAGTTCTCGGCGGCAATTTTAAAATGTAATAATTGATCATTTAACTTTTTTTGTTCAGTAATATCACAGAATGTAGTGATTACCTGGTAAGGTTCTTTCTCACCTTTCCTGAATTCCGGAACAGCACTAATGTTTATCCATCGATATTCATTTCGTGTGGGATTAAATATTCCCATTACTGTATTTTTGACCCTTTTTCCTGTTTTCAGACTCACCATGGTAGGATGCTCGTGCCATGGAAATGGAGAACCATTATCCTTTATGGCTTTCCAGTTTTTCGATTTTAATGAAAGTTGGTAGAGTTGTTCTTTTGGATAGCCCAGGATACGTTTTGCTGCGGAATTAGCTTCAATTATTTTGCCCTCAGTATTTTGAAAAATGATACCTGTATCCATCGTATCAAACAAATCCTTATATTTCTTAAAATCATCCGTCATGGGTAATTAATTACTGATTACTTCACTAATAACTTATACAAGCCAATATACAAATTCTTTACAATTAAAATAATACTTCAGTTATTGATTCAATGATTTTTTGAATGTTAACCCGTCTTCAGAATTCCCATTTATTTTCCTGGCTGGCATTGAAATAGTCTATCTTATTCTTTCATAATAATTCCAATAACTTACTAGGGATACAAAACTTTCTGAATCTGTCGCCAGGTAATCAACTGGATGTCATTTTCTTTCAGTACTTCTTGAAATTCATTACTCATAACATAATCAACATCCCGCTGTCGCCATGATGCTTCATAGTAATCATGGCCTTCTGTCATGGCGCGGGTTTCCTCATTATCATAGGCAAGATGAAAAATCAGTTCATATATACCCGGCTTCATGTTTTGCAAAATACCCGTGTAGTAGCTGTTCCATTCAGCAACTTGTATATCCGGAGTGGCTTCAAATATTTCATTGATAATAATATGTTTTTTCAATTCCGGAATATTGAAACTATCTCGTTTTAAGAGATAGTTTTTTGGTATTAAAACCGGTATACGGTAATCTGCACCGAGTTTCAGATACATTTTAAATAATTCCAGGTTACCGAAATGCGGAAGCATGTGGCTATCGAAATGAGAGGGATTGATCCCGAATGACAGTGCTTTCTCAATTTGTGCCCTCATTTCCCTGTCGACTTCAGCAGGATTGGCATGCTGAA
>CAZMVE010000127.1:6714-8021 GCA_964569585.1 uncultured Bacteroidales bacterium | reverse complement strand
CCGATGTGGAGGGAGATGGGACCATAGAAATTATAATTTCATTGAAAGATGTGCTGGGCAATGGCGATGGGGGAGTGCAGATATGGAAAGTAGAATCGGCCCATAAAAATGTTATAGATTGGCCTACTGGAAGGGGTAACTATTTAAGATCAGGAGAGTTTATAAGTCAATAAGCTATAATAACCCTTGAATCCTAATAAAATAGTAGTGAAATTTTATTGAGAGAAAATTAATACATATATTTGTATCTATATATTTAGATATTTAGAATGGAATTTAAAAAATTAGAACTCGAACCAGAAACCAGCTGGCTAAAAAGAACCATTGTTTCGCAGCACGCAAGAAAATCAATCCTTTTTATTTTATTGGGTGCAATTGCCGGCTTCCTGTTTTTTTACTTCACCGAAGGAAAACACATGGACGTTATTGTATTCGGTGACATTTTGAAGAGCACACTCATTGGAGGATTCTTCGGATTTTTTATTAGCAACAGCCCTTGCGCAAGGAACAAATGTTAATATTCTGCAGACTCTAAATTTCCTTTGGATGTCTCAAGCAATGCTGGCAACAAACTTTTCCATTGTTACAGGTAGGTGAATGAAAAATTAATCTGTCATACCACCGGCCCACAAGATAGCCCCAATAATATGTTTTCTTAAAAATTCAGTCTTGTAAGCAGCGGCTTCATGGCCCAATGCTGTTTGAAAAATCCTGCCTCCTTCGCTTTCATGATACCATACCAGCGGATGGTCGCCCATACGTTGCCTGGCACCTTCAAACCATCGGTTGTCATCCACATCATAGGATGCTTCATCTACCGACATCAGAACAGTGACGAAGGGTCGCGGATTGCGGTCAAAACTATACCATTCTTCTGTCCATAGCATTTCATCTACTTCTATAAATTTAACGGAAGGGTGCGATTTATCCTCAATGATCAATTTGCCCTGCTGAACGGGTGGATGTCCGACAAATTCTGCGCCTATCAGGTCGTTAAACCAGGGCCATTCCTGTAAGGTAATGGTACCTGTATGGATGGTTACCAATCCGTGGCCCGACTGTATAAATCCTTTTAAAGCTTCTTTTCCCGTTTCATCCAGAATTTCACCTAATGTTAAAAGAAAAACTATTACATCAAATTTCTCAAGGTTATTTGTCGTAAAGAAGGTTGAATCCTCTGTTAATTCAATGTTCCAGTTGTTTTCACCGGCTAATTCCTTCATGGCCTTTATAGCTTCAGAAGTGGCATCGTGCCTGTATCCGTTGGTCTTTGAAAAAACAAGAACATTCAGGAGTGCCTTGTTATT
>CAZMVE010000127.1:0-6614 GCA_964569585.1 uncultured Bacteroidales bacterium | reverse complement strand
TGAGCATCCCATTCCTGGTTCACTTTATCGGTCCATTCGGTTTTCCACGACCATTTTATAGAACATCCAAAAGATTTAGTTTCCGGGTTGTCAACTTTTTCATTACTTAAAACTGCATTCACGGCCACTATCAGATCCTCTGCATGGGCCGAACCCGGTTTTTCGGATGAATCAATACGCCCGACATATTCCAGGTTCCTGTCCCTGTTAAATACAAAAACGTGAGGTGTTGCCATGGGACCATATTTAATTGATACCGCCTGATCGTCACCATCATATAAATAAGGGAAATTATACCCCATATCCCTAGCCCTGATTTTCATACTCTCATAGCTGTCATCCAGATCGGAATAACTACATTCCTCAATCAGGAGTCCATAAACGCTTGTAGGCATAATGGCAACAACCTGTACGCCCTTGTCTTTATATTCGTTGGTAAAGCTGATCATCCTGTCTTCATAGGCCTGAGCTGTAGGGCAATGATTACAGGTAAATAAAATGACCAGTACATCCGCTTTTTTAAAGTCTTCCAATGAGTAAAATCTGCCTGAAATATCGGGAAGATAAAATTCCGGTGCCGGCTCTCCCGGTTTCAATGTTTCAATGTGCTGCTTTTCCAGCTTAACAGGCTTAGGTGTAAATTCAGATGAACTCTCTTTTTTATCATTTCCGCTCTGGCAGGCTGCTAAAAATACAAGCATAAGACTTATATAAAGGCATGGTTTCCTTTTAATAAAAAAATATAGATGTCTCATAGAATTTGTCTTTGTGCTAAATGTAATAATTATATAGTGAAAAACTATAGAAGAGTTTTATCTGTTTGAGGGGAGGGGTTTACAAAAATACGGTTAGCAACATGCTTTTGCTACATAATAAAGCAACTTGTTGATATCTCCTGGACGATAGATTTAAGATTTTCTATACCTTTAAATACCTATAGAAATAGGCTTTAATAAACATGTATTATACACTTAAATTGCATTACAGTGAGGTACATTGCTCAATTCGAATATCCCAGAGAATACAAAATGATTCTTCGGGATTCCTTTCAGGAAAATATATATTATGGACTCGATGACTTCGATTGTAAGTATCTGAAAATTATCCAATCAAGATTTGGGTGTCTTAATAGCTTTCATACCATTCCTGATCGAGTGAAGATGGAAATGGCACCATTTAAATGGAGTGAAAAAAACCAGAAGTTTGTTTTGAATGATAACAAACGGAGGGTGGTACAGTTGAATCAGTTGGAAACTATGATCATTAGTTACTCTCTTGCTTAATACGGATACTAATTTTACAATTTATAAACTGAACTTCCGCTTCGACAGGCAGGTGTATGTGTATTGTCCGGACGGCTGAAGCCAGTCGGATGAGTGTTAAGTTGCATCGGTTATTTACAGGATCACAATGTTATGTTGATCTTATAAGCTGATAAAAATCCATCGTTTTTAAATTAGGTGGAGGAGCTGGCCAATTAATAATTGAAAGGTATATACGTTTATGGCGAATGATCACTTGCACTCTTTGAGTTATGGCAACTGGAAAGTACAATGGATGTGATAATCATAATTCTTTTGGCATACATAGTTCATCCCTGAATCTCGTATACTTGTAACTTAAATAATTTCTATTTCGGTAAATAAATTACTATCTCAACCTTTCTATACTTCTTAAGTTCTGTTTCGTCTAAATTTTTCCAATTTATATTCTTTTCAAGTAATTGAGATGCACCATAGGAAAAAGTTCTTATACGGCTTTCACCAATCCCGTTACTTTTCAGGAAATCTTTCACTGCCTCAGCCCGCTTTTTAGATAAAGTAAGGTTATAGTCAGCATCTCCCAAAGCATCTGTATATCCTTTAATGGTAACATACAACCTACTATCATTTTTTAATGCTTCAATGACATTTTCCTGAATAATTTTCATGGCTTCCGGACGAAGATTATATTCATTCAGATCAAAATTGACGGTTATTACATCAAATACAGGATCTTTAATTTGCATATTTTCTTTTATTACCCGATAACCATATCCGGTGGTATCTACAGTAATTTCGGAGAAAAATGAGAGGGTATCAACATCCAATGTAAATGAATCAGGTGTATAGTTTTCCTGAAGATGTCCTAAATCAGTCTGCATATTTACTTGTCGTTCATTAGTAAGCGGCACAATTATCGTAAATTTTTGAATATCGATAAACTCAACAACTTTATTATCGAGGTATAAGCTTGACTTAGCTTCCACTTCGGTAGTTTTTATTCCTGGAAGTTCTCTTACAGGAAGCAAGCTGAAAGAAATTTTATCACCCTCCTTTATCTGAAGTTCTTTCGATATTAATCGTATATCTATGACCTCTCCATCAATGGTTTCAATACCTTCCCTTCCTGCAAGGAAATTATTAAGAGATTCCTTATAGGCCTCTTCTGAACGTGGATTTGCGGTGAAATCATATTTAACATTTCTTGATAATGGCACTATAATTTCAATTTCTTCCCCGGTTTCTCCATCAACTTTACTCACTGTTAAAATATATTCCTTCCCGGGAATAATACTTACTTCACTGGCGATAAATTGATTCTGCCTCTCAACCTCCTCAACAGAATCGGTATTAATACTCATACTCACCAGCCAGCCCGAAGATTTAAGGTCAGTATATCCGGTAGTATCTACAATAATCTCTGAAGTAAATGAAATCGTATCCAATCTTAGGGTAATGGCATCTACCTCAAAGTTTTCCTGCATATAGTTTAAATCAGTTTGAAAATTAATCGTACGATCAGGATTAAAGGGAATATTTATCGTATATTTTTCATCACGAATAATATTAAAAATTTTCCCATCCAATGTCAGGCTTAATTTTAATTCCTCTGATACAGTCGGTTTCTTACTAAATTGCTTTACGGGAAGTAAAGTAAACGACAGATCTTCTCCCGGTTGTACCTCCAGTTCCTTTGAAAGAACTGAAATGTCAATTACTTCCTCATTAGTAAGTTCTAATCCCTCTCTGGAGATTAAAAATTCAGCCAGGGCTTCCTTAAATTCAGCATTATTCTTCTGCGATGAGCTTAAATTATACTTCACTCCCCTGGTAAGGGGAACTATTACCTCTATTTTTTTACCGGTATTTATCGGATCAGGCTTGCTTAATGTCAATATATATTCTGTCCTGGGAATTATACTTATTTCTTTGGCCGATAAACGGTTAATGGATTTAACCTCTTCGATAGAGTCAGTGTTTACAATCAGGGAAATAAGCCATTTCAGAGCATCTTCTTCTTCCTCTTTAAAGACTGGGGCCTCATCAATAATTATTGCGTGTTTTTTGGAACTAAAATTCTTCTCAATTACACTAATATTGGTCTGTATAGAAAAATACATTTCTGTTTTAACTGGCACAATCCCAAAGAAGGACTGACCGTATATTCTTACTTCCTTATCATTCAGAAATAAAGTTGACACTTCTATTCCTTTGTAAGTATTATCCTGGATTTCGTCCTTTACAAACCTAACCGTATAAATTTCTCCCGCCGTAAGTTGCAGTTCTTTTACCAAGGCTGTGAGATTTATAATACTCTCGTCGGGTATTTGATAGTTATGGGCCAGCTCTTTTAAATTACCCAGATACTGGGTACTGATACTGTTTTGCCCTGCAGTAAATTGATATTTCATCCCTGATTGAAGATTAATTTTAGCCTTCTGAACAGGCTGTGGATTCAGGAATAGGGCTCTTTTCTGTGCGGTGGTTAACTGGTCATTATTGATAATGTCATCGACTTTTATGTTCTCTCTTTGAATAATAAGCCTATAGTTTTCCATAGGCCTGAAGCTAAATTCAAAGTTGTTTTCCCCTGAGGCATCAACCGTATACTCTTCACCACTACTGAGCAGAAGAATTAGCTTAATGTCCTCTGACGATGTTCGGCTACGGGGCCGGTAACCGGCATATTTGATTTTAAATTTAATTGTATCTAAGTTCTTTTCTTGAGTAACAATTACAAGAGATGTATCTTTATATAGCTGAATTCTTTTCTCACTGGAGACAAGATAGTTTTCACCTTTGGTTTCTTCTTCAACTACCTGATTATACAAACCAAGCCATTGTTTAAACTCCTCTTGTTTATTATTGGCAAGTAAAACAAGTGCATACTTAAGCCGGTAGGCATTATCTAATGGCCGGTTGCTCCCGAATACAATGCGATAACATTCTTCCGCCTGGGGATATAATTTAAGTTTTGTATAGGCTTCGGCTTTTTTCAGAATTGAAAAATAATCGTACGGATCTTTTTTATAAGCCATGTTGTAATAAACTATTGCCTTTTCAAATTCATTTCTATCAAAGTAATAGTTACCCTTGTTGTTGTATACATTTCTTTTTTCAGTAATAGTCTTACTCAACTGTGTATAGCAAAAGGTACTGATAAGCCCTAACAGCACTATTAAAATTAAAGTTCTCATTTTCTATTAGTTAATTCAGTACAATTTAATTATATGTAAAAATAGAAAAAGTCTGACAGTAAAACTTTTACATTTACCAACAGATAGTATCAGGTATTAAAATTATACCAAAAAAACATAGATTGCCTTATATTAATAAATTCTCAAAGAAACGATACTAATAGAGATAATTTTCCAGGAGTAATAAAATTTTTACAGGGAAAATTATATATTGAATTCGATGGTTATAATAAAACCGGATCAACAACTATGATGAATAACGGTGTATTTCAAAACTGGCAAACCATAATAAATTTAATAAGTTTAACTGCTGGTAAATAAATTATGAGAATTTATATTAATCGAACCGGTTCCGGATTAAACATTGATAAAGTCCTTTTTATGATTAAATAGTATTGAAAATGAAAAAATCACTTTGGATCATATTTATTGTTTTCTTATCTGTAAATACATTTTGTCAGGTCAGAACCTCTAATGACAGTATCAACGACAGGGAACATATCCTTCTGGACTCCGGATGGCTATTTGCTTTTGGCCATTCTTTTGATGCTACTAAAGATTTTAATAACGGAACAGGATACTTTTCGTACTTTGCAAAAGCAGGCTATGGCGATGGAGCTGCTTCACAATACTTTGACGACCGTGCCTGGCGGAAACTTGACCTTCCGCATGATTGGTGTGCAGAGCTGCCCTTTGATTCCCTTGGTGGCCACAGCCATGGATATAAAGCTATTGGCAGGAACTTTCCTGAAAATAGCGTAGGGTGGTACCGAAAATCCGTTTTTATACCTGAAACCGATCTGGGTAAACACATTTCCATTGAATTTGAAGGTGTACACCGGAATTCCATTGTCTGGGTTAACGGTTTTTATCTGGGAACTGAACATAGTGGTTATACAAGTTTTGGTTACGATATTACCGATTACCTTAATTATGGTGGCGACAATGTTATTGCGGTCCGTGTCGATGCTACCCTGGAAGAAGGCTGGTATTATGAAGGGGCAGGAATATACCGGCATGTATGGCTTACTAAAACATTCCCATTACATGTTAAGCAATTCGGGACCTTTATCACTACCGTTTTGAAAGCTGACACTGCATATATTACGGCACGTACAACCCTTGTAAATGAATCGGAAAAAAATGCAATCTTCGATATCGAGGAAACCATTGTCGATGCCACAGGAAATGCTATTGCTTCATGCGGAAGAAAACAACTGACACTTTCTGCCCATGATCAAAGGGAATATTACAGCAAGTATGTACTTGCAGAGCCTAGATTATGGTCCATCGAAACACCCTACCTGCATAAACTTAAAACTGTAATCCGTTCAGCAGGAAAAGTTGTTGATACTTACGAAACTACATTTGGAATTCGTACGGCACGGTTCGATGCTAATGAAGGTTTTTTCCTGAATGGCAAACCTGTTAAAATACTGGGAGTATGCCTTCACCAGGATCATTCAGGTGTTGGGACAGCCATTCCTGATGCTTTACAGGAATATCGTATTAAAAGATTAAAAGAGATGGGAGTTAATGGCATCCGTACATCTCATAACCCGCCAGCACCTGAACTTCTGGATGCCTGCGACCGTTTGGGCATGCTTGTACTTGACGAGAATCGGCTTATGGGTAGCAATGAAGAGCATTTCAGTTGTCTCGAACGCCTTATGAAGCGCGACAGGAATCATCCAAGTATTGTATTGTGGTCATTGGGTAATGAAGAATGGGCTATAGAAACGAATAGCAAAGGTGCACGAATTACTGCTTCCATGCAGACTTTTGCCCAACAACTCGACTCTTCGCGTGCTTTTACAATTGCCCTTAGCGGTGGATGGGATAATGGAAGCGGGATAATCCCGCAGGTAATTGGTTACAACTACATTTTTCATGGCGACATCGATAACCACCATTCTAAATTTCCCTGGCAGGCGGGTATTGGGACAGAAGAAACTAATACACATCAAACACGAGGTATTTACATCTCTGACCATGAAAAAGCTTATATAGGTCCGTTCAATGAATTACAGGAAAACCTTAGCGCCGAATTGGGTTGGCAATTTTATGCTGCCCGTCCCTTCCTGTCCGGATTATTTTATTGGACAGGTTTCGACTATCGAGGCGAATCGAATCCCTTTAACTGGCCAGCTGTTAT
>CAZMVE010000126.1:5018-8067 GCA_964569585.1 uncultured Bacteroidales bacterium | reverse complement strand
TTATGATTATATTTGAAGAGAGATTTAATGCTGACACAGTTTATTGAACATATCCGTCAGTATCAATACGATCATTGTTTTAATCCTGTGATGTGCCATCCGGTACCTAGCGCGTGTGCCATACCTCCGCCTCTGTACAAATTAAACTTGATTGTATCGTTATGAATAAAAGCAGGCCGACCGAATCCTTCCTGCACTTCTGGACAGTCAAGGTTTCCTTCTCTGTCAACTGTCATTATTGTTCTGCTTTGATCGACTTTGCCATCTTCCACATCAATGGTTTCATCGCCCCAGTCAATCCTGATCAAATCGGATAGGGGAAGGAAGAGTTTTACTGAGCCGCTGTAGAAAGAATAATTGGTAGTGGAAACAAAATGTCCGTCGCCAGGGCCACCTACATAAGTGGTACTTTTTTTTACAATTTCAAAATCATACTTGCCCACATAATTTAATCTGTAGTCCAGATCTTCTTTTTCGCAAGTTGATACAAAGAGGAAAACAGACAGTAAGGTCAGGGATCTGATTTTCATATTTATGTTCTTATTTACAGACCATTAGATAGATGTATAGAAGGGTAAAAGGTTGCGTGAAAATCGTCGGTGTTTTTTTCTATCTACTCGTATGAAAAGTCTTTTGAATTAGTTTTTAATAAAAATTATTTTCCAGATTAAATTAAGATCAATCAAATTGGTAAGTTCATTTTTTACTTATGCATGCTACAAAAAATATTCCACATAAACAGGGTGAGAAAAGTCTCACTAATACTGTATCCTAGGGTAACTATTTATAATTTAAGCCAGGAGAAGCAACCTTTTTTTTATTGCTGCATCTTGAAAACAATTAACCCTGAAAAAAATGAAAAAGCTGGCGACTTTTATTATTATCCTGATGGCCTTCTGTTCTTGTGAGAAAGAGTCTGAAGAACTTCTAATCGGAGGTTGGAAAGACATTCAGTCCGATGTCTCAATAGGCTTCCAAGAGGGTGGAGGGTATTCCTGGGTGACATCCTATCTGGCCGATCCGAATTCCGGTACCGGATTTTATGAAGTTATCGGCGACACACTAAGAATTGAGGAAAACCTTATGTGGTTTGATACTATTCTAGTGACTTACTATAATTTTTTCGTAAGCAAAAATGAATTGGAATTAATCAATCTTCAAACAGAAGAAGTCAGGAATTATAAAAGAATAAAAAGATATTTTCAATAAAGCAAGACAAGATACGGACTACTTGAATATAAAAGCAAATGATTCAATAGTAAAGTCAACCTTTTTAAACATCCAAAAAATTGTAACCAGCTTAAAACGATGTATAAAAAATTACTTCAGTTGTTTTTATTCTTACTGATACTTTGTTGTGGCAAAGATGATACTTCTCAGAGAATTCCGGAATGTATACAAGAATTAAAAAACGCATGGGAACCGCCACTTCAAATATACCGCTACCATTATAAGGGGTATACAGTCTACTATTTTCCACCCCAGTGCTGTGATATGTTCAGTACTTTATATGATGAGAATTGCAACGTAATCTGTAGTCCGGATGGAGGCTATACAGGTGGAGGGGATGGTCGTTGCCCGGATTTCTTTTCAGAAAGGAAAGATGAAGAGTTGATCTCGGTCAGCTATTAAATATCAATTGAAGTCTGATATTTCTAATTTCTTTCTCTACAGACTAGTCTGAAAAACTAAGCCTTTGCCTCCAAATATTTCTGCTGCATATCGAGGACGGCTTTATGAAAATCGGGAAACCTCTGCCAGAGTTCTTTCGGACATTCTTTTAATTCCTGGCATTCGATACAACAATCGAATCCTTTTTCGATGACACATTTACGTACCGCACAATTTTGAACCACAACACCGGCAGGTTTTCCTTCGTTTTTGCATTTATAGCAAAATATCTGATCCGGGTCGAAATCCAGGTTGTACTTTTCCTTGATTTTCCAGATCTCGTATGCTTCTTTCTTTTTCTCCGTATCGTTTTCGATAGTTGCCACATACAACGGACAATCGGGCGGACAACTATAACCACAGTACTCTAGTTTTTTAGGATCGGGTATATCATCGTTTCGAACCAGGCTGCCCATTGCTCTTAGGTTTGGGCACATACCTATGGCACCGCAAGCCAAAAATAGTTGGGTGCTTTTGCTGAGAAATTCACGACGGGAAGAAGCTTTTTTCATGGTTGAGTATATTTGGTTAGTAGTAAAATTGATGCATTACCTTTCTGACAGGTCAATAACCGGGCACACTTAACCGGGCATTAAAATTTTAGGATTCCGGTTATTTTTTTTCGGATTACCAACTATTAGTATCTGTAAATTAATAATTCCTGAAAAAATGGGTATGCAGGCCTACGGAAAAAATAAACGGCTGGTAGTTAAAATCGATTTCCTCTTTCAAAGGATAAGATAATCCAATCTGTGCAAAAAGTTTAACGTACTTAAACCCGGTTTTCAGCGTGATTACAGGTTCGAGGAAAACTCCCGTGCTTCTCTGCGAACCCTGTTTCAGGTTGACAAAAGCGAGGCGTGCTGCCAGACTGCCATCGAAAGGAGCCGTGGCTATGCCTATACCGGGTTGGAGATACAGACGGGTATAATTGGCATTGGTATAGGCCGACCATAAATCGTTGGAATAATCGCCCCGGGTATTGCCAAAGCCAACTCCTCCGAATGTTTCAAACCGGCCAACCTTACCCATTTTTGTATAGTATCCGGTGCCCAGCTCGGCGAAGTTATGTTTATGATAATTTTCTGTTGAATCTGAGGTTCTGTTGGCAAAACTGCCGTTTAGTGCCAGCCCGATATGGTCGGTAAGAGCATAGGCGATTTGCGGATCGAATCCGGAAATACCTCCGTTAATGGATGCCTGAAGTTCACCCTTATTGCTCAGTAAGGGAGTGTTTATAACATTGGGAACATATGCAGGAGCACATGCATCTAAAAGAATGGCAGCACCTGCAAGTATCGTAAATCCAAAGAAAGTACTATTCTTCATTTGAGTATGAGTTTTGGTTGGTACTATTCAAATGTAGAAAACAACTTAA
>CAZMVE010000126.1:0-4918 GCA_964569585.1 uncultured Bacteroidales bacterium | reverse complement strand
CTTCATGCACGTTCCATCTCTTTCATTCATCCGGTTTCGAAGGAAGATATTAAAATAGTTGCAGATCCTCCTGAAGAGGAAGTGCTCTGGCAATATTTTATGAATAGTCTGGAATAATGGATTTGTGAATCATTATCCGATCAGTGATAACCATTCAGATGTTGTAAAATTTCGATTATAATAAGAACAAGACAATGAACCGAAGAAAATTTCTAGCCACAACTCCTGCTGCCGGTTTGGCTTTTGGTACCGCAGGAGGTCTATTAAGTGGATGTACTCCTGATGCTTCCGGGAAAGGTGAGTTTCAACAATTATCAACTCTCGGGAAAGTTGTTCTGGCTATGCTCAGCATGCAGCGTGCTACATGGGAGCAGGGCGTTGCCATGCAGGCACTGCTGGAAATGGGTGAAAAAGAACTGGTAATTCTAATGGCAAAAGATGCCGTGTTGCGGCAATCGGAGGACGGGCGACTGGCCATGCTGGGCGAGGAATTTGCTCTTACCGATGCGGCATCGCCGGGTGAGGCTGTGCTTTGGGCAGCAGAGGAAACCGGTGATGAAGGGTTGATGAACGGACATAAACGCTTGCTGGAATACATACTACAGAAAGCTCCCAGGACTCCCGACGGAATTATCTACCATTTCACAAATATACCACAGCTATGGAGCGACAGCAACTATATGCTTCCACCATACTTCGCTATTTCCGGTGAATATAACGAAGCTATAAAGCAGATCGAAGGGGTCAGGTCTTGCTTATGGAATACCGGTAAAAAATTATTCTCGCACATGTGGGACTGTGAAAAGCAGGAATTTGTAAGAAAAGATTTCTGGGGAGTGGGCAACGGATGGACAGCTGCCGGTTATGCACGGGTAATTCTGTCTTTACCTGAGAATATGCAAACGGAGAAAGAAAAACTGATTGCTTATTTGAGAGAAATAATCGATGGCTGTGTGGCCTATATGCGCGATGACGGACTTTTCCATAACATAGTGGACAATCCTGAAACATTTATCGAGACGAATCTCTCACAACAACTGGCCTATTCTATCTATAAAGGGATTAGGTACGGCTGGCTGGATGCCAGCTATAAAACAATAGCGGATAAAATGAGGAATGCAGCTTTGGCAAAAGTCGATGAGTACGGACTGGTGCAGGGTGTTTGTGGATCGCCGGAATTTGATCATGCAGGAACAGCCACCGAAGGGCAGGTGTTTCATATACTTATGGAGGTAGCATACAAGGAACTAAATACTATCTCTTGAAAAATAAAGAGACCCGGAGAATTATTGCATTGAACAGGTGTACTACTCTTATGCAAAATCCTCCGGATCAATTGCCTGTAATTTAAAAACAGGGATCAGAAGAGTTTTATTTTTTCAGGATAGAACTCAATACTTTTTCCTTATCGAGAGGTTTAGTACAGAAAAACCAGTCGTAACATTTCATATCTGATTTATCTTCCATACGTTCTTTTGCTACACCACACGAACCTGCAGTGGGTATAATAACCTCGTCACCCGGGCGCCAGTCGGCAGGGGTGGCAACACTGAACTTATCTGCGGTCTGCAAGGCTATCAGAACACGATATAATTCATCGAAATTTCGTCCAAGGCTCAGAGGATAGTAAATAATGGTACGTATTATACCCTTCGGATCGATATAAAAGACTGCTCTTACAGCTTTCGTGTTGCTTTCACCGGGTTGAATCATACCGTATTTCTTGGCAACTTCCATTGTAATATCTTCGATAAGAGGAAATTTCACTTCTACATTTTTCATCCCCTTATATTCGATCTTATCCTTTATGGTGCGCAGCCAGGCAATGTGGCTGTAAAGTCCGTCGACTGAAAGGCCTACCAGCTTACAGTTGGCCTTGTCGAATTGAGACTCCATGCTGGCAAAAGTCATAAATTCCGAAGTACATACCGGCGTAAAATCGGCCGGATGACTAAAGAGAATAACCCAGCCACCTTTATAATCGGCCGGAAAGTTTATTTCACCCTGAGTGGTCACTGCCTTAAACTCAGGAGCGTGTTCGCCAATACGCGGCATCGACACCACTTCTTGTTCCTGTACATTTTCCATTCTGTTTATTTTAAGTGTTCCTATTAATTTTCTATTCAGTTGTTGTTTGACTGGCGATGTTTTTGCTGCGCTCAATCGATTGCAGCGCCAGGTAATTATCGCCAAATTTCTTCAGGTTTTCCATTTCCACATCATACTGATCGAAATGGCGTTCTTCATCTTCAACCAGTTGTTCAAATAATTTCTTTGAAACCGAATCGGCATTTTGTGAGCATACATTGGCCCATTGGTTATAGTCATTCGCACTTTCGGTCTCCATTTTAGCAGCCAGATCGAGCATTTCTTTAACCTTATGTATCTTCTTCACAGGATGCGATGCTACCATTTCAACTTCGCCTTTCAGGAATAAAATTCGTTCCGCCAGTAATTCTATATGCATCATTTCTGCGATAGCTGTACGCTTAAACAGGTTAGCCAGCAAGTCGTATCCCTGGTCATCGCAATGGAAATGGAAATACATGTACTGATGAACCGCTGAAAGTTCATCGGTAACAGCTTTGTTCAATAATTCAATACTTTTTTCTTTCACGTTGATATGATTTAATAGTTATTATCAGGGTTTAAAGTTAACTCCGAGTCCCTTTGCCACCTGCATGGCCAATTCCTTATCGGCTTTATGAAAATGGGTTAACTGGCGATGAATGATCTCATCACGTTTCGGACCGGTAATGCCACTCATAGCACCTACAAGATTACTTACCGTATTTGCCTGTTCCTGAGGCGTCATCACTTTTCTGAATAACATACCGGGTTGTGTATAATGATCATCGTCATTTGTATTGCGATCGTAATGATCGGCTATATTCGAATCTAACTTAAGCGCAGGTTCCTGATAGTTTTTATCGGCCTCGATTTCATCGAAACTGTTGGGTGAATAGTTGGGATTTTCATTTCCGTTACTATCGACCCTCATGTAACCATCGCGCTGGTAATTTTTCACCTCGTTAATGGGGCGGTTTACAGGAATTTGTTCGTAGTTGGCGCCCAGGCGATACCGATGCGCATCGGGGTAGGACAACAACCTTCCCTGAAGCATTTTGTCGGGTGAGTAGCTTATCCCATCTACTACGTGAGCAGGAGCAAAGGCCGATTGTTCCACGTCCCGGAAATAATTATCCGGAATCTTATTTAATTCCATAACACCAGCCTCCATTAAGGGATAGTCAGAATGGGGCCAGACTTTTGTGAGATCGAAAGGATTCCAGCGGAATTTTTTTGCCTGCTCTTCGGTCATGATCTGAATTTTCATGGTCCATTTCGGAAAATCGCCTTTTTCTATTGCTCCCACAAGATCCCGTTGTGCCCAGTCCATGTCTTTGGCTTTCATAGCATCGGCTTCAGGACCGGTAAAATTTTTGATGCCCTGCTGAGTTTTCATGTGAAATTTAACCCAGAAGCGTTCATTTTTTGCATTGATAAGGGAAAATGTATGACTCCCGTAGCCATTAGTATGCCTGTAACCATATGGTGTTCCGCGATCGCTAAAGAGGATCATGACCTGGTGCAGACTTTCAGGATTTAAACTCCAGAAATCCCACATCATGGTCGGACTTTTTAAATTAGTTTTGGGATCCCTTTTCTGGGTATGAATAAAATCACTGAATTTTTTTGCATCCTTAATGAAGAACACCGGAGTATTATTTCCGACCAGATCCCAATTTCCGTCTTCGGTATAGAATTTCATGGCAAAACCACGGGGATCCCGTTCCGTATCAGCACTGCCTTTTTCACCTCCTACGGTCGATAAACGCACAAATACACGGCATTCATTCCCAACCGTACTGAATAATTTGGCTCTTGTATATTTTGTAATATCTTGTGTGACGGTGAATTTTCCAAATGCACCGGTTCCTTTGGCGTGAACTACTCTTTCAGGAATTCTCTCACGATTGAAGTGAGCCATTTTTTCATGCAGAATATAGTCCTGAAGCATTACAGGCCCACGGGCTCCGGCAGTCATACTGTCTTCATTATGGCTGTATGGCTTGCCCGAAGCTGTTGTTAATTTCTTTTTTTTGTCTTTCATAGCCTTAATTATTTATGGTTTAGAATTAGTACTTACTCTTTTTTTATGGTCGGTAACAGATATCCCATTACCAGGGTTCCAATGGCTCCAATGCCAATTATGGACCATTTCAGGTAATTAACTGAAATGAAATAACTAACTGAAATAAGAATCATGATCCACATAAGGATTATGGAGTATATCTTTGTTTTAATTGTCAGGCCCTTATATGTCTGAAAATCCTGAATATACTTTCCAAGATGTTTATTTTGTATCAATAGCCGATAGAGTTTTTCGGAACTTCTTACATAGAGTCCGGCAGTTAACAGAATAAAAGGGGTAGTAGGCAAACCGGGAATAAAGATGCCAGTAATGCCAATCCCGAGTGAAATAGTACCGAGTATTATTAAAATTATTCTGAACATTCTGTTTCTATCAGGCTTTATTCCTGTTCTTCTTTAAAAATTTACCGATAATTTGCAATTTGATATCTTCTATTTTAAAATCCAGAATCTCCTTTTTTCTAAAATAGCCGGTAATAAGCCGGTTTAAATCCTCATCGAAATAATCTTCGATACGGTCCGATTCGGCACAATATAAATGATGGTGATCCTCCTCAACGGCATCGTATCGCATAATGTCCCTGTCCGTTTTAACTTTTTTAATGATGTTCTTCTCTGTTAAAACATCGAGTATTTTATAGATGGTACCAGCAGCAATATTCGGGTGTTTCCTCTTAATGTATATTATAATCTGTTCTGCCGTAGGATGATTCTTCAAATCAATAACAGCTTCCATAACTGCAAGTCTCTGGGGCGTAACTTT
>CAZMVE010000125.1:0-8157 GCA_964569585.1 uncultured Bacteroidales bacterium | reverse complement strand
TCTCATTTATGAGGGACTGCGAAAGATTATCGACTTCTTTACAATATATAATTTAAATATATTTTTCATTCAGATTAAGCAACATTTTCTGAATGCTCTGAAGCCACTGTTAAAGAATAGTTGATTAAATTGTATTATAAACACATGTTTTTATTATTTTTAGGTAAATAAAACTCCTTCTTTATGGAAGTTATGAAATATTTATTCCTTGCATCAATATGCTTTTTATGTGTTGAGTGTCGGAATAGGGGCAATGTTCAGGATCAGATAGAAAGTGAGGAAATGACCGGATTCAACCAGATGGAAGAAGTTAAGGATACATACTATCGATTTCCTTCGCCCGATGAAATGCTTAATATAATTGACAAAGAGGAACTGGCCTTCAATGATGAATTGCCTTTATCGGTTGAACAGGCAAACCAATTTCTTGATTCTAAATCTCAAGCTCTTAACTTGGGAATTTATATTGCAGATCTAGCCTATATAACCTTATTTCAGCGACAAAAGGAAGCATTGATATACTTTCAGGTCGTTTACGGGTTAAGTGATAAATTGAGGATTTCATCTGCGTTTGATTCGTCAATGTTAAAACGGTTTGAAAATAATCTTGGAGATCTGGATTCACTCAAGATACTTTCAGATGAAGCTTTAATTAATATTACCAATTACCTTGTAAGGAACGATAAAGAAAGGGTGTTTGCTCTTATATCCATTGGAGGGTTTGTTGAAAGTCTGTATCTGGCATTTCAAATTGTCGATGAATACTCGGAGGACAATGCTATAATACAGCGAATATGTGATCAGAAGCTGGTACTTGAAAATTTAATGAACTTTTCGCTCGAATTTGCCGGTGATAATAATGTTTCTGAGGCCATTGAATTAATTCATCCCATCCGTGCAATTTATAATGAATTGGTTGCCATATCGGAGGAAACAATAGTGAGCAAGGATGACAAAGGTAAGTTGCTTATTCAGGGAGGTGAGAAAATTAAAATCACTAAAGAACAATATAATAAACTTCGGGAAGCTACATTTCTTACAAGAAAAAAAATAATTGAGAACCTGGAAAACTAGTTTACTACATGAAACCTCACCACTATCTGTTTTTAATATTATTCTTATGCTTGAAACCTGCGTTTTCGCTTGCGCAGGATTGTACTGACTACCATCAGTATCATTGTTTATATGCCGATTATACTTTTTTTTACAGTAAGCAATCGAAGAGTGCTCTTTTCAGGCAGGGACAAGTTAGTGAATTGAAAGTAATTGCATACAGCGGTGAGGATTACTATATATCAGTTTGCGCGCATCGTAAATTTGGCAATATCCGGTTCAGAATTATTGAAGACAATGCCGGCCGACGCGTAATATATAATAACGCTAATGATAACTATAGCGAATACATTACGTTTACGAATGAAGTCACACGAAATCTGATCCTTGAAGTTTCGGTTCCTGAAGGCGACAGTAAAGATTCTAATGACCGCCGATGTGTGGGCGTTGTTATTCAATTCAGAAAAACGGGTCAAACCGAATGATTCGGTTTGTAATTTAGTGGTCAAATACGCTGCTATAGTCCCAGAATATTTACTCCCTGTTTAAAAACAATATCCACCGGAATACCTTTGCTATTTATTCTGGAAAGGTCGTTTTGGAGTTCCTCAGTGAGTACTGCGTATTTTTCAACCATAGCGGCAGCTGCTCCATAGTCACCATTTCCCTGAATTATAATAATCTGGCGCGATAATTCAGTAACAGCATGTTGCATCTTTTCGAAATTAATGGTATACCTGCCGGAGGCATCACGAGTAAATGCTCCCGCTTCGCGGAAAAAATTATACCGAATTAAATTTGCTTTTCCATGGGCGCTGGATGAACCAAAACGAATTGATCGAAATATCCCCGCAAGGAATGTAGTATAATTATCCATCAGGTCCACATCCAGTTCGCCCATACCTTGAAGTTCAGTAACAAGGAAGAGTCCGAGAATATCGGCTTTCCCCTCTTCGATGGTTGTATATTGTTCCTTAAGTGCTTCCCTAACCATACCATTACCGTTTATAGTATTTTTTACACCCAGGCCATGGGCTACTTCATGAAACATCGTATTACTAAAAAAGGCGTCGAATGTAATATAATTTTGCTGTTCCGAAGCAATAAGTTCCTGGGCGATTGGGACTAATATTTTATCGAATTTAGCTCTCATGGAGTTCTTGAGCTGTAAACGCCTGCTTCCTTTCAGAAGTTGAACCTCTTCATCGTTAGGGAGATTAATGGCAATTGTTTTACTACCTGCATTGCAATCGCCGGCATAATACAGTACATCGTAAACAGCAAGATCGCTATTTGTGCCGGGTGATTCGGCTTTGTATTCTTCCCCGACTGGTAACTTTTTTTGAAGCGTAGGAAGCAATGCAGCATATTTATTTAATTTTTCTGACCATTCAAGGTCCTTTAATAGGATAAAAGCTTCATGTGCAGTTTTAATTCCATTAAGCTGATCTTCATAATTTTCAATGGGTCCGACAACAAAATCGAACAGATTTGTTTTCATATCCATCCAGGCCATATCACTTTCGCGGTAATCATCACTTAAAAGAGCATCGGCCCGAAGTGATAGATAGTTTTTAAAACTTTCATCTTCTGCGAGTTGTGATGCTTCACGGAGCAATTGAGAAGCTTTTTCTATTTTTTCAGCAAAGGCAATATAATAGGGAATAGCCTGTAATTTACCCATATCATCTCTCCGTATAAGTGTATATTGACTTAGTTTCATACTATCTTCCATCGCATTAAATTCTTCAAGTGTGATATCAGAAGGATAGAAATTAGCTCCAAGAGGTTTTTCAACTGATTGCATAAAAGGTTTATTACCATTCAAACGCTCCCATGGACCATAGTTTATTTCAATAAACTTTTTCAGATCGGTATCAGAAATCGTGTCCAGCAATAAATTCTTATCGCCATAGGCCTCCATCCAGAACAATTCATCCATTATATCAGCTACTTCGAAAAATAAACGAAGCATCTGTTTTTGGTTTTCAGTAATCCCCGTAAGATCGGCGATCAGTGATACCTCAGCGTATTGATTGAGCTTTTTCATTATTCCTGTATCTGTTTTCTTACTGGTACTACAACTTATTGAAAGAACCAGTGCCAATATAACTGCTGTATTTTTCATAATAAATATTTTTAAAGATCGGTTTCATATTTAATATGCAATGGCAAAAAGCACTCTTCGTTCTGACGGTTTACCCGAATAAATACATTTACCTTTTTCAGGTTTTGTATCAAATGGTATACAACGAATAGTCGCTTTTGTTTCCTCTTTTATTTTTAATTCGGTTTCTGAGGTGCCATCCCAGTGTGCCATGATAAAACCACCCTTTGTCGAAAGGATGTCTCTGAATTCATTCCAGTCATCAATATAGTAAGTATTTTTTTCACGGAAATCCAGCGCTTTTTTAAAGATATTTTGTTGAATATCTTCAAGTAGTTGAGGTATATATTCCTGGATTTCATTCACGGGAATTACCATTTTTTCCAGTGTATCTCTACGGGCCAACTCAACCGTATTATTTTCCAGGTCGCGTGGCCCGATTGCCAGGCGCACAGGTACACCCTTTAATTCATATTCAGCAAATTTCCATCCGGGTTTATGAGTATCCCGGTCATCATATTTCACTGCAAGTCCTTTCGATTCAAGTTTTTGTTTTATTTCTCCGGCTAATATTGAGATCTTTTCAAACTCCTCTACTTTTTTATATATAGGTACAATAACTACATGAATCGGAGCGATGCGAGGTGGTATTATAAGACCATTATTATCGGAATGCGCCATTACAAGTGCTCCGATAAGCCGTGTGGTCACTCCCCACGATGTAGCCCATACATATTCCTCTTTGCCCTCTTTCGAGGTAAAAGTAACATCAAAAGCTTTGGCGAAATTTTGTCCGAGGAAATGGGATGTTCCGGATTGCAGCGCTTTACCGTCCTGCATCATTGATTCGAATGTGTAAGTGTTTTCTGCCCCGGCAAATCGTTCCGTTTCAGTTTTATCACCTTTAATACAAGGAAGTGCCATATAATTTTCCACAAAGTCAACATATACATCGAGCATCCTTAATGTTTCTTCCTGGGCTTCTTTTTTTGTTGCATGAGCCGTATGACCTTCCTGCCAGAGAAATTCTGTGGTTCGAAGAAATAATCGTGTACGCATTTCCCAGCGGACTATATTGGCCCATTGATTTATAAGGATAGGTAAATCACGATAGCTTTGGATCCAATTTTTGTAAGAACTCCAGATAATGGTTTCCGAAGTAGGGCGAACGATAAGTTCTTCTTCCAGTCGGGCATCCTCATCAACAACAATACCGCCTCCCTCAGGATCGTTTTTAAGTCGGTAATGTGTGACCACCGCACACTCTTTGGCAAAGCCTTCAACATGTTTCGCTTCACGGCTAAAAAATGATTTTGGAATAAAAAGTGGGAAATACGCATTTTCATGTCCTGTATCTTTAAACATTTTGTCGAGAATACTTTGCATTCTTTCCCATATTGCATATCCATAGGGTTTAATAATCATGCAACCTCTAACCGCAGATGATTCAGCCAGATCGGCTTTTGTAACCAGATCGTTGTACCATTGTGCATAATTTTCCTCTCTGTTAGTCAATTCTTTAGCCATTTTATGAAGTTTGGTATAATATTTGAAAGTTCTTAATACAAACTGATTCGTGCAAAGTAAAAAAATAAAATTTATATATTCACCAAAATTAGAAGATGGAGGGTTGGTCATGAAAACTTTAAAATACATAACATTGACAGTAGCATTAATGATAGCTTCATCATTAAGCTTTCTTGCTGCCCAGGAATATGATGATTTATATTATAATCCTAAGAGTGATACTCCGGAGAAACCTGAACAACAAGATGAACCTGAGCAGCAGGATGAATACATTAAGAGTGATTACGAAAAATATAGGGAATCGCTAGAGAAGGAAGCAATGAATACGGGGAATGATACAATTGATGGCGAGAAAAATACTTCTGCTACAAGTGAGTATGGTGACGATCAGGACTATATTGGTTCGGAATACCTTGATGAAGAACAAGAACAAAAGAGAAGTACAACCTCTGATTGCTACGATTGCGAATACGAATCTCGTTTTCAGCGTTTTAATTCTTCATGCTATAATTGTGGATACTATGATGTATACTACGGTCCATTCCTGTCATGGTCACTTGGATTCTATGGAGGTTATTCATATTGGGGTTGGGGATTATCATACGGTTACCCATACTATCATGGATATTATCCTTACTATTATTACAACAGACCTTATTACTATAGTTGGCATAATCCCTATTACTACGATCCTTATTGGGGAGGTGGATATTATTATGGGTATTACGATAACTATTATCATACTGCCTATAGCAATAATGTTTACCATGGACACCGCTACTCAAGATCATCCAATACCTATTATACTCCGAGGAGAGGATCATCCGGTGCACCATCAGCCTATAGCCGTACTTCAAGAAATACAAGCTATAGTCCCCGGTCAGCTAGTACATCAAGAAGTGCCAATACTGCTAGTCCTCGAACCGGCACTACTCCGGATTCGAGAAGAGCAGTGACTCCAACTTCCGATAGGAGATCGGATGCATATTCTAATACAAGGACTGCACCTCAGACACGCAGTTCTACAAGTGGTACAAGCGGAAGAACTGTACAAACGCAGGATTCCAGATCGTCAACACATTATACTCAACCTGCGACCAGTTCTTATAGCCGGTCCTCAACCAGTAGAACATCGACATACAATAATTCATCTGTAGAGAGAAGTTCTTCAACATCTCCAAGCAGAAGTTCGAGTTCAACCTATACTCCCTCGAGAAGTAACTCCTCGGGCAGTACCTACAATCGAAGTTCGGGTAACAGTTCAGGTAGCTCCTCCCGATCGGGCAGTTCGGGAAGTTATTCGCGCCCCAACAGTAGTTCCAGTTCGGGCAGATCCTCGCGGTCGAGCAGTTCGGGAAGTTATTCGCGCCCCAGCAGTAGTTCCAGCTCTGGCAGTTCTTCGAGGTCGAGTAGTTCAAGTTCTTCAAGTTCGAGAAGTTCTGGCAGCTCAAGCAGCTCGTCCCGCTCTTCGGGCTCGCGACGATAACTTTTCTTTAATTTATTAACCAGTAAAACATTTTGAGATGAAAAGGCTATTTCCTTTAATCATACTATTCTCATTGTCCTTAACTATATTTGGACAAGATCAGGTTGATGCACTAAGATATTCACAAACTTATTCCGGTGGCACAGCCCGATCGGTAGCATTGGGCGGTGCTTTCGGATCTCTGGGAGGTGATTTCTACTCAGTTTCGCAGAATCCGGCCGGATTGGGCGTATACCGTGGTTCGGAATTAACATTTACACCTGAATTGTTTTATAGTAGGGTAAATGCGCGTTATAATGGGAATACGGAAGAAGATATTAAATACAATTTTAATTTTAATAATATCGGATACGTTTCTTCTTTCAATCTTGGTGAAACCGGAATTGTCGGAGGTAGTTTTGCTTTTGGATACAACAAGCTGAACAATTATAACGAAAATATCCTCATCGAGGGGCCCAATGCTCAGTCCTCACTTGCCGATATGTTTGTTGAATCGGCAAATTATGGTGAGGGTAACGGTCCGGTTGATCCGGTTTACTTATTACCTTTCACGGAGGGACTGTTTTTTGACGGTAGGATTATAGACATTGATAATAATGGCAACTATTTTCTTAATACCGATATGAGAGATACTCTTGGAAATATAAATATTGATCAGCAGAATATCCTGGAACGTTCGGGTAAGATCAATGAATGGGTTTTTTCATTGGGTTTCAACTACGAACATATATTCTATTTTGGGGCTTCATTTTCAATGATCCCTATCAGTTTTGATGAACAATCTACATTCCGTGAATCGGACAGAGAAGAAAACCGGGTTCAGTACTTTCGATATAACGAAAATCTATCTGTTTCAGGAACTGGTTTTACTGCTAAACTGGGAATCATAGTTAAACCAATAGCACCCTTGCGATTAGGATTAGCCTATCATTTACCTGTTAGCTATTATTTAAGTGAAGAATATCTGGCAGATTTACGATCATACCTGAAGACCGGCACCATTTTTCCGATTGATGAATCCGGTCAACAAATCGATTATGCCAGTTATGAATATCGTATTGTGACTCCTGCCAAAGCGGTTGGAAGCCTGGGATTAATGGTTGGAAAAATTGCATTGTTAAGTTCCGATTTTGAATACATTAATTATGCCGGTATGCGTTTAACCGATGCCAGTGATGGATATGACTTTTCAGATGAAAATAAAACTGTAAAAGAGATATACAGGAAGAATTTCAATTTAAAGACAGGAGTCGAATTCAGATTAGGTAAAATGTTATATCTCAGAGGAGGATTTGGATATTATGGTAGTCCTTATAAAGAAAATGAACTCAATGCCGATGCGTATAAATTAAATTATAGCGGAGGTTTAGGCATCAGAGATAAAAATTTCTTCATCGATTTTGCACTTTCTTATATGGCAGGTGAAGAACGTCTGGTACTTTACCGATCATCCTATAATGCCAATCCGGTGTCTGCTGAAATCAATTCCGAAAAAGTTAAAGCTATGGCCACGTTTGGGTTTAAGTTCTAATATAAACTATCTGTCAATGGCAAAGTGAAGGGCAACTATACTAGTTGCCCTTTTTTCGCATTTTTTTACAGAGATAGATAGCCTGAGGTCCTTCATTAAAGAGCAGATCGATAAAACTCAGATTTGAAATATGCCCGTATTTATTACTGAAAACCTGAAAATAGGGGATAGGAGAGAAGGAAGCATCCGGCAGTTGCATTCGTTTTTTCGGGTGAATTGATTCACGAAAGTCATCATACAGTATGGTTGGAGATTTTATATAATCCGTAGATTTTGTGTAAGCGATTTCTGTTGAGGTCATCTCCAGAATAGCGTTTATAAGAATGAGGTTCCAGTCGAGAAGGAATTTTTCTTTTTTCCTGAAGAAAGGTTTCAGTTCGGGTTCGAATATGTCGAAAAAGGGACTGTTTTTATAGGCTGAGACAATAGCCTTCCAGTGCGTTTGCTGCCAGG
>CAZMVE010000124.1:0-8229 GCA_964569585.1 uncultured Bacteroidales bacterium | reverse complement strand
CAGAAGAGGAACTCATTGATTTTGAAGAAACAAGGGATAAGTTGCTGGCCTTCCTTGAAAAGAAGGAGAATGCGGTCATGGTGTTGGCCACATCGGCCGACGATCATGTTGTGGCAAGATCATTGCTTGTGGTCAGCAAAGGAACGGACCTGTATTTCCTGACCTGGAAACATTCCAGAAAATGTGTCCAGATTGAAAAGAACAACAGGGTTTCGTTATGTAAGGACAGGATTGAAATAGAGGGTAAAGCTGAAATATTAGGAAACATAGCCTCGGAGGAAAATAAAGAGATCCTGAAATTATTTAAAGAAAAACATCCCGAAAGCATAGAAAAATGGAAGGATAAACTCAATATGGTTTTTGTCAGGGTACAACCCGAATTTGCCTGTGTCGACGGCTATTTCGTGTTTGACGATTTCTATATTGAATGTATCGATTTAGGGAAGCAGAAGGCCTATAGGGTAAAATGGGCCAATTATTGAAAGGTGGGTGCTTGCAATAGATCAACGGGGCAGAAAATAGGAGTGTAACTGACCCAAATAAGGGTGATGCTTCCCACTCCCTCTTAGCCATGCACCATAGCAGTTTCAGTGCTCTATTATTTTTTGAAATACTATCAGGTTCAGTAGACTAATTCTTTGTCACATACATTCATTAACGAGTCGTATCAGGCGGGCGCGGCTTTCACATTCTGTTTTACTGTAGATACGATGGGTGTGATCTTTAACAGTTTGCAGGCTGATAAATAATTTATCGGCTATTTGCTGGTTGCTTAATCCCCTGCATATCTCGTTTATGATCTCTTTTTCCCTGGGAGAAATGGCATATTTTTCGCAAAAATATTCGAAGGATATACTGGTCTCACTGTTGGGGATGAGTCCTGAGAGATCGGCCCGGTACTTAATATAAACAGGTAAAAAACCTCCATACATGAAGTAGCTGAAAATAAAAAAAAGCGCAATAAAAGTACTTCTGTCGTAGAATAGGAGCAGGGTATTTTCGATCAGCATCAATACCAACAGTGCAAGAGCTAGGGTTATAAAATCTTTATTCTTAAATTTTGTCTGCCTTTTCATTGGCGATAGAAAATAGTAAGCGCCAAAAGCAGTAAATAAAAAGTTCAGCAATATGAAGTAGTACCTGACTACTGTCAGGGCTTTGATACTCTTATAGCTTAGCACAGTATAGCCGAGTCCTGTTATGATTAATACATTGATGAGGATATACCATAATATAAAAGGATTACCGGTCTTCCGTCCGGATAGCTCTCTCGAAAACCTTACAAACATCAGGGATGCAAATATGATGAAGGGCGAACCCAACAGAACCATAATATCGGTAATTCTTTCCAGAAGTTCCCGACTGACAAAGGGAGTGATGAATGAAGCAACAAGCATTTGTCCCCAGATGGCATAAAATCCGAAGGTAAAATAAAAGGCCAGGAAGAATAACAGCGTTGAAAAAAGGTCCGATTTATACGAAGTTTTTAACTGCGATGAAATAACAATACTCCCTGAAGCGATAGCAATTGTAAATATGAATCCAGCAATAATCAGATATGAAATCATAAAATAAAGATACTGAATTAGTGAATTGTTGCAGGATATAATAATAAACACTACTTAAGTCGTGATATACATACTTAAGTAGGAATTTTACACAACACTACTAAAGTATGCCGGAAACTAAAATCATACGGTATAGATTTGATGTAAGATTCAATGAATTATTAATTAAAAACCAAAATGATGGAAACAAACGAACAAAGAAAAATACTTCCAACATTCGGAGGTAGTTTTGGTCATGGATGGAACACCATGATGAAATACTTTTTAATCCTCTTACTGGTAGTTTTTGTAATAAGTATAATAATGGCGCCTATGCAGATGGGTAAAATGAATTTTAAGATGGATGACTTTGACTGGCATAGGGACTATTTTAATTTCTTTAGTCCCGGATTTGCTGCATTGGGCATAATGGCCTTAATACTGGGGATGATTGCACTTGCTTACAGCCTGCTTGTAGTACCTGTTTTTAAATACGGGGGCGATCTGATGTTTGTTCATGCAGCCCGCGATACCCGGCCTGTTTTTGAAACCCTGATAAGGGGTTTTAAAGAAAACTACCTGTACATAGTTTTGGCCAACCTGCTGACTACTGCTTTGGTAATGCTGGGTATGATATTTCTTATAGTGCCCGGTATTATTGTTGGCTGCCGGCTCGCTTTTGTCTCATACCTGGTTATGGACAAGAAGCTGGATCCGATTGTCGCTGTCGAGGAGAGTTGGAAGCTCACCAGAGGTCACGGATGGACCATCTTTTTCATGGGGATTGTTTCCTTTTTCCTTTTCATCATTGGATTAGCCTTACTGTTTGTGGGCATACTGCCAGCAATAATGTGGGTTAAGAGTTCTTTTGCCAGCCTGTATGAGGCTGTTTTGATAGAAAAAAATGCACAAGTCGAAGTTGCCTGATTTTAGCAATAGGTTTTCAATGATAAAAAAACCGGTTTTTTAAACCGGTTTTTCTGTATTTGGGTGGAAGATGGGATTATTCAAAGCTGAACTTTTCATGAACCCTGGAGGGACCACACGGTCAAAAACCGAAAAACCTTTTCATGCTTCGCATGCATGCCGTTTTCCTTTTTTATACTTTAGAATGCGAACATTCAATGCTTTAAAAAAGAAAACCGGCTTTTTTTCGAAAACCGGTTTTTCTGTATTTGGGTGGAAGATGGGATTTGAACCCACGACCCCTGGAACCACAATCCAGTGCTCTAACCAACTGAGCTACATCCACCATTTTTAGGTTCGCAAAGATAAATATCTTTTTTAATAAAGTAAATGCGGATGCTTTGAAAAAACTAAGTAATACTATTTTAACCGTATATTAATTTTATCTTTATTTTTACGCCTTAACCTTTTCAGGATTTCTCATGAAAATCATTGAAGTAACTGATAAAAAATTATCAGTGGAATGGCTCGATGTACCAAAGATACTTTACAGGAATGATAAAAGCTGGGTATGTCCGCTCGACGTAGAAATCGAAGGAATCTTCAATCCGAACTCCAATATTTGTTTTCAGGATGGAAAAGCTATTCGCTGGATACTCTATAACGAACATAACCGAAGTATTGGCCGTATTGCAGTCTTCATAGATTTTAAAAAAGTCAATAACTACAGATACCCGACAGGAGGAGCCGGATTTTTTGAGTGTATCGATGATCAGAATGCAGCGAATTTGTTATTCGATTCGGCAAAAGAATGGCTTCGGGATCAGGGTATGGAAGCCATGCTGGCTCCGGTAAATTTTGGTGAAAACTACAACTACTGGGGCTTACTTGTTGAAGGATTTATGCAGCAGGGATACGGAATGCCCTATAATTTTCCTTACTATCAGAAGTTATTTGAAAATTATGGCTTTCGTGAGTTTTTCGCACAATTCACCTATCATAAAAATATAGCCGAGAGTTTCCCCGAGAGAATGTTGAAATTCGCCGAATACACGGAACAGCGTCCCGGGTATTCATTCGAGCATTTTCGGTACAAGGACATGGATAAATATGTCGACGACTTTGTTTATACTTACAATTCCATCTGGTCTACCTATCACGACGGGTATACTCCTTTGAAGCATAGTGAAATAAGAAAGCTGGTTGAAGAGGCAAAACTGGTGATAGAGGAAGAATTTATTTGGTTTGCCTATGACAATGGTAAGCCCTCCGGATTGATGGTGGTTTTTCCGGATATTAATCAAATACTGGTTAAACTTAAAAATGGTAAGCTCAACCTGATCAATAAGCTCAAATTTTTTTATTATCGCCGGCGTGCTGTTACACGTACACGCGTATTTATTTTTGGCATTTTACCCGATTATCAGAATTCGGGTATAGTGGCTGCTCTTTTCTATCAATTGGTAAAAGTATTGAGAAAGCGTCAGCGACAAAATGAAATTGAACTTTCATGGGTTGGTGATTATAATCCCAAAATGATTGCCATATACGATAAAATCGGCAGCAAACGGGAAAAGAAACATTTAACCTACATGCATCTTTTTAATCCTGAGGCAGAATACTATCGATTCGACAATACTTTTGATGGAAAACTATATACCTGAAATTATTTCATAAAGATTTTTGCTGTAAATTATTTTTGTGTATTTTTGCACTCCCTGAAATTTAAGCAGGAAATAGTGGAAAAAGCAAGACAATGAAAAAGGACATACATCCAAAGAATTACAGACTGGTAGCATTTCGCGATATGTCGAATGGGTATACATTTATCACTAAGTCTTCTGTACAGACCAGAGAGACAGTTAAACTTGAAGATGGTGTTGAATATCCTCTGATAAAGCTCGAAATTTCGAACACTTCACATCCTTTCTATACAGGTAAGATGAAGTTTGTTGATACTGCCGGACGCGTCGACAAATACTACAGTAAGTATAAAAAGCATCTCGATAAGAATAAGTAGTTTATAACTATCTTTTGATGATATTAAAAGCTCCGCTATTTTCACTTGAAAATCCGGAGCTTTTCTGTTCCCGAAAACATACCCTTCATGGAAAAACAGGTGAATACAATTCTTTTCGACGACAATAACCGTAACAATTTATTACCGTTGACTTTTACACGACCTGTTTCGGAGTTGCGGGTTGGAATTACTACTATAAAAGAAAAATGGGAGTTGTTATTGCATACAAAATGTTCCCATCTCACCATCGATTATCTGGCCGGGAAATATCCTATGGAACTCAAAGCAGATAATCTTTTCGTTAATGCAGCAATTATTCCCGATGAGAGACTGGTACAGGATATTATAAAACTCCATCCGGATGAGTTGTTGAAATACCATGATCTTACAATTGCCTGCCGCTCTTTCCAACCGGTAAAAATATCCCAAACTAGCAGGGAAAGTAGCTTCAGAACTATTGAGTACAATGGAGAGATCATCTGTATTGAACATACCTGGGATATTTTTGAAAAGAACGATAAAGTAATACGGGATGATTTTAGCAGGATCACAAAGGGGAGAAAATCGAAAAAACTAAGCGCAAGCAATACCATACTGGGAGAAGAGAATGTATTTGTTGAGGAGGGAGCAAAGTGTGAGTGTGCCATCATTAATGCTGCTACCGGTCCGGTTTATATCGGGCACGATGTTGTAATTATGGAGGGAGCTCTTATTCGCGGACCCCTCGCTTTATGCGATCATGCCGTACTCAAAATGGGTGCTAAGATCTATGGAGCAACTACAATTGGTCCGCATTGCAGGGTTGGAGGTGAGGTACATAACTCGGTATTTACAGGTTTTTCGAGCAAAGCGCATGATGGTTTCCTGGGGAATGCCGTGCTTGGCGAATGGTGTAACCTGGGTGCCGACAGTAATAATTCAAACCTGAAAAATAATTATGCTCTAGTCAAACTGTGGAGCTATACTGCAGAACGTTTTATCGACACAGGACTACAGTTTTGTGGTCTGATTATGGGCGACCACTCCAAATGCGCAATAAATACCATGTTTAATACGGGAACTGTTGTTGGAGTGAGTGCTAACATTTACGGATCAGGATTTCCACGCAATTTTATACCTTCATTTTCATGGGGAGGGCCGGGGAAATTAATTTTATATAAGCTGGAGAAAGCGTTTGAAACTGCACAGATTGCTATGGCACGCCGGGGAATTGCTTTGAGTGATGAAGATAAATCTATTTTGTTTAAAGTATTTGAATTGACCGAAAAGTACAGGAATAATTTGTAGATGTGTTCAAATGGCACGCAGATTGTCATAAGTACTTGCCTATCGATTAAGTGGCGAACATATGCCAGTTTGTCTTGTTTTTTATTGAAGAAGGAGATTTATTATCATGAGTGAAAGAACCAATAACAATTTGACAAAGATACTTATTGCCAATTCTGTGGAAGACGAAACCGATTTTATTCCGCTTATATCCGAAGAAGACGAAGATACAATTATGACAAGCGAAGTTCCCGAAACTTTGCCCATCTTACCTCTACGGAATACCGTGTTATTTCCGGGAGTGATCCTGCCAATTTCAGTAGGTCGGAAACAGTCGATGAAACTTATCCGGGATATATATAAAAAATCAAAAATTCTGGGTACTGTTGCACAGAAGAATTCTGACAACAATTCACCTGGTTTTTCTGACCTTTATTCAGTTGGTACAGTAGCACAGATACTTCGCATTCTTGAAATGCCCGATGGCACAACCTCGGTCATTATTCAGGGTAAACGAAGAATACAGCTGGAAGAAAAGGTAAGTGAAAGTCCTTATCTTATTGCGCGGGTGAAACAACTCACCGATCGTAAGCCTGTTAAAAAGGATTCGGAATTTGAAGCTATTGTCGGATCATTGAAAGACTTATCGCTGCGCATTATCAAACTGTCGAGTAATATTCCACCCGAAGCCTCATTTGCTGTTAAAAATATTGAAAGTTCTACATTCCTGATCAATTTCATCGGTTCGAACAGCGATATAAAGCTGCAGACCAAACAGAACTTACTGGAAGAAGATGAACTTAAAAAAAGGGGAATTTCACTGCTGGAGCATTTGGTGCGTGAAGTCCAGATGCTGGAGTTGAAAAGTGATATTCAGGCTAAAGTAAAAGTTGGCATTGATCAGCAACAGCGTGAATTTTTACTGCATCAGCAGATGAAAACCATCCAGGATGAATTGGGAGGAAATCCCCTCGACCAGGAAATTGAGGAATTAAGGAAACGGGGAGCCAAGAAAAAATGGAGTAAAGAGGTAGCAGGAGTTTTTGAAAAGGAAGTTGATAAGATGCATCGTTTAAATCCGGCTACCGGCGAATATTCGGTGCAGCTTAACTATCTTCAGACCTTACTCGATCTGCCCTGGAACACTTATACCAAGGATAATTTCAATCTGAAAAGAGCCAAAAGGATACTTGAAAGGGATCACTATGGGCTGGAAAAAGTGAAAGACAGAATACTGGAACATTTGGCAGTACTAAAACTTAAAGGCGATATGAAATCGCCGATTATATGTCTGATTGGTCCTCCGGGAGTAGGAAAGACATCATTGGGCCGATCGATTGCCAGGGCTCTGAACCGAAAATATGTCAGGATGTCACTTGGGGGATTGCATGATGAAGCAGAAATAAGGGGACACCGTAAAACATATATTGGTGCTATGCCGGGGCGCATTGTACAAAGTATACGAAAAACACGATCGTCAAATCCGGTGTTTGTACTCGACGAGATCGATAAAGTGGGGCGCGATATACATGGCGATCCTGCTTCGGCATTACTCGAAGTTCTCGATCCGGAACAGAACGTGGCTTTTTACGATAATTACCTTGAGTTGGAATACGATTTATCAAAGGTAATGTTTATTGCAACTGCCAATACCAGTGCAACAATTCATCCTGCATTGACCGACCGTATGGAAATCATCGATGTGAGCGGATATATAGTAGAAGAAAAAATTGAAATAGCTAAGCGGCATTTGATTCCCCGCAGTCTGGAAGCTCATGGCTTGAAAAAAACAGATCTTTCCATTTCCAGAAGGACTCTGGAGTTTATCATCGAAAATTATACACGCGAATCGGGAGTACGTACCCTCGATAAAACACTGGCAAAGCTCTGCAGGGTAATGGCTAAAAAGGTTGCCATGGAAGAAAATTATATTACTAACCTTAGCATTACCCAGGTAAGAGAAATATTAGGACATCCTAAATTCCAGAAGGATAAATATGAGGGTAATGAATATGCCGGTGTTGTTACAGGTCTGGCCTGGACCCGCTTTGGAGGCGATATTCTATTTGTCGAAACAAGTGTTAGCAAGGGAAAAGGAAAGTTAACACTTACCGGGAACCTGGGAGAAGTAATGAAGGAATCGGCAATAATAGCCCTGGAGTATCTCAAATCGCATAGTAAAGTTCTGAATATAGATCCTGAGGTATTTGAGAACTGGAACTTTCATGTTCATGTGCCAGAGGGGGCAATCCCCAAAGATGGGCCCTCAGCGGGCATAACTATGGCAACATCGATTGCTTCGGCAGTAACTCAACGCAAGGTTCAAATGCGGTTAGCCATGACCGGTGAGATAACCCTACGTGGAAAAGTATTGCCTGTTGGAGGTATCAAAGAGAAGATACTGGCCGCAAAACGCGCTAATATTAACGAAATTGTACTCTCATCAGAGAACAGGAAAGATATTGAAGAAATCAACCAGATATATCTCGA
>CAZMVE010000123.1:0-8277 GCA_964569585.1 uncultured Bacteroidales bacterium | reverse complement strand
AACTTTAAACTCAGAACTCAGAACTTTTTTCGAACTATTCGTTATTTTCGTTGCCGAATTATTGTTATTATGCGCATTGCAGTAAATACACGATTATTGTTACCCGGAAAACTGGAAGGCTTAGGGCGATTTGCCTGCGAAACATTGCGACGCATTACACAGTGGCATCCCGAGCATGAATTTATCTTCATTTTCGATCGTAAGTACAGTAAGGAGTTTATCTTCTCCAAAAATATTACACCAGTGATTGCCTATCCGCAAGCTCGCCATCCGGTATTGTGGTACTTGTTTTTTGATTGGGGTATTCCTCCTGTCCTGAAAAAATTCAAACCTGATATATTTCTGTCGCCTGACGGCTGGCTTAGTTTGCGTACAAATGTTCCATCAATTGCTGTGATCCATGATCTCAACTTTTTTCATCATCCGCAATGGGTCCAGCCCTTACCCAGAATGTACTATAACTATTTTTTTCCTCGCTTTATCAGAAAAGCTGACCGGATTGCGACTGTTTCGGAATATTCTGCTAAAGACATTTCTTCGCAATTTGGGATCGATCCTGATAAAATAGATATTGTTTTCAATGGTGTCAATGAAATTTTTACGCCGGTAAATGAAATAATCAAAAAGGAAACATGCGATAAATATACCCAGGGCCATCCCTATTTCCTGTTTCTCGGCCTGGTGCATCCCCGCAAAAACCTGACCCGCATTATTGAAGCCTTCAACCAATACCGGAAAAATACTTCGGTATCAACCCGATTACTCGTTGCAGGATCGACCAAATACCAGGCAGAAGATACGCGATTGGCCTATACTAATTCACCCTTTAAAAACGATATTGTGTTTACGGGCCGTTTATCTGAAGATGAGCTTGTAAAAGTAATGGGTTCCAGCCTGGCATTGGTCTATGCTTCCCTCTTCGAGGGATTTGGTATACCCATCCTCGAAGCTATGTCGTGCGGAGTACCTGTTATAACTTCCAATGTTACTTCGATGCCTGAAGTTGGAGGCAATGCGGTCTACTATGTCGATCCCTTCTCGATGGATTCCATTTGTAAGGCAATGCAGGCAATTAGTGAGAATAAAAAATTGAGAGCTGACTTGATCCAAAAAGGCTTTGAACAAAAGAAAAACTTCTCCTGGGACCGGTCCGCAGAGAGCCTGTGGGATTCGATTGAGTCAACCAGGTAATGCTGGAAGTATTCATCATAATAAACAGATAATCAACCCTAAAAAATAATTATTTAAAGAAAGAAATGCATATTTCTTATACAAAGTATTGACTTGTAACAACTTGTTTATTACATTTGTTCCCCCTATAATCCTAAAATTGCACCTATGGCTAAGAAAACCTATTCATTGATTAGCTGTATAGTTTTACTGCTATCAATGCTAATTCAAACCGGAGCTACTCCACCTGAAAACTGTATGCTTTTTTCAATTACTTCGCAAAATACAGCCCGGCTTGGAGTAATAAATACAAGTAGAAGGTCAGTAGATTTGACCATTACCAATGCACCTGGTGAGATATTCTTCACAAAATCAGTTCGTAGAGAAAACAACTATTTCCAGTTGTTTGATCTGACAAACATGCCCGACGGAAATTATACAGTTGTTCTCACTGATGGAAATAATTCTACTGTAAAACGATTCACTGTCGCTAATTCGTTAGCTAAAATTATTAAGGAATACGAAGAGCCAAAGCCTAGTTTTATTATGCCTGATGATAAGACACTTATTGTAAGCTATTTCAATGTGAATTCGAATAATGTTAATATTTTTTTCATGATTGATGATGAAGTGGTATTTGAGGAAAGAGGTTTAACAGAGATGGCATTAAGTAAAAAATATTCCTTACACCAATTACCAGCCGGAAAATACACTGTAAAGCTTTACTCGGGAGGTCAGATCTATAGTTATCCTCTTGCTTTAAATTAATTCTTTAATGATCTTTTTCAGACTTAAAACATACTTTCTGGTCACAATTGTCTTTCTTTTAGTTATTAACAGAGGTTGGGGGCAGGAAGCAGAACAACATTATTTGTCAAGTCTGGAATATTCTGAAAAAGGTGCCTATCAGCAATCCTTACATATAATTAATAAGGCAATTGCAATCGACTCTACTCAAACAAAGTATTTTTTGCATCGTGCCAAAGTACAATACTTTCTGGGAAGTTATGACAATACAATAAAGGATTGTTATACTACATTAAATCTTAAGCCCAATTTACCAGAAGTGTATTTTCTGCGGGGAAAAGTATGTGTTGTAACGGAGAGTTATGGTCCTGCCATATTGTTTTTTGGTAAAACGTTGAAATATGCGAATACCGACGATTTACGTTTCGATGCATTCTTGAATCGTGGAAATGCTTACTTTGCAATTCGTCGCTATACAGACGCACTAAGCGATTTCAATGAAGCCTACGCTATTGATAATTCATCGTTGGAAGTTTTACTCCCTCTTTCCGAAACTTATCTGTATTTAAAAAAACCGGATCAGGCTATTCAGATACTGAACAAAGCAATTGAACAGAATCCCGAGTACGCTCGCTCCTATGAATTATTAGGTAAAATCGCCTATCAGAAAAATGATTTTCCCATGGCTATTTCGGCTTTTGAGAAATATTCGGTTTTAAATCCGAAAGAAGTAAATGCTCATAATTTTCTTGCTGACCTATACCTTCAAATCCAGGATTACGAGAAGGCGATGAGTAGTTTAAATAACTCGTTGACTATCGATCCACTCGAGCCCAATGCATACAAAATCAAAGGATTAATTTATTTAGATCAGGGCGAGGAAGAAAAAGGCTGCAATACGCTGTTTCGTGCCATACAATTAGGCTATTTTGAAAAATACGGTTACGATTTACTGGATATATACATAGAAAAGTGTGAAGACATAGAATAGATGCCCCTGACTTAACGATCAATCATATACTCTCTCAGAATCCTGAAAGCATATAGTTGATACCTCCGGTAATCCAGCGACCTGGTTGATTAATGCTTCCTATATCAATATAATCAGTATCAAGGATATTTGTTGCTTCAGCATATAATGTGAACCCTTTGAGTTGGCAGCTTAGACGTATGTCGGTAAGCCAGTATGGTTTGAAATTGTGTTTCACATATTCGTTGTTTTCAAAATTATACAGTAAGTAATAGCCTTCCCGATCGGTATAACTTATGTTACATGCGATGGTAATTATTTTCAGAAAATCCTTCTGTAACATAGCTGAAGCCTTATGACGAACATTGAAATACTTCGTTACATTACCGGGTATTTCTTTGTGCATATCGATATAAGTATAATTAATCCTGATTTTTGAGAGAATATGTTTAAGAAAAAGTACATCGATTACATCGAACATTCCCGTAAATTCAACCCCCTTGCTTGTGTAATTTTTTACATTGATAGGACTGAATCTGGAAATATCTTCAAACCAAACCCAGTCGATTACATCTTTTCCGAGCTGATAAAAATAGGATAATGAAAAATTCGTTGTACGATTCAAATACCGCAAGCCACTGCCGAAAGCATGTTGAGAATAGGGTTTTAGTTCATTATTACCCAGATTATTAGGATCTTCGTAGGTAAGATCGGTAAATGTGGGTAGACCCTGGGAATAATTATAACTTCCAAACAAATAGGTATTCGTAAGCAAGTAAAACCGGAAATCCATCCCCGGATATAGAGTTAACTTATCAGGTAAATAAGAATTCCAGTTTATCAGAACAGCTCCTGTCAGGTAAAATGGATGAAGATTGGTTGTCTGTTCAAATTGCATATCAAAATTCGAACGATTATCGGACAGGGTATAAAAGACACCATCGTATTGAGCTACCGGAACTGCGATTCCCTTATCATATCCAATATTGGTACTGATAATATTCTCCGATCGTAAATGCCAGACCAACCTGCTCATACCCATACGTGTTTTTCTATGAAGGGCCAGCTGAACACCAAAGACATCATTAATATGATGATTATGGTGCCTGTACCAGGGAATAGTATCGAATTGCGTATAACCAGGATTATTAGAGATAGTGACACTATCCTGAATCTGGTACCATTTGTCCCCTTCCCTGAATAATTCAAAGCGATCGATGTGTCTCCGCCAATAGGTACGGGCATTAAGGATTGTCTTCTTCCCTGTTTCAAAGTCAAAGGAAAATAAATACATTTCATTCTCCTCATATTGATCGGGGAAACGTGGTGTATAATAACCATTTGCACCAAATGCCCGGGTGGAATATCCCATTTGAAAATTATATAAACTCCCGTTGCTTTCGACTTCTCCCCGATAATATATGCCTTGTTTTCTAAAATCGGTATTTTTATAATAACCCGATGAAAATGCATTATTAATATGCAAAAGGTTCTTAACTCTCTGATTAGCCACATTAAGAGTTAGAGAACCTGAGAAATAACCATATTCACCCATCGAAGAGGCAATTAAAAGCCTATTTGTATCGGAAGAGGCTGTAATAAAATTTATAGCCCCTGAAAAAGCATTGGCTCCAAGTATTTGGGCTCCTGGTCCATTTAGTATTTCAATCCTTGCAATAGCATCTCTTTCAACAGGAAGATTCAGGCTGAGATGACCGGTTTGCGGATCGGATACATTAACTCCATTCAATAATATCAGACTATGATCAAAAGATCCTCCGCGAATGCTTATATCCGATTGAATACCATTTTTTCCACGCTGGCGGATATCAACATTACTTCCATAACGCAATAAATCTGTGAGGCTTTGGGAAGGTACACACTCTATATCAGTTAGCAAAGTGACTGCGATATAGTGCGATAATTCTTCAGATAGTAAAGGACTTATCTGACCTACAACTTCAACCTCCTCAAGATTAATGGTTACCGTATTACTAACGGTATCGCTCTGTGAGAATAATTTTAATGGCGATACTATAAGAGTATATGCAACTACTAAATTACTGATATGGATTACTTTATGAAGAGAAAAGAATACGGCAAATTTCTTACGAATGAATCTCCGAAAATAAAGTTTCTTTTGGGAAGAAGATATTTGTAATTTCATAATGATCATAATATGGGTCGATTGACCGCAAAGGTAAGTATTTTCAGTAGCGAAAGATGTTTCCAGATAACATTAGGGAACAGAAAAAATTATCCGTTAATAATTAAATCTAAGATAAAAATGATATAAACATATTGAAATTATTAGTATTTAAAGGTATTTTAAACTTTGATATAAATAAATAATTATTATTTTTGTCCTTTAACCTGTATTAACAACTACATAAAATTAAAGAACATGAAAAAACTTAGCTTTCTTTTTATTGCCTTAGCATTAGTTGGTTTCATCTCATTATCTTCATGCAAAAGCTCTACACAGCCAGCTGAAGAAGCTACTGAAGAAGTAGTCGAAGAAGTTGAAATGGTAGAAGAAGTAGTTGACACTGCTGCCGTTGTTGAAGAAGTTGTTGAAGAAGTAGTAGTAGAATAATTTGAATTGAAACCAGACCTAAACCAAAAAAGGTATTTAAGCAGGAATTACTCCTGCTTTTTTTATGTATATAAATGAAAATTCATTGTATTAGGCACGAGCCGTTCGAAGGATTGGCATATATTGAAGAATGGATTCACAAAAGAAAATACGATTTAAGTTATACTCGTACTTATCTTAATCAGGCATTTCCTGATGAAACCAGATTTGATTTGCTCATTATCATGGGAGGGACAGCCAGTGTTTATCAGGAATCGAAATATGCATGGCTTTCGGAAGAAAAAAAATTCATAGCAGAAGCACTCGATAACAATATAAAGGTTCTGGGAATTTGTTTTGGAGCACAAATATTGGCCAATGTCCTGGGCAGCAAAGTATATCCTGCACCATATAAAGAGATTGGCTGGTTCCCGGTGAAGTTTTCCCCGGAATCAATTCGTATAATGGATTTTCTTCCCCATGAAATCAATACTTTTCACTGGCATGGCGATACATTCGATCTCCCTCCAGGAACAGTACATTTGGCTTCTTCCGATTGTACACCTGATCAGGGCTTTGTTAAAGACGACCAGATTGTAGCCCTCCAGTTTCATCCTGAAATGAATCAGGCAGGAATTCAAAGCTTACTATCTGCAGGTCATGAACTGAACCCGGATCAATTTGTGCAGACTGAAGCGGAAATCAGGCAATACACCGATTTTATTGAACAAAACAATCGGCTTATGCTAAAGTTTCTGGAGTTTTTATGCCCTGATGAAAAGGAATAATTTTTATATACTCTCAATTTCATCCGAATAAGTTATACCGGCTAAAGAGCGTATTGTATCGAGGGTTGTAATCAGTAGTAAAGACTTTTCCCACGAAAATATATCCGATTCCAGTTTACCTTTATCGATACACTTCATTACTTCATCAGCTTCATACTGGTATCCAAAACCCGGCTCTTCAAAGGTAAAATGTTTGATTTCCTTGTTATCAGGCAGTAAATCGAGACTGGTTGGGATATGCCAATGCCTGTTCAGGCGAAGTTGTCCCTTTGTTCCATGGATCACCGATTCAATCCTGCTATTCGTCACAATCGAACTAAAAAGCACTGAAAGTATATCCTTTTCATGTGAAAATATCATGGAACAGCTGCTGTCAACTCCCGTTTTATCGAATTTGGCCATAGCCTGAATTTCCAAAGGTTTTCCTGCTAATTCCAGGGCCAAAAAAACAGGATAGAGTCCAATATCAAGTAACGAACCTCCGCCAAGCAAGGGATTGAAAAGTCGTCCTTCGATATCGTAAGGAGCATTGAAACTAAAATCCGAATCAATTAGCTTCAAGTCTCCAATTTCCCCCTTAGAAACAAGTTCCAGACATTTTTTAAAAGAAGGAATAAACCGGGTCCATAGTGCTTCCATAAGAAAAACACCATTTTCTCTGGCCGTATCAATCATAATATTGTATTGACCGGCATTCATTGCAACCGGTTTTTCGCAAAGAATAGATTTCTTGTTTTTCAGACATAACAATGAATCGGTATAATGCCTTACATGGGGTGAGGCTATATAAACAATATCGACCTGGGGATCGGTTACAAGTGCTTCATAAGAGCCATAGTACTTCTTAGCCCCAAACTTTTCTGCAAATTCCTTTGCCCGGGCAGTACTTCTTGATCCAATGGCATATAAATTAGCCTGAGGCAAAAGTTTTAAATCGCTGGCAAACTTACGGGCAATGCTCCCCGGCCCGAGTATTCCCCAATTATATATTTTGTCCATGTTACGATTGTAATATGCTATCGATTAATAATATTTCATCCTGCGAAAACGTGATATTATGTATTGCTCCGATATTATCAGTAAGTTGTTTTGGACTGCTTGCACCTACTAAAACAGAAGTCACCCTTTCATCTTTCAGAAGCCAGGCTATAGCCATTTGTGCCAGACTCTGACCTCTTTCAAGTGCAAGAGTATTCAGTTTTCCTGTTTTTTCAATTATTTCCGGAGTAATATCCTTTTTTGTTAAAAAAGGCGATGATGTTTTTGCTGCCCGTGAGTTATCAGAAATGCCTTTTAAATACCGGTCAGTCAGGAGACCCTGAGCTAATGGTGAAAAAACAATACAGCCTATGCCTTCCAGACTCAATACATCCAGCAAACCCTGTTCAGGAGTTCTTTCAAACATGGAATATTTAGGCTGGTGAATTACACATGAAGTACCTAGCTCGTGTAATATCTTTGATGCACGCATAGTTTGTTCGGGACTATAATTCGAAATGCCGGCATAAAGAGCCTTACCCTGTCTTACAAGCTGATCAATTGCCGACATGGTCTCTTCAAGTGGAGTGTCAGGATCGGGTCGATGCGAGTAGAAGATATCCACATACTCAATCCCAAGTCTCTTTAAACTTTGATCGCAACTGGCAATCAGATACTTTCGTGAGCCCCATTCACCATAGGGCCCCGGCCACATGTAATAACCGGCTTTACTTGAAATAATTAACTCATCCCGGTAGGCCTTAAAATTCTTTTGAAATATTTTACCGAAATTCTTCTCAGCCGAACCATCCGGCGGACCATAATTATTTGCCAGATCGAAATGATTTATCCCCAGATCAAAAGCTTTATAAATTATTTCAGTCGCAATCTTGAAATCATCAACATCACCGAAATTATGCCAAAGTCCTAACGATAGTAACGGAAGTTGTAATCCACTTCTGCCACAACGACGATAGATCATTTTTTCATAGCGATCTTTATCAGGAATATAATCCTTTTCAATCATGTTAAGTACTTTAAAAAGATTA
>CAZMVE010000122.1:0-8308 GCA_964569585.1 uncultured Bacteroidales bacterium | reverse complement strand
TTTTTTAATTATAACTACTTAATGAAGAAATGGACCAGGAGGATCATCCACGAAATAAAAAGTAAAAATGAGAATATAAGTAGAAAGATTTTGGATCGTTGCTTGTATTTTTCAAGCGTTTTTATTTTAAGTAAGTTATTTATTTTGGTTACAACATTTTCTTTAGAAAAACTATCTTTAACTATATAATCGAAAGCGCCGCTTTTTATAGATTCAATAGCTATATCAATACTTCTTTGGCCGGAGAGAAAAATAAAATCGGCATTTGGATACCCTGATCTTACATTGCGTATTGTTTCGAGACCATTCATTCCGGGCAGATCGAAATCCTGTATTATAATTACGGATTTATTATTGGGTAACTCGGCAATCATTTCTTCAGAAGAAAAATAACCCGCCACATTGGTAAATCCTTGTTTCTTAAGAAACATACAAATCATGGTATTCATGGGTTGATCGTCTTCCACGACATAAATAAGATGGTTCTTTTTCATAAAAGCACTATTTTATTACTTTGTAAAGATTCAACTGATAAATAAATTTCGCGCTATCATCGAAGCGCAAAATTTTTACCCAGGTATAATTTTCTTACCTGTTCGTCCTGTGCCAAATCATTTGATGTTCCGGCCTTCAATATTTCGCCTTCAAATAATAAGTATGCCCTATCAGTTATCGATAATGTTTCATGAACATTATGGTCGGTAATAAGAATACCAATATTTTTTTGCTTGAGTTTGGAAACTATATCCTGAATATCTTCAACTGCAATAGGATCGACTCCGGCAAATGGTTCATCGAGTAGAATGAATTTAGGATCGATAGCCAGTGCACGGGCAATTTCGGTTCTGCGTCGTTCACCTCCTGATAACTGGATACCAAGGCTTTTACGGATTTTATGCAAGCCAAATTCAACGAGCAAGGATTCAACACGATCATGTTGCTCTTCCTTTGAGAGATTCGACATTTCAAGTACAGCCTTCAAATTGTCCTCGACAGATAATTTTCGGAATACCGAAGCTTCCTGTGCAAGGTAACCAATACCTTTTTGAGCTCTACGATATACCGGTTCGCGGGTAATATCTTCATCATTCAGGAAGATATTACCATTATTCGGAGCTATTAATCCAACGATCATATAAAACGATGTAGTCTTGCCGGCACCGTTAGGACCTAAAAGGCCAACAATCTCACCCTGTTCTACAATGACGGATACATCCTTTACAACAGTCCGGTTACGATAACGTTTAATCAGATTTTCAGTTCGGAGTATCATACGCATTTTACAATTTACAGCATCAAATGTAACAAAGTTTCATTATAATATTTTGTTCATCATTGATTAGGAGAACGTGACCATGTAGTATTAAAGTGTTAGCTGGAGGATGAATCGTAATCCTAAGATTTGAATATCAGAATTGTTTTCCATCCGGTAATTGGATAAATAAGCCTTATCGATGTATGAAAAACGCCACATAACATCAATTCTGATCAGGTTAAACAGGTTCTCAATTCCAATACCTGCTTCCACATAGGGTTTGGTTAAAGGAGATAGTCCAACGGGGAAATCCATCACATTCCGATTCTTAGCATTCAGGTTTCCAGCAAGGATTTTAACGTTCACTACTTCACGAAGCTTTAGCCATCGTAGCAAAGGAATACGGTTGAAAAAAAATCCCTGGAAATGATGCTCTGCCCATAGTATTAAATATTCATCACTAACAAACTCATAATAATTCATCATATTAAAAGCATAGGGATCGTAAGCATAAGTTTCGTTACCATCGTGAAGCTCGAGGAGTGGGTAGAGAAGATTCCCGAATATTTTTCCTCCTGTGAGCCGGTAACGCAAATACCCCAATGGATTTATTTCCACTTTGTCGGAAATTTGCAACTTTATTTTGTAGTATTCATAATCGCTGTTAAAAACACCTTTTGGGCCATAAGTCAGATCAAGATCAAGAGTAGGATAAATTGAGCCCAAACTGGAGCGTTCAAATTTTCCCAATAGGAACTTTTCACGGTAAGCAAAGTGTGTACTCAATGTTACTTCGGTTGAAGGTAGACTCGCAATTTGTATCTGATCACCGGGTTCATTCGGTAAAGTAAAGGGAACATAGTCTGTTGGATATATAGTCTGAGTCCTGAAGGTCAGGGTATTGGAAAATCCCTGGAACCATTCGCGTTCAAACTCCAGATTATATTGATCGACCATAGTCAACTTGTAATTAGGGTTGCGGCGTAAAATAGTGGTCAGGATGTTATCATCAAGAAAAGCATTCTGACTTTTTCCTAGTTGCCGCATATCATGATAATAGGAAAAGCTTAACCGTATTCTTGGATTTTTGTTGAACATATAGTCGGTAAGTACGCCGTATTTCCACTGTTCATCTTTCAGTCCATAAGCAACATGCCCGCCAAACCTGAGATGGGTACTGAAATCAGTACTGGTTCGTGCACCAAAGCGGAACCTGTTTCCCTCGATAGGGTTATTACTATAAAATGTGTAGTAGGGACCAAATTCAACAGGACCGGTCACCCAGTAATAATCAAATAGTAAATCAACCAGTTTGTAGACTCTTTTAAATGCAGGTACTTTAATAACAGAATCGACCATATCGTATATGCCAACCTCTTCATCGGTAAGTTCCATTTTACGATTGGCATTCCAATACATATTGTCTTTGTTCAGATCCTCTTCGTCAATATAAGTATCGGTACGTAAATACAATATACTGTCAGGTAACGACTGATTTAAAACAATATCATTATAGACCGATGTTTTTTTGCCAAAGAAACCCGTCGATTTATCTGTGATATAAAAATCGAGAAATAGTTCTTCACGTGCCAGGAACCAGGTTGAATCATTAATTCGCTTGTATTCATTTATAGCAATTAAATCGTTCAGATAATTAATATTTACATCCGGTGAAACACGCAACTGCACTTTTTTTATTGCAAAAGAGGTATCGGCAACCCAGAAAAATCCGTAAAAAGTACGTTCCAGTTTTCGTTTGGGCTTGAAGGATATTTTAAAACACCATGTATCGTCAATCATGGCACTATCTTCAAGAACATATTTATAGTAGGCCCTTCCAAAATCGGCAATGGGACTGATAAATCCTGGTTCGAAAAGCGTAATAAAATTATCATAGATATTAAGTCTGTGATACATTTTGCCTGAAAACTGGGAAATGGTAGTATTCTGTATTCCGCTTATTTTAAAGGCTTCAATAACCTCTCGCTCCACCGAAGGGCTTTTCTGGTAGTAAAAACGTGAAACACTTTCTGAAATGAGGATAGGGAGATAGTTCTTGCCAAAAACTTCCGAACTGTCCATATTCTTAAATACAAAGTCGAAATTCTGAATCACCCATCGGTCTTTGAATTTTTCACCGACATTATTCATGTCGAGTTGAAGTTTATTATACGAACGATACTCATACGATGAAAATCGTTCGGGATTGTTGAATTTTTTGTTCGCCGAAATATTTCTCAATACCTGAAATGCGGGGTTTTCTCCAGGAGTTATCACTACTTCTTCAATGCTTAAGCTGGCAGATAGGAGCTGAAAATGAATAATCTGTGGCAATCCCCTTTTTATGGCTACAGTTTGAGGTGAGTATCCCATGCATGAAGCGATAAGTGAATCAGTAGCGTATTGGCTTTCAAGGTAATAGATCCCATTAAAATCGCTGATAGTACCTGATATACTTTCCTGAAAAACAATATTTACAAAAGGTATGGGTTCGCCAGTTTCGGCATCGGTTATGGTGCCTTTGACAACAGTTTTTTGGCCCGACAGATTATAAGCAGCTAATAATAATATGATACAAAGTTGGATCTTTCCTATCATAATTTTAATCTTGCGATCGAAATTAACACCCAGCTATACTTTTTGTTTTCCTTTTGGGAAATAGTAATTATACTGGGATTTTGTGTTAATTTTCATTTTTTACACTCATATTTTTTACTACTCGTTTACTGATACCAATACTAATTTCATAGAGCAAGAGTATAGGCAATGCTACAAGAATCTGACTAAAAACATCAGGAGGTGTAATGATAGCAGATGCAATCAGGATAACGATGAAGGCATGTTTGCGATATTTTTTCAGGAATTCCGGTGTTAAAAGCCCTATTTTACTGAAAAAAAGCACAACCACAGGGAGCTCGAACATTACACCGGCAGCAAGACATATACTTGCCACAAGCGAAACATACGACATAAGTTGTATGTCATTTATAGCCAGATCCGATACCTGGTAATTGTATAGAAAATTGATTGATAAGGGACAGATAATAAAATAGCCAAAAGAAACTCCTACAAAAAATAAGGATGAAATAGCCAATACAGCTCCGCGGGCAATTTTAAGTTCGGTGATATACAGCGCAGGCTTGATAAATCGCCAGATTTCATAGAATACATAGGGAAAAGCCAAAACCAGTCCTACGATTAGTGATATTTTAATATGAGCCGTAAATTGTCCTGCCATTTGAATGTTCTGAAGTTTTATGACCTCCGAATTAATGCACAATACATTTGTATGCAGGAAAGAGTTTTTTCCCAGACTGCAAAGCCACCGGCTCATGATGAAATCAGAATTGCTAGGTCCAAGAATTATAACGTCAAAGACAATACTTTTAAAAATAAATGCAACAATGCCGATGAGAATAATTACGACAGCCGAACGCACGATATGCCATCTCAACGCTTCAAGATGTTCAAGGAAAGTCATTTCCCCTTTATGATTATCGTCACTCATTAGACATATGTTTAGATCGCAAACATAAGCAAGGTTGGACATATTTTCTCAAATAATTTGAAAATACATTGAAACATTATTCAATGACAATAAAAAAATACAATGGTTGATTGTAACAGGTATAGTTATTCTATAATCTATTGACAAATCTTCAGAATAGATTGAACTGCATTATGTTCATGCAATAAGAATAGTACATCATATTGTGACTGTTTGAAAAAAACTTAGTATTTTTAGGATAGAATGATTAGGGATCTTTCAAATCATGGAATAATGAAGTTGATCAATAACTTTTTAAAAAGCAGGGCGTATACAAACAAAATTTTTCAAAGTCAGCTGTGTGCATATTTCTTCTCCCTATAATATTTGCTAGAAATGAGTGTTGATGCAGATATTTCTTTAAAGGATGTATTAAAAAAACATTTCGGCTTCACTAGTTTTAAAGGCAATCAGGAATTAATAATCCGGAATATTCTCGCAGGAAGGGATACTTTCGTTCTGATGCCTACTGGTGGTGGGAAATCCTTATGTTATCAATTGCCTTCCCTAATACTCGAAGGTACCGCTATTGTTATTTCTCCGCTCATTGCTCTGATGAAGAATCAGGTAGATGCCATGCGGAGTTTCAGTGAAGAAGACGGAGTGGCACATTTTCTCAATTCTTCATTAGTTAAGAGTCAGGTGAACCAGGTAAAAACCGATGTTATCGATGGTAAAACCAAATTGCTCTATGTGGCTCCTGAATCATTAACTAAAGAAGAGAATATTAACTTTCTGAATCAGATAAAAGTATCGTTTTATGCTGTTGATGAAGCACACTGTATTTCGGAATGGGGCCATGATTTCAGGCCTGAATACCGACGGATCCGGCCTATAATAAATAAAATAGGAAGGGCTCCGATAATAGCTCTTACAGCTACTGCAACACCTAAAGTTCAGAGCGATATTCAGAAAAACCTGGAAATGCTCGATGCCAATGTTTTCAAATCTTCTTTCAGAAGAGATAACCTATATTATGAGATTCGTCCGAAAAAAGGGGCCACCAAGGAAATTATCAGGTACATAAAAAATAATTCAGGAAAATCGGGGATAATTTATTGTTTGAGCCGGAAGAAGGTGGAAGCACTAGCTGAGACTCTAAAGGTAAATGGTATTAAAGCATTGCCCTATCATGCCGGTATGGATAGTACTACCCGTGCAACAAATCAGGATAAATTTCTCATGGAAGATGTTGATATTATTGTTGCTACAATAGCTTTTGGAATGGGAATTGACAAACCTGATGTCCGGTTTGTAATGCATTATGATATGCCTAAAAGCCTGGAAGGTTACTATCAGGAAACGGGTCGGGCAGGGCGTGATGGTGGTGAAGGGAAATGTATTGCCTATTACAGCTATAAGGATATACAGAAGCTTGAAAAATTTATGCAGGGTAAGCCGGTTGCCGAGCAGGAAATAGGAAAGCAATTATTGCTTGAAACTGTTTCCTATGCCGAATCGTCAGTATGCAGGCCCAAACAGCTATTGAATTACTTTGGAGAAGAGATGCCCGGACAATGTGATAACTGTGATAATTGTTTGAATCCCAAGCAGCAGTTCGAAGGGAAAGATGACATTGTTCTGGTTCTTCAGACCATATTGAACGTAAACGAAAAATTTAAGGCCGATCATATTGCCAATATTCTTGCGGGAACCAAAACACAGGCTATAAAGGCATATAAACATCATCATATTGAACAGTTTGGAGCAGGAAGCGATCACGATGCTAAATATTGGAATGTTGTAATCCGCCAGGCTCTAATTGCAAGATTCATAACCAAAGAGATCGAAAATTATGGTTTGCTGAAGATCGAAGAAAAAGGTCGTGAGTATTTGAAAGCTCCTTCGACTTTTATGCTTTCAGAGGATAATGATTATCCTGAAATTGATGATGATGATATAATAATAAATCTTCAGACAGGCTCGGGAGCTGCAGATGAAGAACTATTTCAGATTCTAAAGGATTTACGGAAAACAATTTCGAAACAGAAAGGGGTGCCTCCCTTCGTTATTTTTCAGGATCCCTCTCTCGAAGATATGGCCATTCAATATCCTATCGATCTTGAAGAATTACAAAATATTTCAGGTGTTGGTACAGGAAAAGCAAAGCGTTATGGCAAAGAATTTGTTAGCCTGATAAAAAAATATGTTGAAGAGAAAGAAATTGAACGTCCACAGGATCTGGTGGTAAAATCAGTAGTAAATAAATCAGGATTAAAAGTATATATCATTCAGAGTATCGATCGCAAAATCAGACTCGACGATATTGCTGCGGCAAAGGGCCTGGAAATAGAAAAACTTCTTGATGAGGTTGAGGCCATTATTAATTCCGGTACTAAATTAAATATCGACTATTTTATCGACCAGGTGATGGAGAGAGAGCATCAGGAAGAAATTTTTGAGTACTTTAAGGAAGAAGCAGAAACTGAATCGATTGATGATGCCCTGACTGAGCTGGGGGAGGATGAATATAGTGAAGAAGAAATCAGGTTGGTACGTATCAAGTTTATTTCGGAACTGGGTAATTAGAATCATCTTTTATCACTCCTTTTTTCACTATTTTAGCTAGTATAATAAAATCCTTAGCTATGAAAAAGATTGTATTATTACTGGCCATTTTTTGCTTATTATTTTCTATTGTTAGCGCTCAGCCTGTGTTGACATTCGATAAGCATGTACTTAAAGCAGATGTAGATAATCCGATGTCGTATTGCAATTATAAAGATGCTGGTCCTTCCGGGGCCAATGTTACGTGGGATTTTAGTGATTTAAAATTTGAACAATCGTTTACCGGTTATTTAAAGAATTCGATGCTTACTGAAATTGGAGCTACATTCCCGGAATCCAATACCGAACTAACTGAATTCGATTCAAAATTTTATTTCAATACGGATCAGGATAAAATCGAACAATTTGGATATTCTTCAGTCGATGGCAATATTCAAACCCGATACGATATTCCTTTCATAAAAATGAAATTTCCATTTTCATATAGTAACTATTTCTCCGGAACTTTTTCAGGGGCAACTTATTATTCCGGAATTGAAAGAGGTACAGTGACGGGCACCTATAGTGTTGAAGCAGATGCTTTCGGAACTTTAATTTTACCCGGGAATACGGTTTATGAAAACACCCTTCGTATCCGGACAGAAAAAAGTTATAAGGGTGTTCTTAATGCCGGATCACAGGAAGTGGACATTATTACTTACCGTTGGTATAATGAGATGCATCGATATCCAATTCTTATCCTTACTGAGTATACCGTAAAATCGGGGGATGCAGAAACGACCAAATATCAGGCAGCTTACAATAATAATGCAGTAAGTCTTATCTCGCCTGTTATTGCAGAAAGTATTTTGCTTTATCCGAATCCTACTAATTCCTATCTTACTCTTGAATTCAATGCAGTAGCAGCAGGTAAATTGAGTTATACAATACATGATGCTTCTGGAAAAATTGTTAGCACATTCTCTGAATATATTACAACTGGAGGGATACATTATAAT
>CAZMVE010000121.1:0-8830 GCA_964569585.1 uncultured Bacteroidales bacterium | reverse complement strand
GAGAAGAAAGAAGGCACAAGACAGTAGTTGGTAGTCAGGAAACGTGACTGAACACTAATGCCAGTGTGAAAAATATAACTTACAGAATTATCGGTAAATTGGCAGCGTATTCTTTAACCGCTTACTCAGGTATTCTAATTACCAAAGAGGAAGCCAACGCTAAGGATCCATTGACTCATGCGCTGATCGAAATTAAAGGAATCACCGGCAATCGTAACTCCATCGCCGAGTTTGCTCAGATTGCCCTCGTATTTCACATCAACCAGCAAATTGGCCAGTTCCAGCCCGACACCAGCCTGATAACCCAGTGTGGCAGCTGAATATTCCTGTTCGATATTATAATCGTCCAGAAGATCCGATTTTGATCTAAGCATCATAGTGGCTACCGGACCCGCCTGAAGTTTTAAGGGACCCAGTTTCACTCCGGCTATAATAGGGATATCGATTTTATTGAATCGTTGCTCACCAAAAACAGGTTCTCCCCACTCAAAAGCAGTAGTATTAAAAGTAGCAACAGAAATATCATTTTTCGTTCTGGTAAACAGAAGTTCAGGTTGAATAAAAATACTCATCAGTTTGATCTGAGCCATTACACCTATGTGAAATCCTAAGGCACCTCTTGCATAATCAAGCCGGTAAATTTCGCCATCAAAGTCATTAAGTTTAATGTTACTGGAATTTATTCCGCCGCGGATCCCAAAACTGAATTGCGCGTTCAGACTTAACACACAAAATAAAAATAGTAATGAAGCAATTATCCGGTTTTTCATGGCTGTTGTTTTTGGTTCAACATAGTATAACGACAATTTCTGCTAATTAGAGTTGCATCTTCTGAATTGTACTTATCAGATTTGATTCAGGATGAAAATATAAAAAATTATTATGACACGCATCTTCTTTCTATATTAACTTATGTTAATAATGAAAAAAAAATCATTTCTTGTGGAACTTTAACATTTTATTTACATTATCCTCTGAACAAACTCTGTTTAACTAGTGTTGTCAGGTTATGTAATGAATAATCTCTATTATTGCATTTCATTAAAAGATCCAGAACATGATAGTTGCTAAAGAAAAAGTAGTTTCGCTCACTTACGAGTTAAGACTTGACAATTCCGAAGGAGAAGTAATTGAAGCGTTGTCTCCTGAGTCACCTCTTACCTTCCTCTATGGTTCAGCCGGTTTATTACCCAAATTTGAAGAAAACCTGGCCGGATTAAAGGTGGGTGATAATTTCGATTTCAGGCTTGAATCGGGTGAAGCATACGGTGAAGTAAAAAATGATGCTATTGTTAATATTCCAAAGACTGCCTTCGAAATCGACGGTAAGATTGATGATAAAATGTTGACCCTGGGAAATAAAGTACCCATGCAGGATGCATCGGGCAATAAACTTGTCGGCTTTGTTCAGGAAGTCACCGACGATAAGGTTACCATGGATTTTAACCATCCTCTGGCAGGGAGCAATCTGTTTTTTAAAGGCGAAATAAGGGAAGTGCGAGAAGCTACGGAAGATGAATTACATCATGGACATGCACACTCTCCCGGAAGCTGTGAGGGTTGCAGCGACTGTGGCGGAGAAGACGGACATTGCTGATATTTTCCATTAGTATCTTCTTCTTAGAAATTACGGGCCGGATGATTACACTATAATAAAATCATCTGCATCGTCCCGTACGGGAAATTCTTTTCGGAACTGATGCAATTCTTCCCTATTTAATGAGATAGTAAGGATATCTTCATAATTACCGAGTTTCGCCATAACTTCACCTTTCGGAGAAATAACCTGCGATTGACCCTTGTATTCAATTGCCTGTCCATCGATACCAATGCGGTTTATACCTGCTACATAGCATTGATTTTCTATAGCCCTGGCCATCATAAGAATATCCCAGACATGATTGCGTGCTTTGGGCCAATTTACGGAGTATACCAGCAGGTCATAGCTAAGATCGTTCCGGCTCCATACCGGAAAACGCAAATCGTAACAAATCAGAGGCATAATCTTCCATCCTTTCACTTCAAAAATCATACGTTCATGGCCCGTGTGATAGTGTTGTCTTTCCCCTCCCATGGTGAATAAATGCCGTTTATCGTAAGGTTTAACACTCCCATCGGGAAATGCAGCAATAAAACGATTGTAATATTTCCCTTCGTGCTTACAGGGATTGCTTCCTGCAATGCAGCTATTGAGATGATTGGCCGTTTTCAACATCCATTCCTGTATACGTTCATACTCCTCATCAGCAATATCTTTAGGATTGGGGAGAAATCCCGTGGCAAACATTTCAGGAAACAGGATAAGGTCAACCGGCTGCTCAATCTTATTTAAAACATCATCGAAATAGTCGAGATTTTTTGGAATATCCTGCCAGGCAATATCGGGCTGAACAAGTGCAATTTTTAAAGTATCATTCATCCCATATCATACATTATCGTTTATTGGCGAGCATTCTGGTAATTTTAATAACAAGTTCCTCCGGCTGAAAAGGTTTCACTATATAATCATTGGCACCGGCTGTATAGGCTTTCTCAATAGATTCTCCAAGATGGCTGCGGCTGATGATAAGTACAGGCGTATCATTTTTTAATTCTTCGCGCATATATTCAACTACTTCGAAACCACTCTTTTTCGGCATGAATAGATCGAGTATGACCAGATCAAAAGTTTCCGATTCAATGGTTTCGATAGCTTCCAGCCCATCATCTACCGTAGTGACTTCGTAGCCAAGACGAATCAGAGAAAGAACAACTATCTTCTGAACCAGTACGTCATCTTCCGCATAAAGAATTTTCATTGCGCTCCGTTAAAATCTCGATCGAATATTTGAATTAACTTAGTGATTTTTTCATCAACACTATCGATCAGGACCTGGATTAAATCAAGGTTTTCATTCTTTTTAGTATACTCCTCAATTAACATAAGGTCAGCTTCAATCTGTTTGGCACCAAGAAAAGATATACCCGGAATCAAGCGGTGAGTTTCCTTACTTAATGCTTCAATATCCTGATCATTAAAGAGTTTTTTAGCTTTTAATAAATATTCAGGTGCAATCTCTTTAAAGGTCGAAATCATCTCGCGGATAAAGACCGGATCGCTATCTGAAATTTTATTCAGGAAAGCCAGATCATATAGTTTTTCTTCTGACATTATAATTGTACAAATTTTGCAACAAAATTGGGAAAAAAACTAAATACTATCCAGAAACTTATTACAGCTTTATTGACAAAATTGAGTAAAATGGATTAATTTTTGCAATAATGTAATTGAAATATTATTTTCGCACTTCATCAATTATGTGACTGAAATCGAGTTAGCGAGTAAAAACCACATTATGAAAACAAAAATGTTGAAATATTTATTACCAATTGCTGTAATATCCCTAATAAGCGGCCATTGCTTCGGCCAACGCCATCAAATTATTGAAAATCCTAATTATGGCCCCGATAGTGCATCACGAATGGAATGTGCCAGCAATCTTTCCATCATGAATCAATATGTTAAAATCAATACGTTGGAGTATGCTTACGATTCCTGGAGGTCTTGTTTTTACAATTGTCCGCAGGCAAGTAAGAATATTTATATCCATGGTGCAAAAATTCTGAAATATAAAATCGAGAATGAACCCGATGAGAATATGAAACAAGCATGGGTCGATTCACTCATGATGCTATACGATCAGCGTATTGAATATTTCAAGCAGCCCGGCTATGTATACGGTATGAAAGGGGTCGATTTATTGAGATACCGGAAAGCAGCTATTGAAGAAGCTTACGGATACCTGGAAAAATCTGTTGATTTGCGCGACGAAAAAGTGGACGAATCGGTTGCAGTAACCTTTATTTCCACCAGCTATATATTGATGCAGCAAAGCATCATTGGTCCGGATGTCATGATTACTAACTATGTAAAAATTATGGACCTGCTGGAACAAAAAACCGCCAGCGGAGATAATGATCCTAAAATTGCACAGGCTATTGAAGGTATTGAAAAAATATTTGCCGAGAGTGGCGCTGCCGATTGTGAATCATTGATCAGTATTTTCGCCCCTAAATTTCAGGAAAATCCCGAAGATATCCAGTTTCTTAAAAAAGTTACCACACTTCTGTCTCAAACAAGCTGTGAGAAATCAGAATTGTATGCTCAGACAGCTGAAAAATTATTTCAACTCGAACCCTCGGCCGATGCAGCTGCAAAGCTGGGAGGATTATTTGCTGTTAAGGAAGATTATACGAAATCCAGCCAGTATTACAAACAGGCAGTGGAAACTGAAACGGATGCTGTAAAAAAGGCATTTTACTACTATCAATTGGGAAAAATAGCTTTTCAGACAAAAGATTATTCCAGTGTCCGAAAAAATTGCCTGGCGGCCATTAATCTGAAAAGTAATTACGGAGAGGCTTATATTCTGATCGGTTCGGCCTATGCTGCAAGTAGTCCAACCTGTGGCAGTAACGACTTTGAAAAAAAGGCTGTATATTGGGCAGCTGTTGATAAATTTGCTAAGGCAAAAGCAGTTGATCCAACGGTTACCGAAGTAGCCGATGAACAGATTAAAGCCTATTCGCAGCGCTTTCCGAATAATGAAAATGCATTCTTCAACGGTTATACCGACGGTCAGTCATATACCGTAGGCGGATGGATTAATGAAACAACAACAGTTCGTACAACAAAATAGTACACTACAATTTAAAGTTTCGAATTATATCCTCTATCCATAAAAAACGCCTCTGTATTTCTTTGCTTCCAATAAATAATCGTAACATAAAATTAACATTAGGCTATTTTATTTCAGATGTAAAAGTTATTTTTAGGACGCAAAAAATCAAAGTATGGAAAAAGTCTTTCTTATAATAGTTGGAGTTCTTTTTATTCTTGCCATTTCCGATCTGATTATAGGCGTAAGTAATGATGCCGTTAATTTTTTAAACTCTGCCATTGGTGCTAAAGTTGCTCCCCTCAGAGTAATACTGATTGTAGCTGCTGCCGGAATTCTTTTCGGTACTACTTTTTCAAGCGGTATGATGGAGGTTGCGCGTAAGGGGATATTCCATCCCGGTTCATTCACTTTCTACAACATCATGATCATTTTTGTTGCCGTTATGCTCACTGATGTTATACTTCTCGATTTGTTCAATACCTTCGGATTACCTACCTCTACCACTGTTTCTATCGTTTTTGAGTTACTGGGAGCTGCAGTTGGAATTGCCATTCTGACTATTTCTGATAAAGGTCAGGATTTTAGCGAGATGGGTAACTATATCAATTCAGGAAAGGCACTTGCTATAATCTCAGGAATTCTTCTATCAGTGGTAGTTGCATTTACTGTAGGCGCAATAATACAATATCTCTCAAGGTTATTGTTCACCTTTAACTTCCAAAGGACTATGAAATATTTCGGAGCTATTTGGGGTGGAATTGCACTTACTTTTATAACCTACTTTATTTTGATTAAAGGTGCCAAGGGAACATCTTTCATGAGCGATGAAATTATCAATTGGATCATGGAACATACATTCCTGATTATATGTTTTAGTCTGATAGCATGGAGCATTTTATTACAACTTTTATACTGGATATTTAATCTCAATATCCTGAAATTTATTGTACTTGCAGGTACCTTTGCCCTTGCTATGGCTTTTGCAGGGAACGATCTCGTGAATTTTATTGGTGTCCCGCTGGCTGGTTTTGAATCGTATAAAATTTTCTCAGCTGCCCACGAAGCTTCAGCTGACTCGTTTTTAATGTCTTCACTGGCAGGCCAGGTAAAAACACCCACTTTGTATCTCATCATAGCAGGCTTAATAATGGTTATTGCACTTTGGTTAAGCCGCAAAGCACGTTCGGTTTTAAAAACTTCACTTAATCTAAGTGACCAGGAAGCCGTCGATGAAAGATTTGAATCCAGTTTGGTGGCCCGCGCGGTAGTTCGTCAGGCCATGATAATTAACAAAGTAGTACAGGTAATTTTGCCAAACTCGATGTTAAAAAGAATGGAGAAACGGTTTGATCCTAAACCGTTTAAAGCCTACGTTAAAAATAATCCCGGAGTATCGTTCGACCTTATCAGGGCATCGGTCAACCTGGTAGTAGCCAGTATTTTGATCTCATTTGCCACTTCTTTAAAATTACCTCTTTCGACTACCTATGTAACCTTCATGGTAGGAATGGGATCATCGCTTGCCGATGGAGCCTGGGGTCGGGAAAGTGCAGTTTACAGGATCACAGGCGTTGTGACAGTGGTCGGTGGCTGGTTTTTTACAGCGCTAAGTGCTTTTACCGTAGCGTTATTAGTTGCCCTGGTATTATACTGGAGTCACCTGCTGGCCCTGATAGTGTTAATTCCCCTTGCAATATACATGGTGATAAAAACACATGCCTTCCATAGTAAAAAATCAAAAGAAGAATCCAAAAAAAATGATCGATTCAAAGCATTGTCATTTGATGGTAATAGTATTTACGAAAGGTGTTCTGCCAATGTAACAAGTTTAGTGCTGGCAACATACAAAACCCTAAACAGATCAATAGACTCACTTATTAAGGAAAAACACAAGAAATTGAAGGAAGATGTGAAAACTGCAAAGCAGCTTAGTAAGGAAGCCAAATCGCTTAAGAAAGAGGTGCCCCAGACACTGCAAAAACTTACGGAAGAATCGTTTGAGAGTGGACATAATTATATTGAAATTATTGATTACCTGCGGGAGATGATGCACTGTATTACGCATATTGTAAATCCGGCATACGAACATGTCGATAACAATCATGCCCCGCTAAGCAAATTCCAGGAAGAAAGCCTCATGGAAATTAATAGTGCATTGCAGAGCTATATTACCGAAGTGGTTGCCTCAATTACAAATACGGAATTTTCAAAACAGGAAAAAATAATAGCTAATGCCCAGAATATAAACGATTTGATTACTAAAATAAGAAAGAAACAACTTAAAGTACTTAAGAAGGAACCGGGTAGTACCAGAACAAATATGCTGTTTATGGATATTTGTAACGAACTAAAAACCCTTATCCTGCATATCAATAATATTTACAAGGCTTTCCGTGATTTTTCGGAAAACAACCGGAAAGAAACGTTTGACCTGCTTAAATAGCTGCCATAATTTGTAAACCGGAGATCTTCTCCGGCAGGATAAAGAATAACTATATTGTTACAGGAATACTTTATTTCGTAAGATTAAATCTTTTGCGGATCTTTTTATTGCGCTTCTTGTGTTTGATGATTTTCGATTCGATATAAAAAATGATTTCTTCCGCCATATTTTTAATCAGGTCCCCTACCCTTTCAAGTTTTCCAATAGTACTTGCCACCAGGATCACATCGGCAACTTTATCCTTTGAACTCTTTAAGTGATCCTGCATCAGATCGGGTATTTTCTTATTTATCTTATCAATTGCCTTATCCTTTTTGAAAACTGTCTTGGCCAGCTTAACATCACTGTTTTCCAAAGAGTTAATTACATTATCGAGCATACTATCTATTTCATCGAACAAATCGGGCAAATGAACAAGCTTAATCATCTCCTTGGATAAAGTCAGCTTATCTTCGTACAGAAAACTCGATATACGGTAGGCATGATCCCCAATTCTTTCAAGACTCCCTGACATCTTCAGGATGGCTATTGTAAGACGCAGATCGGCAGCTACCGGCGAATGCAAAGCAAGAAAATCTTCACACTCGCGGTCGATGGTGAGTTCGTAAGAATTTACCCGGCTTTCCTTACGCATAACCTCAGAGGCAACATCTGTATCATTAGTAAGTAAAGCTTCTTTGGTAAGTGTGAGCTGGTCCCTGACCAGGTCAACCATTTCAAAAAATATATTTTTCAAATGGTCTATTTCATATTCTAATGGAATCATAATCTTTTTCCCGATAAAGGTTCAATAGATAAAATTACTCTAATAATCCGGTTGTTCTTATCCAAAACGTCCTGTTATATAATTTTCAGTACGTTCCATTTTAGGATTGATAAAAATATCCTTGGTGGCCCCTTCTTCGATAAGTTCACCAAGATAGAAAAAAGCAGTACGGTCGCTAACACGTCCTGCCTGCTGCATATTATGGGTTACAATGAGAATTGTGTATTCGTTCTTCAGCTCGAAAATCAGTTCTTCTATTTTTCCGGTGGAAATGGGATCGAGAGCAGAAGTAGGCTCATCCATAAGAATTATATTGGGCTCCACAGCCAAGGTACGGGCTATGCATAAACGCTGTTGTTGTCCGCCTGATAAGGCTAAGGCATTTCTTTTCAGGTTATCCTTGACCTCATCCCACAGTACTACCTTTTGCAGCGATCTGACTACTCTTTCATGAATAAAGTTTTTATCTTTTACCCCCTGAATTTTAAGACCATAGGCAACATTTTCATAAATTGATTTCGGGAATGGATTGGGTTTCTGAAATACCATACCCACATCTTTCCTCAATTTTTCTAATATTACTTTATCATTATATATATCCTGCCCGTCGATAAGAACCTTTCCTTCCAGCGTAAATCCATCAATATAGTCGTTCATTCGGTTGAAGACCCGCAAATAGGTTGATTTTCCACAACCTGAAGGACCTATCAGTGCTGTTACCGTATAGGGGCGGATCTTAAGTGAAATGTTTTTAAGTGCCTGGAAATCGCCATAAAATACGTCCAATTTCCGCGTCAATATTTTATATTCCGATTTCGATTCCTGAATTTCATCGACAAGATCTGGTGTTGCTTTTACATTATCCTTTGTCATTATTTCTTGTATATCTGACATAAACATCGATATAATATTATTATGTTACTTACCAGCTAATACGCTTTTGCCACCTGTTTCTCATAT
>CAZMVE010000120.1:0-8852 GCA_964569585.1 uncultured Bacteroidales bacterium | reverse complement strand
TTCTCTATTCAATAATTTTTCTGTTAAGACTTTGCTAGATAAATAAAAATATATATATTTGACTAAATGGTTAAATTAAATAGTTAAACAATTTTATTAATTTTTATGGTTAAAGATACTTCTACAGAACAACGTATTATTGAAGCAGCACGGAGGGTATTTATGCAAAAGGGTATGGCAGGTGCCCGCATGCAGGAAATAGCCGATGAGGCTGGGATCAATAAAGCTTTGCTTCACTATTATTTCAGAAGCAAGGAGAAACTCTTTGAGCATATTTTCGGAGAAGTTATTATACGTATCTCAATGGGATTGAAGAATATTTTTGAAAAAGAGATGGGCGTTCTTGAACGATTGACTTCAATCGTTGATATCTATGTGGATACGTTGATGGAAAACCGATACTTGCCACTTTTTGTTCTAAATGAAATGAATCAAAATCCGGGAAGGTTTTCGTCACTTCTTCAGGATAATATTCTTGAGCATATGAAGAAGCTTTTTATCGAGATCCAAAAGGAAACAGAGAGCGGGCAAATCCGGAAGACAAATCCGGCTCACTTATTATTGAATATTCTTGGATTGATTATATTTCCTTTTGCTACCTATCCGGTTATGCAGAAAGTAGCGCCTGAGGAATTCAAGCCTTTTTTCAATAGTTTCCTGGAAGAGCGTAAACATGAAGTCAAGCAATTTATTATTAATGCTTTAACTCCCTAAAACACTGTGTTATGAAAAAATTAGTTGTCATAGGATGTCTTATTCTGATAATTAAACCTGTAAATGCTCAGTCTGATAGTTTATCATTAATGCAGTGTCTATCAGCGGCACAAAATTACGCTGCAATCAATAATCAGCTTGAGATATTTTCGGAAGTTACCAGATTAAAAATTGCCAATGCAAATACGTCTTATCTGCCAGGTATTTCTGCATTCGGAAAAGCATGGTATCAGAGCGATGCAATTACAGTAATGGGCGAGAATGGTCCTGTAATTGAAGTTGATCCGTTTCAATATAATGCTGGTGTAGAGGCCCTTCAGAAATTATACGACGGAGGCTTAACAAAACGCAAAAAAGACTTTGAACTGGCATCGCTGGAAGTTGAACATGGAAAAATTGAAACAGAACTCTACCAGTTGAATTCCCTGATAACCGATTTATTCTTCAGCTCCATTTTTTTGAAGAAAAATATAGAAATAATACAATTAAAAGCCAAGCTGCTTAGTCAACGTTTGAAAGAGATGGAATCGGCTTACACAGGGGGCATTATTAAAAGAAATGATCTGGAAAAAATTACGACGGAGCTTCTTATTACACAACAACACATTCTGGAAATTGAGAAACAACGCCAGCAGGTAATAGTATCACTTGCCCTATATACGGGTCTTGAAGTTAATTCGGGAACTAATTTTTCGGTCTCTGATATCCCGATCCTGGCCTCCAGCGGAAACCGACCGGAGTACTCATACTTCGATGCCGAAACTCAGCGAATTGAAAGCCTGGCCAATCTTCAGAAGGCAAAGAATTTGCCTTTTTTAGCAGCATACGGTCAGGCCGGATACAGTTATCCAGGATTAAATTTCTTCGAGAATGAACCGGATTATTACTATATCGTAGGAGTGAAATTATCGTGGACCCTTTTCGACTGGAAGCAAAATAAGCGTGAGACCCAGGTATTATTGAAACAAAGGGAAATAATTGAAACGAACAGGACCGATTTTGAACGAAAAATGTCAATCGCTTTAACTCAGAAATTAATAGAGCAGAAGAAGCTTATAGACATAATCGAAATAGACGAGGAATTGATAAATCAGCTTGTTGCTATTTCGAGAGGAAGTGAAACTGCCTTGCTGAATGGAGTCATCACTTCGACTGATTATCTGGAAGATCTGAATTCCGAGATTAAGGCTCGTCTCGACCGGGAAACACACAAAATTGAACTGCAAAAATCAAATATCCAATACCGGCTGCTTGAAGGAATCGATCCGGAAATATTTATAATAAATTGAAAACTCAAATAAGTTATACTATGAAAATACTGATATATTTATTAACGCCCGTTTTGCTGGTTCTTGCCTGTGATCAAAGTGACCAGGTTTCCGATGCATATGGTAATTTCACGGCTAGGGAAATAATTGTTTCAGCTGAAAATGCTGGAAAGATACTCGTTAAAAACCTTATGGAAGGTGATAAAATAGAAGCCGGACAGCTTGCTTATCGAATAGATACGATTCAGACCTATCTTAAAAAGGAGGAATTGGTGGCACGACGACAATCCGTAAAAGCAAAACGGATGAATAATCAGGCTCAGATTACAGTACTCAATGAACAGGAGCGAGCCTTAAAAAATGATTTGCATCGTTTTCAGCAGTTACTCCCTGAGGGTGCAGTTTCACAAAAACAGGTCGATGATCTGGAAAATAATCTTATACTGCTTCAGAAGCAGATTGATCAGGTGAAGACTAATTTTATATCGATCAATGCTGAGGTTAGTGCTAATGATGCTTCTATCAAACAGGCAGATGATCTATTGCGGCGCTCTAATGTTATGAGCCCAATAAAGGGTACCATACTCGAAACCTATGCTGAAGAAGGTGAGACAATTATTCAGGGGAAACCACTGTTTAAAATTGCTGATTTAGATACTATGGAACTGAAAGCCTATTTCAGCGCAAGACAACTTGCCAGTATAAAAATCGGAGATAATGTTCGGGTACTGACAGATGACGGAAACGATGGAGTGCGTGAATACAGCGGTCAGATCAACTGGATTGCTGCAAGCGCTGAATTCACACCAAAAATTATACAGACTCGTGAAGAAAGGGTGAACCTGGTTTATGCAGTGAAGATTTATGTTGCCAACGATGGTTTGATCAGGATAAATATGCCTGGTGAGGTTCGTTTGATTCAGACAGCAACAGCAGAATGATTATTCAGGCAGAACATATCAGCAAAGTCTATGGTAAGGTCAAAGCCATCACTGACATTTCGTTCTCTATTGATGAAGGGGAGTTATTTGGTTTTATAGGACCAGACGGATCGGGTAAAACTACATTATTTCGCATTCTTACATCACTTATTCTTCCCGATACCGGAAAGGCTTCAGTCGATAATTTCGATGTTGTACGTGATTTCCGTAAAGTCCGGTCCGTTGTAGGGTATATGCCGGGGCAGTTTTCACTATACAGCGATCTGACCGTTGAAGAGAACCTGAGCTTTTTTGCCACCGTTTTCGGAACATCGATTGAAGCAAATTACCACCTGATTCGGGATATCTATGTTCAGATTGAACCCTTTAAAAACAGGCTAGCCGGTCGACTTTCCGGGGGAATGAAACAGAAACTGGCATTATCCTGTGCACTTATTCACGAACCAAAAGTACTGATCCTCGATGAGCCCACTACCGGAGTCGATGCTGTTTCGAGGAGAGAATTCTGGGATCTGCTGATGGGATTAAAAGCCAAAGGAATTACAATTCTCGTATCTACCCCCTATATGGATGAAGCTTCGCTTTGCAACAGAACAGCATTAATTCAGAAGGGAAATATATTAATCATCGACAAACCCGATAATGTTGTGCGTTCTTTTGGCAGTGAAATTTTATCAGTTCAGTCCGATGAACTCTATCGATTACTTAAAGATTTACGTGAATATCCTAATACTTCCAGTGTTTTTCCTTTTGGGCAAGACCTGCACTATACCGATCGAAGAGAAAGACCTGACAAAGTTGATTTGCAAAAATACCTTCAACAAAAGAAACATACCGGTGTGCAGATTGAAGAGATAACTCCTGGAATCGAGGATGTGTTTATGAAACTGATGGAGGAGAATCGACAATAAAGAATTAATAATTAATAATTAAGAATGAAGAAATTGAGATCAATCACAATAAATTATAATAATTAAAAGGCGACTATGTTGGATACTCCCGTCATACAGGCAAAAAATATGTGCAAACGCTTTGGAAAGTTTACTGCCAACGATAAGCTGAACTTTTCAGTTTACCGGGGAGAGGTGTTTGGTTTTCTTGGTGCCAATGGAGCCGGTAAAACCACTGCAATAAAAATTCTCTGCGGATTATCAAAACCAAGTTCGGGAGATATCCGTGTGGCAGGATACGATGTTTATACACAAACGGAGCAGATCAAGAAAAGTATTGGTTATATGAGCCAGAAGTTCTCCTTATACGATGATTTGACAATTTATGAAAACATTCGTTTTTATGGAGGTATTTATGGACTTTCGAAAGAAACGATACGAATCAGAACGCAGGAACTTCTCGGTCAGTTTTCACTCACAACATACAAAGATACTCTCATCTCAGCACTTCCTCTCGGATGGAGGCAGAAGCTGGCATTCTCCGTTGCATTAATACATAAGCCAAAAATTGTCTTTCTCGATGAACCCACCAGCGGTGTTGATCCTGTTACACGCCGGCAATTCTGGGAATTGATCTACGAAGCTGCTTCGAATGGGATAACGGTATTTGTTACAACACACTATATGGACGAGGCTGAATATTGCGACAGAGTTTCCATCATGCACGAAGGAAAAATAGTAGCTCTTGATACACCTAAGAAGTTGAAGGAGAAGTATGAGGCAAATAACATTTTTGAAGCATTTATCAAGATAGCGAGAGGATAAATAATAATTAATAATGTAGAATTAATAATGAATAATGTGAGTGAGATTGAATTTTGAACACTGAACACTGAATCATAGACTTTGAACTGATTCTTTTAGAAAATGAAAAGATTTTCGGCATTTATTATAAAAGAGTTTCGTCATCTGCTGCGTGATTACCGTACCATGCTGATTATATTTGGCATCCCTGTGATCCAGCTTTTACTCTTCGGACATGTGATAACCATGGAGGTAAAAAATGCGGGAATAGGAATTCTTGACCTTTCCAAGGATGAGATGAGCATTAAACTAACGAATAAATTATTATCCAGCGGATATTTCCAGCTTGAGGAAAATATTCGCACCGTTACTGAAATAGAATCATTTTTTAAAAAAGGCAGAATAAAGGAAGTCGTTGTTTTCGAAAAGGATTTTGGAGCGAACCTTATCAAAACAGGTAAAGCAAAGATGCAATTGCTGACCGATGCCTCTGATCCTAACATGGCGGGAATTATAGAAAACTATACAAGAGCTATTATCCTGGATTTCATGAGGGAACAAAATATGCTGGGAGCAGGACAGGTAATACTTACTGAACACAGGATGTATTATAATGAGCAGTTGCGTTCGGCTAATATGTTTGTTCCGGGAACCATAGCGCTTATTCTTATGCTGATCTCAGCTTTGATGACATCCGTCTCGATTGCCAGAGAGAAAGAACTGGGGACTATGGAAATACTGCTTGTTTCCCCACTCCGGCCTATCCAGATCATTATGGGTAAAGTAATTCCATACCTGGCTCTGGCATTTCTGAATTCAATTATTATCATCGGCGTGGGCTTTTTCGTTTTTCACGTTCCTGTGAGGGGAAGCGTGATTCTTCTATTCTCATTGTGCCTGTTATTTATTTTGCTGGCCTTATCATTAGGGATTACTATATCAACTATGGTAAAAACTCAGCAGGCAGCCATGATCATTTCACTTGTTGGACTGATGTTGCCCAGTATTCTTCTATCGGGATTTATATTCCCTATAGAGAATATGCCCAAGATTCTTCAGTATATCAGTATCCTGATGCCCCCACGCTGGTTTCTTTCGGCAATAAAAGATGTGATGCTTAAAGGTGTTGGAGTTTTTTATATCTGGAAAGAAATTGTAATACTGATGCTTATGTTGTGTGGATTTATAATTATTAGTGTCAGAAAATTTCAGGTAAGACTGGATTGAGGGTGATTAATAATGAATAATTGATAATTAAGAATGAAGAATTAAGAATTAAGAATGAAGACGATACTCTATATTGTTCAGAAAGAATTTCTTCAGATAGCGCGCGATAAATTTCTTCGCACAGCAATAATAATGGTTCCCATTGTTCAGATGCTGGTATTGGTATATGCTGCTACGTTCGAGATGAAAAATATTAAAATATTTTTCGTCGATCAGGATAAAAGTGCAGAATCGGTGGCCCTAACAAAAAAGTTTGTTGCTTCCGGATTCTTTGTTGAGCTAGGTAATTCAGACAATGTATCCATTGCCGAAAGAAACCTGACTACCGGAAATGCAGATGTTATATGTGTGATACCTGAAAATTTCGGTAATGATTTGACCCTGCAAAAACCGCCAGCTGTTCAGTTTCTTCTTAACTCGATAAATGGAAGTCTTGCAGAATTATCGAATGCTTATTGCAATGCAATTATTCGCGATTTTTCGAAAGAAATAATGGTAAAGCAGGGATTTTATGAGATATCAACTGCTGGAATCGATGTGCAAACCCGTCACTGGTATAATCCGGAGCTGAATTACCGCATTTTCATGGCTCCCGGAATACTTGTTATTCTTGTTACCATAATTGGCTGGATGATGACGGGGATGAACCTGGTAAAAGAAAAAGAGAGGGGAACCATTGAACAACTTAATGTTACTCCTATCCAAAAATATCAATTCATAGCGGGTAAGCTTCTACCATTTTTATTCATCGGATTGTTCGATCTGGCCTTTGGCTTAATCCTCGCGAGAATGCTTTTCAGCGTTCCTGTTGTAGGTAGTCTGTTAACCTTATTCACCTTTGCTTCCATCTACCTTGTATCCATTCTGGGGATTGGTTTGTTCATTTCGACCATTTCGAATACTCAGCAACAGGTGCTTTTTGTATCCTTTTTCTTCGTTATGATTTTTGTTCTGATGAGTGGCCTTTTCACATCTGTAGAGAACATGCCGGAATGGGGACAGAAATTGAATATAATTAATCCAATGGCTTATTTTATCAGGGTAATAAGAATGATTCTTCTGAAGGGATCGGGTTTTGCTGATATTTCGAGAGAGATGATCTCAATATCCGTTTATGCAATTTGCACGAATGCGTTGGCTATTTGGAGGTATCGAAAAACTGTATAGTCATCTGGAATTGTAGAGATGAAATAATTTCATTCTCATGCAACCTGAAGAAAATATAGCTGTCATTAGCTGTATAGAAAAAACCAAAACCATGAAAACTTACAATATTATACTAGGTTTATTTGCAGCTACTTTTTTCCTGGGCTGTGAAGAGGATGATGGTATATTTGATAATGAACACCGAATTACGGGAATTGGAGAAATTAGATCAAAATCGGTAGTTGTCGACGATTTTATCGCTATCGATCTGGAGAATGTTTCTAATGTTTATGTTGAAGTAGGTGCATCCCGTAAGGTTGTATTTACAGCCTATGAAAATATTCTTCCCTATATGGATGCCGTTGTTATTGGTGATGAATTGCTACTTCGCTTCAACAAAGATATAAATGTAAATAGCGATGAAGAAATTCGGGTTGATATTATGGTACCTGAACTGGAAAAAGTGACCCTTAGCGGGGTAGGAAAATTTTATCTGACCGGTCCCCAGCAATATAAGCTGGAAATAGAATTGGATGGCGTTGGCAATGTTGAAGCTTTTGATTTAAAGGTACTGAATGGTATAATTGATATCAATGGAAATGGTAATGTTGAAATCGATGCCAAGGAACACCTGTCAGTCGATATTGACGGACTTGGAAATGTATATTACCGGGGTAATCCTGAATTATCAGTAGATATTAATGGTTTAGGTGAAGTAGTGAGAGATTAATTTTCCAATGGATTATTGGCAATAATTGGGCTGCGGTTTTTACTGCAGCCTTTTTTTGTAAAGTCACATATTCTAAATGTTGGGAAAAATATTATACCCCTTCCTAAATCCCGGTTGATAAATCGTATTTTTGTCAATCAAATCAACTTACACTGATGAAAATACTGGTTACAGGTACGGCAGGATTTATTGGATACCATTTAGCGTACAAATTACTTGAAAGGGGCGATGAGGTTGTTGGACTTGATAGTATAAACGATTATTATACTGTTGAGTTAAAGTATGGCCGACTTGAGCAAATGGGCATAAAAAGGAATGGTATCAGCTACGGAAAGAAGATAGTATCGGATAAATTTCCGGCTTATTCCTTTATACAATTGAATCTTGAAGATAAGAATGAGCTTGATAAGCTTTTTCATAAGGAGAAATTTGACAAGGTTTGCAATCTTGCGGCACAAGCTGGTGTAAGGTATAGTCTTCAAAATCCTATGGCCTATATCAATAGTAATATCATCGGATTTATTAACATCCTCGAAGGTTGCAGGCATAATAAAATTCAACATCTGGTTTATGCAAGCAGTTCTAGCGTATACGGGCTTAATGAGGCCATGCCATTTTCCACCCACGATAATGTAGATCATCCCATTAGCCTGTATGCAGCCAGCAAGAAATCGAACGAACTTATGGCCCATACATACAGTCATTTATTCGGACTTCCAACAGCAGGTTTGCGCTTTTTTACGGTGTATGGTCCTTGGGGCAGACCCGATATGGCATTGTTTATTTTCACCAGGGCTATTATTAAGGGTGAGCCGATACAGGTATTCAATGAAGGGAATATGCGCCGCGATTTTACCTATATCGACGATATTATTGAGGGGGTTATTCGGGTAATTGACAATGTTCCGTCCGGAAATCATTACTGGACCGGAAAGCATCCCGATCCGGCAAGCTCAAAAGCACCCTATAAGGTTTATAATATTGGGAACAGCAGTCCGGTTAATCTCATGGAATTTATAGAGGCCATTGAGCAAGCTTTGGAAAAGAAAGCCAAAAAAGAATTTCTTCCCATGCAACCCGGCGATGTACCGGCCACCTGGGCGGATACAACCGACCTGGAAAATGAACTGGG
>CAZMVE010000119.1:1420-8854 GCA_964569585.1 uncultured Bacteroidales bacterium | reverse complement strand
ATGGTTCTTACCAGGGAAAGTGAAATGGTTAAAACGCCAACATTCTATGTTTTTAAAATGTACAAGGTACATCAGGATGCCATCCTACTACCCTTTGAATTGACCTGTTCTGATTACGTCAATGGCGATGATAAAATACAGGCACTAAGCGTTTCAGTTTCGTTGGATAAGAGTGGCAAAGTCCATGTCAGTATCGTAAATCTCAATCCTGAAGTATCTTATAGCTTGCAATGTGAAATCAAAGGAAGAAGTGTTATTGAAGTTACTGGTGAGATTATTACAGCAGACAGGATGAATGCATTAAATGACTTTAGTCAACCTGAAGAGGTGAATATTAAACCCTTTACCAATATGCATTTGGAAGATGAAATACTGAAGGTGGATCTGCCCGCTAAATCGGTAGTAATGATTGAATTATTTTAACAGTCACATAATATAAATGCTGAAAGAAAATGTAAAATTACCACCTCTATTAAGTATAGCAGTTTTGTGCACTAGGTCTTTGTAACTCAATAGGTATTCTGAAAAACTCGAAATTAGAAGCATAATAATTCCATAGAATAATAATCGCAATATTTTGTATTGAATTGTTATTTCTGCCAGAGATTTGCTCACTGAGCTTCTTCCAGGATGGGTTTAATTCTTTTTGTCCAGATTGCATAACCCACACTATTCAAATGCAATCCGTCTACTTTGAAGAACTTTGCGTCAGGTATTCCTTCCTTATTCATAAACTCATCAGTAAAGTCGAGAAATATAAAATTTTCATATGAGTCAGCGTGTGCTTTAATTAGCTCGTTTGCCTGTTTTGCTCTTGGCCAAACATCCCACCGATCGGGAGTAGGTGTGATGGATATATAGTAAATGATCGTTTTTGAATTATGTTCGTATATAATTTCTGCCAATTTCAAAACATTGTCGGCCAGATCCTGCGGTGATAAATCACTCGAGCGGCCTGTGATATCGTTTGTTCCGGCAAAAACCACTATTTCACTAACGTTATGACAGTATATTAGTTCTGGAGCCCAATAAATTACATCTTCAATCTTTGATCCGCCAAATCCCCTCTGAATTATCGGAACGGGAGACATGTCTTCACCCAGCGATTTCCAGAAACGAATACTCGAACTCCCGACAAACAATACAGCATTTTCAGGATAATCATTGTTATCATCAAGCTTCTTGAATTTATGGATTTCTTTCTTCCAGACAAGAGGATCATTACTCTCGAATTTTCTGATCTCTTTTCTCATCCAGAGGCCAGCGATAATAAAAAGAACCAATAGAATTCCTGCACTGACAACAAGTATTTTAATAAACTTTTTTCGATGCATTTTGTTATGAATTTATTGAATTTAAGTTAAAAATATAAAATAGAAAAGGAAAAGGGAAAGAATTCCCTTGTTAATATTGAACAGGCACAATCAATTCAGATTTTATTTTACATCCTTAAGTTAGAGTACAGGTTTGATCAGAACACTAGTTAGCGACTAACCAGGTGACAATATAAAATAAAATTTTATTAATACTTCAAGATTTCTTAAGAGCGGAAAGGGAGTTATTCGGTCAGCTCTTTTTTCTGCGCATTTTTACTTCATTTTCAGACTGCTCAAGAACCGGTAACTGGCGATTTACCATTACATCAAGTGAAATAAAAGTTTCGGTTCTTAAAATACCGTCGATAGCTTGAATTTTTTCAGATAGGATTTTGCGAAGGTGCTCGTTATCTTTTGCATATACTTTGATAAACATGGCATATTGACCGGTTGTATAGTGACATTGGGTAATTTCAGATATTTTAAGCAAATGCTCCGAAACTTCCGGGAACAAGCTTGCATTATCGAGAAAAACACCCACATAAGCACAGGTACTGTAACCGAGTTTCTTGGGATCGACAACAAACTGCGAACCCGAAATAATACCCAGTTTGGTTAAACGCTGGACTCTCTGATGGATTGCTGCTCCGGAAACATTGCATTCACGTGCGACTTCTAAAAATGGCATGCGCGCATTCTTAGTTAAGATTGAGAGAATTTTCCGATCAAGGCCATCAATTAGCGAGTGATTATTTGATTTCATGATTTGATGAAAATTATTATATAAAACACTAAAAAAATAACAATTTGTAAGTAAAGATAAAATTTTTTTACCAAATACTAAAAATTAATTTGCATATTTTTAGTTTATTAATATCTTTGCGGGTTTAAGTTTAAAATCATAAGATAATAAGATCAATTACTTAATAAACGTAAGAAAAACAATTTAAAATGTTATAATACATTATAAATTGTTCTAATAGAATAAAGCAATGTGTGGAATACTAGCTATAATAGGGAAGGCGGATAAAGAAATCGTGCAGCAACTGTCGAAACGTCAAAAACACAGAGGTCCGGATGAATGGGGTGTATATGAGGCTCCGAACGGTTCCATTTTAGCGCATGAAAGGTTGTCGATCATCGATTTAAATACGGGTACTCAACCAATTCAGGGAAGCGATACAGCCTGGGTAATGCATAATGGTGAGATTTATAATCATATAAAACTACGTAGGGAAGAGCTTACCGGACGACAGTTCAGAACCACTTGCGATAGTGAAGTTATTGTTCATCTCTATGAAAAGTATGGATATGATTTTTGTAATAAACTCGATGGTATCTTTTCCTTTGTTCTGATCGATAAAGATAAGTTTATGGCGGCACGCGATCCAATTGGTGTAAAACCACTTTATTATGGACAGGATACATTGGGAAATATGTATTTCAGTTCTGAAATGAAAGCAATTGCCGATCAGTGTGATACAATGGAAGCATTTCCTCCGGGACATTACTATACGCCTGAAACAGGTTTTGTGAAATTTTTTAATCCAGACTGGGCCGATTATAAAGTGTGTACAGAGGAATTTGATACCGAACGGCTAAGAAATGCACTTACTCAGGCAACAGAAAAGCGTTTAATGAGCGACGTTCCACTGGGAGTATTACTTTCTGGAGGTCTTGATTCAAGTCTCATTGCCTCTATTACCAAAAAACTAATGCGTGAATCAGGGCAGGATCTTCATTCATTTTCCGTTGGGATTCATCCTGAGGCTACTGACCTTGTCGCAGCCCGAAAAGTTGCCAAATTTATTGGGACAATTCATAATGAAATTCTTTTTACGGTCGAAGAGGGAATCGAAGCACTCGAAAAAGTTATTTGGCATCTCGAAACATATGATGTTACCACCATCAGGGCAGCAACTCCTATGTATTTTCTATCAAAAGCTATAACTGATATGGGGATAAAAGTAGTACTTTCGGGAGAAGGCGCTGATGAAATTTTCGGGGGATATTTATACTTTCATAATGCACCCTCTGATGAAGAATTTCAGAAGGAAACCATTTCAAGGGTTTTTCGGCTGTCAACAGCGGATTGTCTGCGTGCTGATAAAGCTACTATGGCTACAGGCCTCGAAGCCAGGGTTCCATTTCTCGATAAGGGATTCCTTCAGGTAGCCTTGTCAATACACCCGAAGTTCAAACGGCCAGACAGGTCCCATGGTAAAATAGAAAAATGGCCTTTACGTAAAGCCTTCGATGTAAAAGACGATCCTTACCTGCCCGATGAAATCCTATGGAGGCAAAAGGAACAATTTGGTGATGGGGTTGGATACAACTGGATAGATACAATTAAATCATATACTTCAAAGATTATTTCTGATACTGAATTTGCAACAGCATCAAAAAGATTTCCCCACAACACGCCCGATTCTAAGGAAGCATTTTATTTTCGTAAAGTTTTTGAAAAGTTTTATCCGGAAGAGCATAGTATTAAAACCGTGTTAAAATGGATTCCGAAATGGCAGAAAAACACGGATCCATCCGGACGTGCTGCTGAAATTCATTTTAATACTACTGAAAGAAATGTTAGTTAAGTATTCATGTGGGTGTCTTTATTATAGTTTCTTGGGAGGATGGCAAAGTCATCCTCCCCTTTACTCAACAATTATTATCTTAGATGCCGCTAAATAACTACACATGTAATATTAAAAAATAAACAAATACAGTATGAGAAAACTAATCCTGCCGAAAAAATACAAAAGCCTGCTTGATCTGAAACAAACCGAGAAAGCAATTAAATTGGTGAAGGATACATTTCAGGATAACCTGGCCGGAGAATTTCGGTTACGTCGTGTGACAGCTCCTTTATTTGTTCTTAAAGGTACCGGAATAAACGATGATCTGAATGGAGTGGAGAGAAAAGTTACTTTCGCGGTTAAAGATCTTGACAATCGTGAAGCCGAGGTAGTAAACAGTTTAGCGAAATGGAAACGCATGGCCCTTGCCGATTACGGGATCGATGAAGGATATGGCATTTATACCGACATGAATGCTATCCGGCCCGATGAAGAGTTAGACAATCTTCATTCATTGTATGTCGATCAATGGGATTGGGAACTGGTGATTAACGAAAAGGACCGTAATCTTGAATTTCTGAAGAATATTGTCAGAAGAATATATCAGGTACTGAAACGTACTGAATTTATGATATTTGAGCATTACCCTCAGTTAGTGCCATCCCTGCCGGAGGAAATAGTATTTGTGCATGCCGAAGAATTACAGGCACGTTATCCTGATCTCACGCCTATGCGCCGTGAAACGGAAATCCTAAAGGAACACAGGGCAATTTTTGTAATCGGTATCGGAGGAGATCTTGCCGATGGAAAACCACACGATGGCCGTGCACCGGATTATGACGATTGGATAACACCTACAGAGCGTGGCTTTAAAGGACTGAACGGCGATATTATCCTTTGGCATCCCTTACTCGAAGTAGCATTTGAAATTTCATCGATGGGAATCCGGGTTAATAAAGAAACACTTCTTAAGCAACTGGAAATCAGCGGAAATACCGATCGAAAGGAATTACTCTTCCATAAACGATTGCTTGATGGTGAACTACCGTTGTCAGTTGGAGGTGGAATAGGACAGTCAAGACTTTGTATGTATTTTCTGAGAAAAGCCCATGTAGGTGAAATACAATCGTGTATCTGGCCCAGGAGAATGATGGAAGATTGTGAAGAGAATGGCATATTTCTGGTTTGATTATTTCAGAAATTAACATACCAATATTAAAACCCTCTGAACTGTCAGGGGGTTTTTAATTGCCCAAAAATAGTTGAAGAAAGAATATAATATAAACTATTAAATTAATATTCAACCCCTATACATTATATGGGTATAGGTTAACAATAAGTGAAATATTATAAGTATACCTATATAATTAGATGGGTATATGTATTGAAAATACTGAAAAATTTGAAAGTAGGTTACAAATTACTATATTTGTGCTGTTTTTATTTATAAAATTTGTTAATCAATCAATAATTACTTTAAAACAGACAGTATGAGAGTAAAAATTCGTGTATTTATTATGGTATTAATGCTTTTCTCTTTTGCCGGTATGGCCTGGGCAGGAGAGGGTGAAGCGGTTGATACGGGAATTACTTCGTGGATGTTGACTTCAACTGCCCTGGTGCTGCTTATGGTACCAGGTCTGGCTATGTTTTACGGGGGCCTTGTCAGGACAAAAAATGTTCTCGGTACGATGATGCATAGTTTCACAGCGATGGGTATAATGGCTGTGCTTTGGGTAGTGCTGGGGTACGCCATGAGTTTCGGTGGAAATGTTCTGGGAGGCTGGTTCGGATGGAATAAAGACTATTTCTTTTTAAAAGGGATAGATGAGACTATCATGGATCAGGGAATTCCGGAATATGTTTTCTCCATGTTTCAGGGTAAATTTGCGATTATTACACCTGCTATTTTAGCAGGGGCTTTTGCTGAACGTGTAACCTTTAAGGGATATGTCCTGTTTATTGCGCTATGGGGGATATTAGTATACAATCCTCTTTGTCACTGGGTCTGGTCCGAGGGTGGTTTTCTTTATCAAATGGGGGCAATCGATTTTGCCGGGGGTACTGTAGTACACATTTCGGCAGGTGTCAGTGGACTGGTTGCTGTTCTCTACCTTGGATCGCGCAGAGGGCATCCAAAAACATCTATGCCGCCCAGTAATTTAGTGTTGACCTTGACAGGCGCAGGATTACTTTGGGTGGGTTGGTTTGGTTTCAATGCCGGTAGTTCGGTAAACAGTGGACTAGATACAGCGCAGGCCCTTACTGCTACTCAGGCAGCTGCAGCTTCAGGTGCTATAATCTGGATGATTATTGAAGGACTTCATCATGGGAAAGCTTCAGCTCTGGGCTTTGCATCAGGTATTCTTGCAGGTCTTGTTGCTGTTACTCCAGCAGCTGGAGTTGTTCAGCCAGCCGGAGCCCTTGCACTGGGAGCTATAGCTGCAATTTTTTGTTATACAGCTATAATTATGAAGAATAAACTGGGGTACGATGACAGTCTCGATGCATTTGGTGTACATGGTATCGGAGGTATTATAGGTGCAATATTTTTGGTTTTCTTTATGCGGGGCAATCATACTTTTAGCGGGGTAATGGATCAATTGGGAGTGCAGGCACTTGCTGTTGGAATTGCTATCGTATATGCCGCCCTTGGAACACTAATACTGGTTTTTCTTATCGATAAAATTGTCGGTTTACGGTCGAAAGAAAAGGATGAAATGCGCGGTCTTGATTCAGCGTATCATGGTGAGCATGGTTATGGTATGCTTAATTTAGGATAGCTATTGTATATAATGCTTTAAAAAAATACTTATGAAATTAATAACAGCAATTATACGAGAAAGTAAGCTTGATGAAGTGCGTGAGGCACTCATCGAGAAAGAAATTACACGAATCACCATAGTACGGGTTTCCGGACATGGTCAGCAAATTGATGAAGATATCTATCGCGGTAAAAAAGTTATTCCGAATCTGATACCGAAAGTTAAAATTGAAATTGCCGTTAATGAGGTATTCGTTGATATTACTGTAGATACAATTATTAATGCGGCGAGGACCAATTCGAAAGGTGAAGTAGGAGATGGTAAGATCTTTATCATGAATCTTGAGGAATGTATTCGCATCCGCACGAATGAAAAAGGTGGAAAGGCAATCTAAAGGATCCTTTTGCAGGGTTCAAATGAAAATCCCGGGAATCAACCCGGGATTTTTTACTAACAGGTAAAAAAATCCCATGCAAAATTAATAGTAAGCCATTTTGAATATTCTTCAGGATTATTTCTGCAAGGCTTAACGTACTTCAGGAATCAGTATCAAAACCTGTATTTGATACAAACATCGATACTACCGGATTTTCTTCTGTATTCTTCCAGCATTATCTGGTTTAAAGGAAGAATTATTTCTTCCTCGAGAGCTTTTGTAAGACCCAAACGATAATTATAGCCCAATTCCAGTCGAATGTTTTTATTTAGTTTAACAAGAAAACCTGCCATAACTTGAACTCCCAGATCGTTTTTCACGGAAAAATCTTCGGACAGATC
>CAZMVE010000119.1:0-1320 GCA_964569585.1 uncultured Bacteroidales bacterium | reverse complement strand
ATAAAATCCTGAGATGCTGCAGGAATCATTATGCAGAATAAGGAAAGCAAGAGAAAATAGTTAAGAAAACACAAATAATTCTTTTTCATTGTCAATTTGATAAATGTTTCAGAGAACGGATATCATCGCCAGAAGGATTTTGAAATGCAATAAGGTCAAATTCGGGTATTACCGCTAGTATATGATCGAATATATCTGCCTGTATACTTTCATAATTTGCCCACTTCTGATCCTTACTAAAAACGTAAATTTCTATTGGTATACCGGTTTCATCAGGTTGAAGATGACGTACCAGGAATGTCATGTTATCATGGATCATAGGATGGTTTTTAAGATACATTTCAAGGTATTTTCGAAACGTACCTAAGTTTGTCATTCTGCGCCCATTCACAATTATACTATCATCAATTTTATTCTCAGTATTATAACGGGCTATCTCTTCTTGCTTTTCATCAATATAATCACGGAGGTAAATAATGCCTTTGAATTTCTCCAACATTTCCGGGGAACAAAACTTTACGCTTCGCATATCGATATTAATATGTCTTTTTATTCGTCTGCCTCCCGATTCTTCCATACCGCGCCAGTTGCCGAAGGAGTCCGATACAAGGGCATATGTCGGAATAGTACTGATGGTTTTATCCCAATTCTGTACTTTTACAGTGTTCAGTGTGATTTCGATTACTGTTCCGTCGGCGTTATGCTTTGGCAGACTAATCCAGTCGCCAATACGAACCATATTATTGGCCGATAGCTGTATACTGGCAACAAAACCGAGAATAGTATCCTTGAAAACAAGAATAAGAACAGCAGCCAGAGCACCAATGCCTGTCAGTATACCGACAGGAGATCTTCCAAGGATTAAGGAAAGTACCATGATTATGGCTATCGTGTAAAGGATGATCATAATAACCTGGATATATCCTTTTATGGGTCTGTCTTTTGACACAGGAAGTGTCTGGTAAATCGCATGAAACGCTCCTAAGAAAGAATTTAAAACCAGGAGTGTTACCACTATCATATAGATCTTAATCAGCACCTGGATCACATCTATCAGGCTTTCATAATTACCTAGGACAAAACTGGTTGAGTAAAACAGAACTATAGCCGGAGCCAGGTGCGATAGACGATTAAATACTTTCTTCTCATATACAATATCATCCCACGATGTTGAAGTTTTTTTAATAACTCGTCTGATGATACCCAGAATAAGTTTTCTGGTAACAATATCGGTGAGTATAGCTATTAATAATATGATAAGAATACAGAAGATAATATTAATTACATCCGCAATATTTTCCTGCATTCCCCAGTCCATTA
>CAZMVE010000118.1:0-8873 GCA_964569585.1 uncultured Bacteroidales bacterium | reverse complement strand
CAATATGGCTCTAATCGTTGAATAATTGAATAATAACTATGAAAAGGACTAAAATTATTTTTTTAGGAGGGGTAGTATCCCTGATCATTGTATTTGTTTTTCTTTTTATTAAAATCGATAAGAATGACAATACAAGAAGGTATATTAAAATCAATAGCACTAACGAAATAGAGATAAAACACATACCAAAAGAAGCTCGTATTTTAGAATTGAAAAAGTTCTTTACCGGAATAAAAGTTCCTTTTGGCGAAACGGTTTCGAAGGAACCCGTAAATAACCTGATGCACGAATACCAGAAATTGAAAAAGTTGAAAATGGCTTCAGAGAATATTGAGTGGATTAGTCGAGGGCCTTCAAATGTTGGAGGACGTTCCCGGGGCCTGATTATTGATCCTGATGATCCGGAATATAAAACCTGGTATGTGGGATCGGCAACAGGGGGTGTATGGAAAACAACCGACAGGGGCAAAACATGGGTATGTCTGACCGATGAACTGCCTTACCAGGCAACCACAACATTAGCTATGGCTAGGTCAAATACCAATATAATTTATATGGGTACTGGCGAGTCATTTCCTGGTTCGATGCAAACTACCGGAGGGGGTATTTTTAAAAGTACCGACAAAGGAAATACATGGAACCAACTCGAAGCAACTTCCTCATCGGAAGATTTCAGGTATATCAACCGTATTATTGTAGATCCTGATGATGAAGATATTGTGCTGGCTGTAACCCAAACGGGTATTTTTAAAACAACAGACGGAGGTATTAGTTGGGAACAAAAGTATGTGAGTACAAATCCTGTAGAACATATAATTGCCGATACCAGCGATTTTAACATACAATTTGCAGCTGAAAATGGTAAAGGAGTATTACGTTCACTTGATGCCGGAGAAACCTGGGAAAATAAGAGTAAAGGGATAGGTCCTCATGCAAGAATTGAATTGGCTTTATGTACTACAAATTCTCAAAAGGTATATGCAGGCATCGAAAGGCTTGACGATTTTTCCGAACTATATTGCAGTTGGGATCAGGGAGAAAACTGGCAATTGGTTGTTACTGGGGAAGAAGAAATTGATTATCTTGGAGGACAAGGTTCTTATGACAATACCATAGCTGTACACCCTTACGATGAGAATACGGTATTTATCGGAGGGGTTAGCATTTGGAAATCTACCATGACTTTAACGGTACAGGAAGGAGACCCAAGAGTTTTGGGCTTTGAAAAAGAGAATACCGATTCATTTCTTGATTTTATTCCCTTCACAGGGAATCTGTTAACAGGATTTAGTACAGGCGATATGGAAGATTCCTACGACTTGCATGATACGGATTTTGTTTCGGTTGAGATTCGTTTCGGATCGGGATTAAGTCAGAAAGCTCACCGGTTTTTTGTTCCTGAGGAGGCTACTTCTGGGGTTCCTTATGATCAGTATACTTACCAGGATTATATTGATGTTCCTTTTCAGGTTTGGGATGTAAGTAGTAATCCCGAACGTCAGTTGATGTGTTCATTTCGCGACCAGGAACGTGATGGGGCTTTTAATCTTTACGAGAGAACGGGAGAAGATTACGGAGAACTTGGCAGGGAATATCTTTTTATTAATTCTGTTGAATACGATCCAAATAATCCCAGTCCGGATATTGCTCAAACCGGAGGAAGATCTTATAAACTTATATATTTTTTCTGGCCTACTCTCGCAGAAGGCGGAACCTGGGACCCGGAAAATCTACCGGAATCGAAATTATTCATTGAATGGGGAACTCAACAAGAACGTATAGCCACAACCGAAATTGTCGGGGATGTATATGGCAGATACGGCGGATTGAATGAATATATCGAAGATAATGGTGGTACAACAGTTACAGGCTTACATCCAGATCAGCACAATTTGATTATGGTACTCATTAACGAAGTTGGTGAAGATTTCTGGCTTGTGGTACCGAATGATGGAGGTTTGGCTCTTTCTACTGATAATGGGGTCAACTTTACTCAGTTGAATCGAAATTTTATCACAACTCAATTTTATGGGGTGGCAAAAAAGCCTATTTACAATGAGTATATTGGAGGGACTCAGGACAACGGTACCTGGCAATCGCCTATTGATATTAATGCTTCACTTGATACAGCATTTCATTTCCGTGTAGGTGGAGATGGATTTGAAACCATATGGAATCAACAGGATCCTGATCGTATTATGGCTAGTATTTATTATAATAATATAGTAGCTTCATACAACGGAGGGTTAACCTGGCAATTGGTTACAAATGGAATTATTTCAGACGATGGGCCTTTCATTACAAGGTTGAGCCCCGTTCCTTCAAACAATAATATAGTTTTTGCTGTAGGAAGTGAAGGGATTTATAAAACCATTAGTTTCGGTTATCTCGAATGGGAGACAATTGAGATTGGAGAAGGTTGGTCTGATCCTTTATATGGAATTTACTGGAATCAGGTTGAAGTTTCTCCGGCTAATGAACAAATTGTATGGGCAGGTGCAGGTAACGATCCTGATAATCATATAAAAATGTTTGTTTCTACAAATCAGGGAGATAGTTTTTCGGAAGTCGAAGCTCCTGATGAACCTGTACCAAGTATGATATCGGGATTGGCTGTTCATCCGACCGAAGAAAATACGGCATATCTGTTATATGGTTCATATGGTTATCCGAAAATTTTGCGTACTACCGATTTGGGAAATACTTGGGAGGATATTTCACAGTTTGAAGGAGGCGAAAGTCAGAATGGTTTTCCTGATGTAGTATGTTGGTCATTATTTGTTTTTCCGGATGATCCTGACAGAATATGGGCGGGTACCGATATAGGAATTGTGGAATCAACCGATAACGGCGAAAGTTGGTACTATCTTAATAGCAATATGCCCGCTGTTCCGGTTTGGCAAATATTTATTCAGGATAATCAAATTGTTGCAGCTACCTACGGAAGGGGAATCATGACGTATCAGTATGGCGATCCTCTTTGGCCATCCGCTGTTGATGAAACATCAGATGATAATGTTGAATTTTCAGTATATCCCAATCCGAGCAGGGGCATCGTTACTGTCGACTTGCCTGAAGGTTCACAGGCAGATAACCTGAAGATCGATATATATTCACTGAGCGGAAGGCTTGTATATACCCTTATCGACCAGGCTGTCGGAACCACTGATTTCAGTCTCGATCTGACATCACTTGATTCGGGCATTTACCTGATAGCAATCCGTTCTGGTAACGAATTATTCACGCAACGGATTATACTTAAATAGAAAAAAACACCTTGTATTTAAAAGCTGCTCAATAAACGGGCAGCTTTTTAGATTTAGGCATAATAATTTTTACACACTTATAAAGTGCATTAGGAGGGATTAGCATTATAAAATATTTACCACAGAGAATCCACAGAGTTATTTTTGAGTAGCACAGAGTAATGGAAGAAAATAAAATCACCGGAAAAATAATTCAATATGCTATTAAAGTTCATACATTTTTAGGTCCTGGATTATTGGAAAGTGCTTATAAAGAGTGTTTATATTACGAACTACTGAAAAGTGGTATGAAGATTGAAAAGGAAAAACCTCTTCCCCTAATATATGAAGAAGTAAAATTGGAATGTGGCTATAGAGTCGATCTTTTTGTCGAAGATAGCATAATAGTGGAAGTCAAATCTGTTGAGAGTTTGCATGATATACATCTGGCTCAGACATTAACATATTTAAAACTTGCAGTTAGAAGGATAGGCTTATTAATAAATTTTAATGTTTTAAAACTTAAGGATGGCATAAAGAGGGTTGTCAATGGTTATTAACTCTGTGTTTCTCATTATTTTTCACTGTGTTACTCTGTGGTTAATGAATTTATTATACAGTGATATTCTTTTGTTGCAAGAATCGGTTTTGCGTGATTAACATCAATATCTTTATAAATAGCTCTGATCAATTTATTAAAAGTAGGCTACTCAATAAACGGGCAGCTTTTTTCGTTTAGTTTGAGTTCACTATGAAACATTTTTTCTAGTTTTGGGACATTCTGGAATCTGATATGATACCTTCATACTCACGAAATATATTTATTCTGTTCTTTGTGCTGTCAGGTTCACTGAATGTTGCAGCCCAAACCCGGGCTATAACTGGTTCGGTAAGCAGTGCAGCCGATGAACAGACCATACCCGGAGTCACTGTTGTGGTTCCGGGAACTACTATTGGCACCATTACCAATCTGGAGGGTTTTTATTCGATTGAGGTTTCAATGGAGGCGGACTCGCTGGAATTTCGTTTTGTAGGAATGCTGACAAAGCGTGTGGTCATAGCTGGTCGTGATATTATCGATGTCCGGCTACAAACCGAATTGTACACGGTCGATGAAGTGGTGGTAACTGCTCTGGGTATTTCAAGAGAGGCAAAATCGCTGGGTTATTCTGTTACTGCAGTGACAAGCGATGATTTGACTGAAGGAAATAACCGGAGTGTTTTGAATGCTTTACAAGGTAAAGTAGCGGGCGTGAATATAACCTCTGCTTCAGGGGCACCGGGAGCTTCAACAAGAATAATGATGCGCGGAGTTTCTTCATTGACAGGTAGCAATCAACCTCTTTTTATAATCGATGGGGTTCCGGTAAGCAATGCACAATCGGGCAGCAATTCAATTAACGGAGGCACTGATTTTGGGAATAAAGTTAACGACCTGAATCCCGATGATATTGAATCGGTTTCAGTTTTAAAAGGAGCCGCAGGCACGGCATTATATGGTTCAAGAGCAGCGAATGGAGTGATTATAATTACAACCAAAAGCGGAACGAAGAGTACCCGGTCACAGATATCATTCAACTCTTCCGTGACATTTGAAGCCCCTTTGCGTTTGGTTCAGTACCAGAATGATTACGGGCAGGGTATAAATGGAAATGCAGTGTTGTATGAGAATATGAGCTGGGGACCTGCATTCGATTCCCGTTTTCGTCCCTGGGGACACGAAGTTGACAATACTTTAAGAGTAAAAGCCTATCGACCTTTACCCGACAATGTAAAAGAATTCTTTGAGACAGGAAAAAGTATTAATAACTCAATCTCCTTCAGCGGAGGGAATGAATCATCGACCTACTATTTATCCTATTCGAACATTCAATGGGATGGAATTTTTCCAACCAATGCTGACAGTTATTCCAAGCATACGGTTTCGCTCAGGGCATCGCAACAAATAACAAAGCGTTTTACATCCACCGGTTCTTTTAACTATGTAAAAAAGATGAACAGTTTCGTTCCAACAGGACAGGGGGAACAATCGGTCTACAATATGATAATGCAAACACCCCGCGATATAAGTCTTCGTGAGCTGGCCGACCTGGGAATAGACTTCAATGCTGTTGATAATCATTACTCTTTGTATACGGTTAATCCCTATCAGATACTTGAACACAATGGCAACAATAATAACGAGGACCGTTTTTTCGGAAGCCTCAATTTCGATTACTCGTTTATAGAGAATCTAGCCCTCAAATGGCGTATAGGTGCCGATATTTCAAATGAACAGCGAAAGAGCTGGCGTAGCCGGATTGAACCAATTGGAAACAACCAGTATTCGGCAGTATTCGATCCGGGATCAGTGAGTGAAGGTTCTACATACCAGATGCAGCTTAACAGCGATGTAATATTTACCTATAGAAAAGAGTATGAAAACTGGGATTTTAACATGATGGCCGGGCAATCGCTCAACCAGCGAAAGGCTCGTGGAGTAAGTGCCTCTATCCAATACCTGAGTATCGATAATTATTACAACCTCCAGAATTCCGATGAGCCGCCCAATGCCAGCGAGGCTTCGGTAATGGTACGTACGGCTGGCGTTTATGGTAGTGCCGATGTGGCTTATAGAAACATGCTGTTTTTTGCAGTTAGCGTCAGAAATGAATGGAGCTCAACCCTGCCACTCGAAAATAATTCCTATTTCTTTCCGGGAGTGAATACTGGATTTATTTTTTCAGAACTTTTCCCCTCAATAAAACAAGTACTTACCTATGGAAAAATAAGGGCAAGCTGGGCCAGGGTTGGTAACGATGCCGCACCTTACCAGGTGTATTCGATATTTACACGGGGATTTCACAGCGATGGTTTCGGGTACTTCTCCTATCCTCTGACAATAGGTGGAAGCCAGGTAAATGCTTATGATGTAAGTGATGTGATGGCCAACGATCAGCTAAAACCCGAACTAACCGATGAATATGAAGCCGGTACTGATTTGCGTTTCTTCAACAATCGCTTTTCCATCGATTTTTCCTGGTATCATAAATCAACTACCAATCTCATATGGCCTGCCCCGGTAGCCTATTCATCAGGGTATAGCCGGCAGATGAAAAACCTTGGAAAAATTACCAATTATGGTATCGAATCGTTGATAACAGTTGCTCCTGTCAGGAGGAATCACTTTGAGTGGGAGGTAGGTCTGAATTTTACACGCAACAGGAATAAATTGAACTACCTCAACAATCAACTTGAGAGTGCTGAACTGAATGCACTCAGGGTCGATGGCGGACAACAGATCGTTTGGCTCGCCATACCGGGTATGCCAATTGGAGTATTCCAGGCTCGCGGTCCGGCATACACTGCTGACGGGCAAATGATTGTCGATAATCAGGGTTTGCCGGTAGCCGATGATGAACTGGTCACTTATGGAAACAGTCAGCATAATTACTTTGGAGGCTTATCCAACAGTCTTACCTGGAAAAATATTTCTCTTTCGTTTCGTTTCGATTTCCGGCAGGGTGGGCTGATGTACTCCAGAACAAAGAATATCACGCTATGGTCCGGTACTGTTCCGGAAACCCTGTACAACAATCGCGAACCTTTTATTATTCCCAATTCCGTGGTTGAAATCGGTGAAGATGCAGACGGTGAACCTATTTATGCTGAGAATACAAAACCTATTGATGCTACTAATCTTGTAAATTTCTGGGGAAACGGAGGAATCGAAATTGATGGTGCCTCATTGATCGACCGGTCGTTTGTGAAGTTGCGCGAAGTAGTATTATCCTATAATTTGCCGGCAACTGTGCTTGAAAAAACTCCCTTCGAAAGGCTCGATATTAGCGTGATCGGTCGCAATTTATTACTATTTACTCCAGCGTGTCAAACCTATATTGATCCGGAGATGACGACTTTCGGCAATGATCTTTTGGCCGATTTTGGTGAATATGGTGCACAGCCCACTACACGAAGCATAGTATTTAACCTGAGAGTGACTTTTTAATGAAGATAGTAAAATACATACCAATTCTTTTAATTTTCCTGTATTTATGGGGATGCCAGGATTGGCTTGATATTAACGAAGACCCCAATAATCCGGCTGAAGTTGATTATGAAATGGTATTGCCATCGGGAATAACATCGGTGGTTTATGTTATGGGTGGCCGATACCAGGTTCTAGGAGCCTTATGGTCGCAACACCTTACCCAGTCGCCCGGTGCATCGCAATACTCAGGTATCGATTCCTACGATATTAACAGTAGTAGTTTTGATGATAACCAGTTTGGAGAACTGTATTCGGGAGCACTTAAAGCTTTTGAATATGTCAGGCAGGAATCGTTACACGAACAGGAATGGAACTATTACCTGATTTCTACGGTAATGCAGGCCTATACTTTTCAGGTATTGATCGACCTGTACGATGAGATACCTTTTTCCGAAGCGCTCGCTGGTGAGATGAACAACTTGACACCGAATTATGAAAAGGGACAGGATATTTACGATAGTCTGATAATTCGCATTAATACAGCACTTGATAAAGATTTTGATATCGAGGACATGAAAGAACCTGCAGAGAGGGATTTAATATTTAATGGTGATATGGATCTGTGGAAAGAATTTGCCAATACATTGCTGCTAAAAATATACCTACGCCAGAGTGAAGTGAGGCCAGAAATAGCCCGTACCGGAATTGAAGCCTTGTACGATGATGAAGTTGACTTTCTTTCGGATGATGCCTATTTCAATTACTTTCAGAATCTGTCGGGTCAGCGGAATCCACTCTACGAAACTGAAATAGTAGTTTTTGGAGGGAATCCGAACCTGATTCTAAGCCGTACCCTGCACAGCTACCTTCTTGAAAACAGCGATTACGACCGGCTGAACTATATGTTCTTCACTCCTGCTACAGGAGGAGCCCATAAATCCTTGATGCAGGGTGATTACAATGCTCCCGATGAACCGTCGGGTACGAATAGTTCCAGCTATTCGAAACCGGTTATTTTATCCAATGCTCCTGTATATCTGATGAGCTATACAGAAAGTTGTTTCCTGCAGGCTGAGGCTATGATACGTTATAATACAGCAAGTTACTCTGATGCCAGGGATAAATTTAATGAAGGTCTCACGGAAGCTTATCTCCGTGTTTTATCACTTTCAGGTCGTCCTGTTGAAGAATTTACAGATCTGATAGAAGGTTACCTTAACAATCAGTACCGCTTTCCGACGGAAGGCAGTCCGCTGGAAGTATTTATCAAAGCAATAATTACGCAGAAGTGGGTGTCCCTGGCTGGAATACAAAATCTCGAAACATTTTTTGAATCGAATAGGACACATTACCCTGAAATAAGTAGAGTTACGCCTGATGATGAGAACTATGTTCCCGGTGAATTTACGGTTTCTGTCAACAATGTAACCAGTGGCCGGTTTCCGAAGCGCTTGATCTTTCCGGAATCAGAAATTTCAGGGAATCCTTATACCCCTGAAATAAAACCTGTGTGGGAGAAGGTATGGTGGGATGTAAAATCGGACGAATAAAAAAAATGAGGAGGATAGCAATATATAGTATAGTAATACTTGTCATTCTTCCGGGGTGTGAAAAGTGGTACAAGACAGAAGAAGTATCACATGTATCGTACATCCCTC
>CAZMVE010000117.1:0-8895 GCA_964569585.1 uncultured Bacteroidales bacterium | reverse complement strand
CAGTATTTTATTCATCCAACGAAATAGTCTATTAAAGCGGAATTAATAATTCTACACGTACTGCTAATTGAACATCAAAAGGTTGATTGGAGTATACTCGAAGTGTATCATTATCGGGTTGAAGGGTTTGCAAATATATATAAATGCCAAGCTGGGAAGCCTGCACCAGATTTTGTATTTCTGCTTCGTCGAGATAGGTATCGATGGTAGTAAAATAGGGAGTCAGTACACTATCTCTTTCATTAACCAGGGCACTCTGTATATTCGTGCTTCCATTATCGTATAATGAGTCGGTTGTCTGGCCACCCTCGTTAAGATAATAGACCTGTGTGGCAGTGTTCACCGGAAGTCCATTAAGAATATTGGCGCGGAACATGACCGATACGATATATTCGGTTTGCTCAACAATGTCTTGTAAATCGAAAGGTTCGATAAATATCGTATCGTAACCTTCTTCCGGATTCCTGAAGAACAGGGTATCGTCATAGATCAGAATGGGAAAATCTGCTGTATCCGGCAAAAGGGAAGTATCCGGAATAGGCCAGGGTAATGCCAGGTAAGGCATAATATCCGCCATACTATGCGATACAGGTCCGATAGGAACAGAGTAGGAAGGATTATAATAAATAGTATCCAGTTCGCGATTGAAATTATCAAGGCAGGCACTTACAATCAGGGCCGTAAAAAGAATGATCAGGCCATAGGACAGTATTTTCTTTATGGATCTCAATCGATATGGCATTCAATAAAATGAATAAGACTATGAATAATCTTGATATGGATTTCCTGTATCCGGTCGGAATAGCCACTATGTGGTGCACGAATTTCCACATCACTTAAAGCAGCTAACTTTCCCCCATCTTTGCCAGTCAGGGACACGATTTTCATTCCTTTTTTCTTTGCTGTGTCGGCAGCCTGCAGAATATTTTCACTGTTACCACTGGTACTTATGGCCAGCAGAACATCGCCTGTATTTCCATGCGCTTCGATGAAACGTGAAAAAATGGCACCGAAACCATAATCATTGGCAGCACAGGTGATATGGGAAGGATCAGCGACTGAGAGAGCCGCAATGGCTTTTCGCTTGTCTCTGAACTGACCGGTCAGTTCTTCGGCAAAATGCATGGCATCACTCATCGAGCCGCCATTACCGCATGAAATCAGTTTATTTCCTGAGTTAACAGCCTTTACCATAAGGGTGCCTGCTGTTTCAAGTTTCTTAAAATTCATGTCATCGGAAAGGAATTTTTCGAGAACTTCTTTTGCTTCCAGAAAATCTTCTTTAAACTTGTTCATAGAAATTTATAACGTATAATTTGAGTACTAAGTTTAAAAAATAAACGCATAATCTTCAAAAAATGATTTAGCTATGAAGAAAAAACTTCGTGAAAACCTCTTCGAAATTATTTTTGAAGCCGACACAAAATACGGAAAACTCTTTGATATTGCGCTACTTATTGTAATTGTTCTGAGTATAATTGCCGTAACCGGCGAGAGTATTCCTTCCCTGCGAAATAATTTCGGTCATACTTTTATTATCCTGGAATGGATCTTCACTATCATTTTCAGCCTTGAGTATTTGCTGCGCATATTTTCTGCCAGGAAAAGGATACAATACATCATCAGTTTTTATGGAGTTATCGATTTACTGGCCATTATGCCGGCGTTTCTAGGAATATTTATTGTAGGGGCAAGAAGTTTACTGGTAATAAGGGCATTGCGATTATTACGAATTTTCAGGATATTAAAGGTCAGTCGTTACCTGAAAGCAGGAGACACCCTGATCAGAGCCCTAAAATCGAGCCGGGAAAAAATCAGTGTATTTATGTTTGCAGTGCTGATGGTTATTTTACTGGTAGGGACACTTATGTACCTTATCGAAGGTGAACAACATGGATTTACCAGTATCCCGAAGAGCATTTACTGGGCCATTGTTACGCTGACCACTGTTGGTTATGGCGATATTATACCACAAACTGTATTGGGGCAGTTTATAAGCGGAATACTTATGATAATAGGATATGCTATTATAGCGGTTCCTACCGGGATTATCTCAGTTGAAATTGCCCGCTCGGAATCACAGAAACCTTCTTCACAGGTTTGTCCGGGATGTATGCGTGAGGGACATGATGTGAATGCCACCTTTTGTAAATTTTGTGGGACGCAGTTAAACAGTGATGCATAAATTACTGACAAGAAGATTTTATTAAGCTGAATGAATGCACCAAACTGTTTTAGCTTTTCCAATTACATAATAAAAAGATACCTTTACAGCTAAATATTGAACGATGTTACCCAAATTTTTTAGAACCTATAAGAACAAGCAATTCACATTTATTCCCCGCTTTTACAACCAGCAAAAGGAAGAACTTGAGGAGCGGATCAAAAGAATAGAAAGAGAAGTACAAGGTGGGAAAAGTGAAGAATATTCAGGAAATATCATTCGTGGCTCCTTCAGGCAGGCTCATCGTCAGCGCTCCTCGGCAAACCGAAATTCCTCACTCAGAATTGTAATTATTATAGCTATTCTCCTCCTGTTGATCTATTTTTTATTTACCCTATAAAATCTGATATTTTTATGGCTGATATCATTCAACTGCTTCCCGACTCGGTGGCTAATCAGATAGCAGCTGGTGAGGTGATTCAGCGCCCGGCTTCGGTAGTCAAAGAGCTGACAGAAAATGCAGTGGATGCAGGAGCCAATGAAATCGGTGTGGTGATCAAAGATGCAGGTCGCACATTGATTCAGGTAACAGATAATGGAATCGGGATGTCTGATACCGATGCACGGTTGGCTTTTGAAAGACACGCTACCTCAAAAATCCGTAATGCCAACGATCTTTTCGAAATACGCACAAAGGGCTTCAGGGGAGAAGCACTTGCATCGATAGCTGCCATAGCACATATTGTTCTTAAAACGAGACAGCCGGAAGAAGAAATAGGAACTGAAATAAGCATTAACGGATCGGAACTCGAATACCAGAATCCTGTTAGCTGTCCGGCAGGAACTACTATTTTAGTAAAAAATATTTTCTATAATGTGCCCGCACGGCGTAAGTTTTTAAAGAGTAATACCACCGAGCTGAAATATATTATCAATGAATTTCAGCATATTGCACTGGCTCATCCCGAAATTGCTTTTTCACTCATCCACAACGATTCCGAAATTCTCCACCTGCCGGCAAGCAACCCCCGTCAGCGCATTATCCATGTTTTCGGAAAACATATAAACGCGAATCTGAATACCATTCAATCGAACACATCATTGATCAGCATTTCGGGATTTATCGGGAAGCCTGAACATGCAAAAAAAACTACCGGAGAACAATTCTTTTTTATTAACCGTCGGTACATGCGGCATCCCTATTTTCATCGTGCAGTAATGCGTTCCTATGAAAAAATTTTACCGCCCGAAAGCTTTCCGGGTTATTTTATTTTCTTTGAAGCGGACCCACAGACCATTGATGTTAACATACATCCGACAAAAACAGAAATCAAGTTCGAGAATGAACAAGCCATATTCCAGATAATTCAGGCTGCGGTTCGTGAAGCCTTAGGCAAATCGAATGTAATTCCTTCTATCGACTTCAGTAAGGAAGGCGTTATTGATATTCCCGTGATCACAAAAGGGACCGAAATTAAGACTCCGGAAATTGAGACAAATCATGCCTACAATCCTTTTGAACCTGCATCAACAGGAAAAGGGTATTCTTCCGGGAAGGCTCCTCAGACTCCTCCTGATGGATGGGAAAGCCTATATCCTGAATTTGATGTTGATAGTAAAGGAGAAGTTCCTGAGAGCAGAGAGCTGTTTTCTCAGGAAGATGATAATGAAGTAATCGCCAATTCGGAGTATGTTCAATTGCGGGGTCGATATATTTTAACACCCGTTAAATCGGGGCTGATGCTTATCGATCAGAAATTAGCCTACGAAAGAATTTTGTATGAGCAGTTAATCCAGAGTGTTGCCCGTAATCAGGGACTGGCGCAACGTGAGCTTTATCCTACAAAGATAGATCTTGATTCCGGACATTACCTGCTGATCATGGAGATTAAGGATGACCTTACGCTAATGGGTATCGATATTAGCGACCTGGGACAGAACACGATTGTTATAAATAGTTGTCCTGCGAGTATTGAATGCAACGATTTAAAGGAGCTCATCGAATCGCTTCTTGAAGAATACAAAAATACGAATCAGAAAATTGGTTCTTCAGCCACAAAGTTGGTTGCATCTTCTTTAGCAAAGGCGGCATCGGCAGGTTTTGAAAAAAGATTATTTACAGAGGAAATGCAGCAGCTGGTTGATGAATTATTTGCATGTGAGAATCCGAATTATTCTCCGACAGGTAAAAAACTGCTTTCCATTGTCAGGATAGAGGAACTGGAGAAATTTCTGAAATAATGAGTAACTAATAAGGGAAAACAATAGGATTGAGGAAAATGTTTGTTTTATATTTAACATCTGAAAACGAAAAATTATGAATTCTATGAATAGGGGTGGAGGAATACTAACGGCATTACCGCCGGTTACCAAGGTGATACTTCTTCTTAATGTTGTAATTTTTTTGCTGGATCTTTTTACCCGGCATATTATAATGCAATTCTTGGCTCTGTACAGTATTAATACAGGAGCTTTTCAACCCTATCAGATTGTATCACATATGTTTTTGCATGGTGGTTTCGGGCATATCTTTTTCAATATGTTTGCTCTGTTTATGTTTGGCAGGGTGCTGGAATCGGTTCTCGGTGGCAAAAAGTTTTTCCTGTTGTACTTCCTGTCGGGTATAGGTGCAGCAATCCTGCAACTGTTTATCTACTATTTGCAGGATGCTCCTGCTATGATGATTGGTGCCTCCGGCGCCGTATTTGGCATACTGATTGCCTTTGCCATGATGTTCCCCAATGTAGAGTTGATGATCATCTTTTTGCCTATCCCCATCAAAGCCAAATACCTGATTCCGATATATGCTGTTCTCGAATTATTTTTTGGTATTGCAAATTTCAGCGGAGACAACATTGCTCATTTTGCTCACCTAGGAGGAGCCGTTGTTGGATTTATCTTAATTAAAATCTGGAAGCGAAATCAATTCAATATTAGTTAACTGTATTAACTTTGCGGCAGAAGTTTTATGAAAGTCTTGAAATGGCCAGTATTTCGGATGAGATAAAGAATTCTTTCCTGAAAGGAACAGCGGTTGTTAAATTAATTTATATCAACCTCGGAGTTTTCATTATTGTTAAGCTATTGTACGTATTATTTTTTCTGTTCAGCCCTTCGTTCGGTGATATACAGGGCAAATCCTTTTTCTTTCATCAAAATATCCTTACTTACTTAATGCTACCGGCCAGCCTGATGACTTTACTCTACCGCCCCTGGACTCTTATCACCTATATGTTTTTGCATTTCGATTTCATTCATATTCTCAGCAACCTGTTATGGCTGTTTTGGTTCGGACGTATTTTCCTTCATTATCTGACCGAAAAGCAATTAATTACTACTTATTTACTAGGAGGTCTTGCCGGGGCGTTTCTTTTTATCCTTTCCTATAATGTTTTTCCCGGGCTGGTTGAACAAGCTCCTCTTGCACAAGCGTTGGGTGCGTCAGCTTCGATAACTGCTATTGTTATCTCCATTTCGGTATATACACCCAATTATACAGTATATATCCCGTTTATCGGGCCTATAAAAATCAAATATATTGCCATCTTCTTTCTTGTACTCGATTTGATACAGATTGCGTCATCGAATGCCGGTGGACATATTGCACACCTGGGAGGAGCTATTTATGGCTACTTCTTTGCCATGCAATTAAAAAAGGGAAAGGACCCAGGAAGGCGCTTTTCCGGAATTGCCGATTCGATCGCAATATTTTTTCGGCAGAGGCCTAAGATGAAAGTATCGTATAAGAACCAGGCCAAAAATATGGACGACCAGGAATATAACCGGTCAAAAGTTGAGTACCAGAAGGAGATTGACCGTATACTGGATAAGATTGCCAAATCGGGATATGAAAGCCTGACAAAAAATGAAAAGGAAACCCTGTTTAAAATGAGTAACCGAAGTTAGCAGTAAGTTTTGAAAAAGCATATTCGGAAAATACTACTTTGGGCAAACATTCTGTTTGCAGCTGCTCTGATCGCAGCGTATGCTGCCAATTATATTAATCCTGAATATTTCTGGTATTTTGCCTTTTTTGGGCTGGCCTATCCTGTACTACTGATCATCAACCTGAGCTTTTTCGTTTTCTGGCTATGGCGTAGAAAATGGATTTTTCTTATATCCCTGGTAACAATTATACTGGGTTGGTCGAATGTGGGCAAAATTTTACAAGTACGCCTGCTTAGTCGACATACAGTATTTGAAGAAAAGGTTAAACTGCTGTGCTATAATGTCAGGGCATTTAATTATTACGAGAGAGAGAAAAGTGAAATTATTCGCGACAGTATCCTGTATTTTCTCAGGGATGAGAATGCAGGCACCATATGTCTTCAGGAGTTCCTTACTACAACAAATATTCTCCTGCATACTGAGAGGCATATCGACACGGTATTAAAAACCTTACCCTATAAACATGTTTTTTATACCTATAAAACATCGGAATATTCGAATTACGGGCTTGCTACTTACAGTAAATATCCGATTGTGAAAAAAGGCAGTATACGCTTTAAAAATTCCTACAATGCCTGCATCTATTCCGATATAAAGATTGGAGATGACACGGTCAGGTTTTTCAATGTGCATCTGCAGTCGATAAAGCTCAGGAAAGACAATTATTTGCTGGTCGACAGCCTTTCACTGCGGATAAATTCACGACAGATCAGTGAAGTCAAGGACATTTCGGGCCGTTTGAAAATGGCCTATATAATACGTGCCCAACAGGTGGACGAGTTAAGCTGGCACCTCAGGCAATCGCCCTACCCGGTAGTAGTATGCGGCGATTTCAACGACACTCCCGTATCCTATACCTATACCCGGATAAGGGGGAAGCTCTCGGATGCATTTTTAAGTTCGGGCAAGGGGGCCGGTAGCACATACCGGGGAATTTCTCCTTCTTTCCGGATCGATTTTATTTTTCACTCCAAATCCATAAGATCATCTGGTTACCAGACTCATCCCGTTTCCTTTTCGGACCATTCTCCTATCAGCTGCGAGTTAAGCCTGATTCCCTGAAAAGAACTCAGGATCGACATTTCCTCCTGAAAGGATTATACCGGTTTTTCCTATTTTTGTCATGGAGCATTAAAAAATTTCTCGCTGATTTTCGCCGATTTATGATGCAGATGAAAACGCAGAAATCATTATAAATTATTAACGATTCGGGTGATAGAATTTTTGAGAGTAGAAGAATTAAAATTGATCAGCAATCCAAGCTTCTTGTCGGCAAGCTTTAAGTACGTCAACAATTGTTTATGATGGACATCAAGCAAGGTTTCCACCGATTTAACTTCAACAATTACCAACTCATTAACAAGCAGATCAAACCTGAAACCTACCTCGAAATGTATTTCTTTGTATGCCATAGGAATTCCAACTTGTCTCCTGACCTGATATCCATTTAATTCCAGCTCACAGGCTAATGCAGTTTCATATACGCTTTCAAGTAATCCCGGGCCTAGTTCATTATGAATGGTAAAGGCTGCCCCTCTGATAGCATATGAAATTTCATTTTCTTTCATCGGTGATAATTTGCGCAAAGAAATCTGTGGTGATCTGCGAGAAACATATTATACTATATTAATGCAGCTCCCAAATTAATGAAATCGATATTGAATATCATACAGTTATAGAGATATTTTTTAAGCTTACTGAATACACGAATCGTGAACTAAATCTTAAACTCAGAAAAGAACTCAGGATCGACATTTCCTCCTGAAAGGATAATTCCTGTTTTTCTTTTGCTGAAAAGCTCTTTGTGTTCCAGAACAGCTGCCAGCGGTACACAACCTGAGGGTTCAACGATTATTTTCATACGCTGCCAGAGTAATTGCATGGCCTGAAGAATACCCTCTTCTGATACAGTGAGGATATCGTCGACAAAGGAGGTGATAGCCGTAAATGTACGCTCGCTCAGTGAGGTCAGTAAACCGTCGGCCATAGTTTTTGGATTTACAGAAGGGATGATCCGTTTTTCCCTGAAAGAACGGCAGGCATCATTGGCACCTTTTGGCTCGGCACCATAAACAGTGATCCCCGGAAGCAAGGATTTCGCTGTAATAGCTGTCCCGCTTAATAAACCTCCTCCTCCCACCGGGGCTATTATACAATCCAGATAGTCCGATTCTTTTAAAAATTCCAGAGCCGCAGTTCCCTGTCCGGCAATGACATCGAAATTATCGTAGGGATGCACAAATACAGCGCCTGTCTGTTCCAGCACTCTTTCGAGTTCTGTTTCCCTAGCCTGCAGGGTGGGGGCACAGAAAACAATCCTGGCTCCGTATTCGCGTACTGCATTTATTTTAATCTTAGGGGAATTGGAGGGCATCACAACTATGCATTTGATATCGTGAAGTTTTGCTGCCAGAGCCAAGGCCCCGGCATGGTTGCCCGATGAATGCGTAGCCACTATTTTCACCGGCTGGGTGGGCAATAGCTGAGAGATGGCATTGCAGGCACCCCGGAATTTGAAAGCTCCCGAGCGCTGAAAATTTTCGCATTTGAAACGAAGCCGTGACCCGGTTAACCGGTCTACCGACCGCGAAGTAAAAACGGGGGTAGGATTGATCATTTTTCCGATGCGGCTGTAAGCATCTTGTATATCCTTCAGGGAGGGTAATTGTTGTTCCTGCATTTTCAGATTCCAATGTTTCGCAAATTAATAGTAATTGCTCTTTTTACCTTCATAGCAATCAAATAATTAATTAACTCCAGGTTGTATTCAAGGCTTCTTGTTA
>CAZMVE010000116.1:0-8934 GCA_964569585.1 uncultured Bacteroidales bacterium | reverse complement strand
AGTCTTTTCTTTTATTATTCTCATACACTACAAAGTTAGTAAAAGTTACCAAATAAGGTAACTTTTTAATGTTTATTTTAAAGGATGATATTTCTCTAGCTTGCTTTGCAACTTATCCAGGTTGTTTCATTGATATCTTTCCATAGAGCTTACATACTTATGCCCGGCCATGTATTGAACTTTCTCATGGACGGCAATGATTTTTGCATGAGCGGGAATGTTTTTATTGTACATACTACATAATTAAGTATGAAAATAAATTCAGTATGCATAGCAAACCTGCCAGTCGTCAGACAAGCTTAATAAGGAGGGCAAACTCATGCAATACTCCAGTTATAGCCCCTTTTTAAGGGATTGGGGTTGAAACTAATTTTAAAACAAAAGCCCGGCATCTTCATACCAAAGGGGTAGTAATCGGCATAATCGTCGAAATCATAATCGGAAAATCCGTCGTCGTTGTCATAGTTTTCGCTGATTACCGCCCGCACATTGCCCAGGTGGTCGGTAAGTTCGTAGGTATATTTTTCCAGGGTCTCAGAAGTATTAAACCTTGCCACGCCCAGGCGTGAAGCGCCGTATACAGGCACTTCGTTCAAGCGGATATTTCCTGTCCTCTCTTTGGTGTACAAATACAGAATATTACCCGAAAGATCGCGGATATACCAGGTATACAGGTCGTGTACCTTATCATATTTCATAAGCCTGAAACCCCTGTCGTCATAAGTATATGCCGCTACCCGGGTAGCTTCGGAATGTACTGCATCGTTATATATTCCGGTTACTCTTCCTGAAACATTGTATTCAAAGTAGTTGTCATCGCTAATATTTTCGGTTAATTGTCCAATATCATTATAAGAATAATTACCACTTACCTGATCTTTCAGGTCATCTCCGCCAGTAGTGGCTCCAATGAGTGGAGCACCTCGTACTTTCATATCTTTTATAGCAGCGAAAATATCTTCAATATTCTTCAGGTTAATAATCTTAAATTCAAACGGGAGTAATCTCTGATCAATTATTTGAACTATTGAAGGATCCTCCGGTTTTAACCAGATGGATTGATAATGTTTATTATTTATTCGCATTAATTAATCACATTACATCACCGTTGTACTCAACTGAAATAAAGATAAATACATAGCAATAAGAATAATCATTACCAGCAGGCCAACAAATATGATCATTACCGGTTCAAGCATATTCCCCAGAATAGAGGTCATATGTTTTACCTCCGCCGTATACTGGATATAAAGTTTGGAATATAGTTGACCTATCTGATTCACTTCCTCGCCAACTTTTGTTAGTGAAACCAATCGGTGTTCAAATATTTTCTGGTTCGATATGCCTTCAAACATGGATTTACCTTTTACGATAAATTGCTGCATCTTTTCAATAGCCTCACGCATGGGATAGAAACCAATCATTTCCTTTACCATGTTCAACGCATCCAGTAGGGGTACCTGGGCCAGAGTGAGCAGTGCCACCGAATGGCAAAAACGTGCGTGCATTAATCGGTTAATCAATTTTCCGACAAAAGGTATCTTAAGCAAGAATCTGAGGAGTAGTTTTTAAACCAGTTGAAGCGCCTGAAATAGACAATTAAAAAAATAATCCCAATGATGACTATAAGAATAGCCAAAAGGTGACTGGAAAACCAGTCCGATAATTCTAGTACTTTTCGTGTAATAATAGGCAGCTCCCCTCCAAATCGTTGAAAAACACCGGCAAACATCGGGACAACAACATTCAGCATAAATATAACCGCTCCTATAGCAACTATCATTACCATAATAGATAGAGTAGGAAAGTGCTCCTGTCAGCTGCCTGCGCTGTTGTATACGCAGCTCAAAAAAATCGGTTAATTCTTTAAGCACCTCTTGTAATCGGCCACTCTCCTCACCCACTTTAACGCTATAATACTCATAATCGGAAAACTGTCCTGTACTTCTAAGGGCTTCTGAAAAGGATAAACCCGTGAGGACATCATCGAATACCGATTGGAAATACTTTCGGCATTTTTGTGAAGGCTCATCATCTATAATAATTTTAAGTGCCGTCCCTAAATCGATACCCGATGAAAATAAAACGCCAAGCTGACTATAAAATCGATACCAATATATTGAAAAAAATAAATACAAGTCAAGAGTTAGCTGTAATTTATAATTATTCTAAATAGAATTTTCATTCCAGCTAATTGTTTTTCAATAAGATTAAAAAGTAAAAAATTATTAACAGGAGTATTAATAGATATAAGTAATGAGATGTGAGATTTTAAGACTTGGAGGGTTACAGGCAAGTGTATGATCCGTCATGGGTGAAAAGGTATAAAACCCTCAAACAAGATTTTATTTAATATACAACTCGTTGTGTGATTAAAATATAAATATTTGGATTTCAAGTCATATTGAGCGTAGTCGAAATATGACCTCGACTTCGCTCAGTCTGACAATCAGGGTACTAGATTTTCTAACCGCACAACAGGATAATATACATTTAAAAATTGAATATTAGAATTTCAGTATTAATTGTAATTTGCTATTTGAATTTCGGAATTTTAATTCAACAAATCAACAATCGCTTAATCGCAGAAATTATGATTTTTCAAAAAATTATGCTCAGTTTTTTAACAAACTCAAAATATCCTTAACTTAAAGGTTTAATTTTGAACCTTGATCAGCGGACAATACGTATAACCTTATTTCATGACTATGCAGAAATATTTCATTCCTATAGTAATAGTAACAGTTGCTATCCTGAATAGCACTAAAATTAATGCCCAGTTAAGTCAGGGTGGAGTGCCGGTTAGCTTTGCGCTCGAAGAAAAAACTCAACTGACAGCGGTGCCCTTTGAGATTATGCCTGCAATTGATGTGGAAGTATTAAAAGCAGAAGATGTATATAACGACCAGATCAAAGATCAACCCTGGCGCTTTGGAAAAGATCTTTTTGTCAGCCTGAATCCGGAAAATTCAGGAATTTGGGAAAATCTGGCCAATGGCAGCCGATTGTGGCGCCTGGGAATCACTTCAGCAGGAGCTCTTACCATTAACCTGACTTTCGATAATTATAAGCTCCCTGAAGGAGCCACACTGTTTATTTATAATAGTGATAAATCGGTTGTTATGGGTGCATTTACTTCCCTGAATAACCAGGATGACCGGTATTTTGCCGTTTCGCCCATACCCGGTGAATCAATAATTATTGAGTATTTCGAACCCGCCGGTGTTAAATTCCCCGGTGAACTTAACCTCTGGCGCGTTACACATGGTTATCGTGATATAGCTGAATACGAGAAGGCATTTGGCAGCTCCGGAGCCTGTAATGTAAATGCTGTCTGTCCTGAAGGTGACCCAATACGGGATCAAATCCGATCAGTAGCCATGATAATTATGGGAGGAGGCTTATGTTCCGGGGCATTAATAAACAATACGAATAATGACGGTACCCCTCTTTTCCTTTCTGCTAATCACTGTTATGATGATCCCGGCACAGTGGTTTTCCGGTTTAACTGGCAAAGTGCCACCTGCACTAATCCGTCTTCATCGCCATCTTATGTTAGTCTATCTGGGGCAACCCAACGGGCCCGATATACCCCATCTGATTTTTGGCTTATGGAACTAAACCAAACACCCCCTACTGAATATAATGTATACTATTCCGGCTGGAATCGGACTTCAGATGCATCCATTGCAGGTACTGTTTATGGTATACATCATCCCAGTGGAGATATTAAAAAAATAAGTTGGGCTACAGGGGGAGTAACAACTTCAAGCTATCTTGGGAATACCGGATCGGGTACCGATCATTGGCGAGTTGGATCATGGAGTGATGGTACAACAACTGAAGGAGGATCTTCGGGTTCCCCCTTGTTCGATCCGCAATACAGAATTATCGGACAACTCCATGGAGGATATGCTGCTTGCGGAAATACCGATCCCGATTGGTATGGAAAACTCGGTACTTCATGGACAGGCGACGGTACCGACGCTTCAAGATTAAGTACCTGGCTTGATCCCACAACAACAGGAGTCATAACATTAGCCGGCTACGATCCTAATCAATCGCCTTATACTATCGATGGTGCGCTGGATGAAATAGTGGCACCTGAAAGCTACTACGATGATACATTAAGGGTTATTCCTTCAGTTATTATCCGAAATAATGGAACCGACGATCTGACCGCAGCAGATGTTAGCTACATGATTGATAGTGAGCTACCAGTCACTTTCACCTGGACAGGAGTTCTTATACAGGACGATACAGATACTATTGAATTTCCTGAAATAAAACTTGAATTCGGTATTCATAATTTTAAAACTTTCATTGACCTAATTGGAGATGAAAATGTTGACAATGACACACTTGAACTTACATACCATATTGATACATTCAAAATTCCCTATGGACTTTCTGCAGAAGTTATAGATAATAATGATGTGGTACTTACCTGGAATCCTAAACCAGGTGATGATTCAGAAGCTTTCGTTGATGATTTTGAAACGGGTGATCTATCTTTATGGGAGGAAGTAATTGATGGACCAGGAACACCAGGTTCTGGAACAAATGCACACTGGTATGTTCAGGATGGAATCGTTTATGAAGGTTCCTATGCTGCGATGGTCGATTGGGGATATACAATTGATACTTGGATTATTTCCCCTTCAATACCAGCTTCAGTCTATACAGAAGTATCTTTTGCCTGGTATACAAGTTATTATTGGCATGTTGACCCAAACGATAATGGTGATTTATTTGTTAAAGTATCAACAAATGGAGGCAGTACTTGGGATGAAATCTGGACTTTCGGTAATATCGGCGTTTGGGATAACTGGACCTGGTACGAAACTGTGTTAGACCTTTCTACTTACGCCGGTCAGAATATCCAAGTTGCATTTAATTTAGTCGCAAACGATAATGCCGATTTGAATTTAGATATTGTCTATATTGGTGATGCAGCAAAGAAAGCACTTTATGGCACAACACAAATGAGCAATCCAATTGCTGCAAGTCCCGATGCCAGGTCTGTCAGAAATTTAATTAACAGGAACAATACTTTATTGTTTCAGCCTAAAAGCGAAAAAGTTACCCTGGTTAACTACTCTATATTTCGTGATGACATTGAAATCGGACAAACTACTGACAGCACATATACCGACGAAGACCTTGACCCTGATACCTACACATATTATGTTGTTGCTAATTATACTGATCCCGAGGGTTCTTCACTTCCATCAGATGAAGTGGAAGTAGAAATAATGAATCCTTTTCCTTCTCCTATAAATTTATTTGCCAGCGTATCGAATTACAATGTAGAACTCATTTGGAATGAAGGACAGGAATCATTCGAAGATGGTTTTGAATCCGGAAATTTATCTCTCTGGGATGAAGTGATAGAAGGACCCGGCGTTGCTGGTGAAGAAGGATATGCCTATTGGTACATTTTCGAGGACGGCGACGTAGCCTATGAAGGAACACACTCTGTTGTGATCAACTGGGGCTACAATATCGATACCTGGATAGTTACGCCAAAAATTATTGTAGCTGAAAATTCCTTCTTATCCTTCTACTGGAATAGTAGCTATTACTGGCATGTAGATCCTAATGACAATGGTGACCTATTTGTTAAAGTATCAGATGATAATGGTGCTACATGGGAAACTCTTTGGACATTTGGTGATATTGGCATTTGGGAGAGTTGGACATGGTATGAAACTACAATCGATTTATCTGATTATTCTGGATCAGTCCTTCTTATTGCATTCAATCTGGTTGCCGAGAATAATGCCGATGTTATTTTAGATAATGTGTTGATTGATACTTCGACCGTAAAAATAAACACTAATACTATTAGAATAGGCGGAGGTATTTCAGCGGATCCTTTAGCTAAATCAATTGGATTCATCCCAAGCTTAAAAACATCATCTGCGCCTTTAAATAAGGCAACTTTTTCTTCTTTTGGTGTATTCAGGAATGAATCAGAGATTGCACAAACAACCGATAGCACCTACCTTGATGAAGGACTAGCATTAGGCACCTACTCTTATTATGTAGTTGCAAATTATACCGATCCTGATGGCACATCATTGCCATCGAACACAGTATTAATAAATGTTATGCCAAGTGCTATTGATCCAAATATTACCGGACCTTCGGTAATTCTATATCCAAATCCATCAGAAGGAATATTCAATATTTCGGTTGATAGAGAATATACCGTTTCGGTTATGAATACAAACGGAATCAGGATAGGTGAAATAGATATTCATACGAATACTAAATCAATTGATCTGAGTGATTATGGTCAGGGTTTGTATATTCTGCATTTCCGGTCGGAGGATATTACATTCGTCACGAAAGTAATTGTACAGTAAAAATTCTTCTATTTTATTTCAAGGTACCGTCCTGCTTTGACGCAGGACGGTTTTTTTAGCACCCGGTCTTAAATATCCTATAATTGTTGATCTTCAAAATACGAACGTATATTTCCGATAATCTTTTCTATGAGCTCAGTGCGAGCTTCTTTGCTTGCCCAGGCAATATGGGGAGTAATATAAAGTCTGTCACTGTTTTTAATATGTAACAAGGGATTATTTTCTTCAATCGGTTCATGGCTCAGAACATCGAGGGCAGCTCCTGCAATACGTTCCTGATCCAGCGCTTCGGCAACAGCCAACTCATCGACAATACCTCCTCTCCCCAGGTTCAGCAGGTAGGCTGTCTGCTTCATCAGACTAATCGTTCTGGAATTGATCAGATTTTGTGTTTTTTCATTTAAAGGACAATGGATGGATACTATATCAGAGACTCTTAGCAATTCAGGCAAGTTCACTTGCTCATACTCCGCATCCAGATTCTTGCCGGATGTGGAATGGTATAATACATGGCATCCAAAAGCAGAAGCTATATTTGCAATGCGTTTACCGATTATTCCCATTCCTATAATTCCGAATACTTTTCCCTTTAATTCCCAAAATTCTTTTCCCTGATGTGTAAAAATTGGGCTGTGAGAATACATCCCGGATTTTACATAATTATCATAGTAGGCACTACTGTTCAGCAGGTAAAACAACATGGAAAAAGTAGCCTGTGCAACAGATTCGGTCGAGTAACCCGATACATTTTTTACCTGTATCTTTTTTTTCGCAGCATAGTCCAGATCAACATTATTCATTCCGGTAGCAGCAATACAAACCAGTTTTATAGAAGGACAGGCATCCATGACCTCGCGATCGATTACCACTTTATTGGTGATAATAATATGGCTGTCACCAATCCGCTCTATGCGTTCGGAAGGATTTGTATAATCATACTGTTTGTACTGTCCCATTCCGGCTAAAGCGATCAGGTTTCCTACCTTGCCGACCGTAGCCGCATCAAGAAAAACAATTTTCAGATTCTTTCTCATTCACTCATTCGAATTTGATCTCAACCTGATTCCGAAGAAGATCATCCATGCTTTCATGTTTGCGAATAAGGAAATCCTTCCTTTTATAAATTACTACTTCGGCAGGTTTGAAACGTGAATTGTAATTCGATGCCATAGCAAAGCAATAGGCTCCCGCATTATAAAAAGCCAGGATATCCCCTTCACTGATCTCATTTATTTTCCGGTTCCATCCAAAAGTATCAGTTTCGCATATATACCCAACTACAGTGTATATTCGTGTTTTTTCTTTTGGTTTCGAAATGTTTATAATATGATGGTAGGCATCATAAAACATCGGGCGAATAAGATGATTCAGTCCTGAGTCGATACCTGCAAAAACCGTTGCAGTAGTCTGTTTTATAACATTTACCTTTGCGAGGAAATAACCCGCCTCACTCACCAGGAATTTCCCAGGCTCGAACATGAGGGTCAGATTTCTTCCGTATTCAATGCAAAAATCTTTAAACCGGTTTCCGAGCCGTACCCCTAAGTCGTCAATATCTGTTGAAATATCATCTTCTTTGTAGGGAACCTTAAAACCGCTTCCAAAATCGATATACTGTAATTCCGGAAAATGCCGCGCCACATCCAGTAAAATTTCCGTGCCTTTTAAAAAAACCTCTGTATCCAGGATATCAGAACCTGTATGCATGTGAATCCCTTCAATCTTCATATTATTAGTTTCAATAACCCTTAAAAGGTGAGGTAACTGGTAGATCGAGATACCAAATTTTGAGTCAATGTGTCCGGTCGATATTTTTGTATTGCCCCCTCCCATAATATGCGGATTGATACGAACACAAACAGGAATTTTATTTCCATACTTATGACCAAATTGTTCCAGCATGGATAAATTGTCGATATTTATATGAACTCCAAAATTTACAGCCTTTTCAATCTCAGCGAGCGAAACGCAATTAGGTGTGTATATAATATTTTTCGGTTGGAAACCGGCTTTTATTCCCAACTCAACTTCCTGAATTGAAACGGCATCCAAACCGGAACCCAACAGTTGGAAAAACCTGAGAATATTGATGTTTGTAAGTGCTTTACAGGCATAATTTAACCGCAGGTTTATATCTTTAAACGCCCCGGAAAGTCTTTTATACTGACCCTCCATTTTTTGTGTATCATAAACATAAAGCGGTGAACCGTATTTTTCAACCAGCTTCAGTACCTTGATACCGTCAATAACATAATAATTGTTTATTAGTTCCATGATTTAAATCGTAGTGATAATTTTCAAAGATACAAGAAAACAAAAAATCCTCAATCTTTCACTTTAAAGCTCTGGATGAGGATTTTTTAAGTGTTTGTTTTAAGTTACTATTTCTTTTTCGGGAGTTTATATCCCTGCTGTTTTGAAATAGTCTCCAGCCGCTGTTGAAATTTCGATTTCTTTTTTGGTTTACTTTTTCTTGATTCCAGTTTATTTAGAATTGCTTCCTCGTCAATAAACTGTTTGAAAAGTAAATTTTGAGCAATCGTTATAATATTGGCCAGAAAAT
>CAZMVE010000115.1:0-9187 GCA_964569585.1 uncultured Bacteroidales bacterium | reverse complement strand
AGTCGGGGTGAGAAGACTCGAACTTCCGACCTCCACGTCCCGAACGTGGCGCGCTAGCCAACTGTGCTACACCCCGCAAATGTGAGCACAAAAATAAGGATTAAATACTATTTAGAAAATACCTATAAATCTTTTACTACACTCTGCTTAAAATTTTTATTGCCTGAGTAATTTGAAAGCGTGATTCCATTTGTTTTCTTTCAATCCTGGAATGCACCACAATATACATAAAGGTTCAATGGCCCTTGCCGCTTCAACACTTCCCATATCCTCTATATCAAAACCAAATTCATTGAGTATTCCTTTTACTTCTTTTTTAGCTTCAGCGTCATTTCCGCAAATAAACATCGTTGGTTTTACTCCTCCAAAATCAGGATTAACCATATGGTAAGCTCCTATACAACTGAAAGCCTTCACAAAACGAATGTGAGGAAACTCAGCCTGTAATTGTTCCATCAAAGAACTATTGGAATCGGTAGTAAACTGAAGGACTCCATTTACAGGAGGTGACTCGGCAATTGGATTGGTGGTATCGATCACAGTCTTTCCACGATGATTTTCATGTCCCGTTAACCGCATGGCTTCAACCGCCTTTATACCTTTTACAGCTAAAATCAGGATTTCACCAAACGAGGCAGCCGCTTTAAAATCTCCGGTTTGACCTTTAAATCCGCTCTCTTTTTCCCATTGAACCAGTTTTTCAGGACTCCTGGAACCTATCAATACTGGGTAACCATATTTTTCAAATCCAAGTGCCAGTGTCTGACCTACAATTCCTGAGCCTATAATGCCAATTTTCTTCATCGATTTAAATTTTAGTTCGTACTAAAGAGTAACAAATGCATTTATAATTAGTTTATGATAAAACCCATTCTATTACTATCTTAGCATTAGAGAAACAACAAACCGTTTATTGAAATAAAATCAAATTAGCATGCAAAAATTGATTGTTACTGCCGATGATTTTGGTGCACATCCTTTTATCGATCGTGGAATTCGAGATGCAGTACTTGCAGGATGTGTAAATACAGTTAGTGCGCTTATGACGTTCAAAAATTCCGGAGAAAAACTGATTCAACTTGCAACCGAAGTTAAGAACAGAAATCTCAATGTATATTTCGGAGTACACCTGAGTTTAACTGCCGGATCACCAGTACTGGGAGATGCAGTGCCCTCTCTTACTGAAAGTGATGGCAAGTTTTATGCGGTGAATGCTTACGATTATGATAGTACCGATCCGTTTGAAATCTATGAAGAAGCCCGTGCTCAGATTAAGCTCTTCACACAGACCGGTCTGAGACTCGATCATCTTTCCTCTCATCATGGGATCATGCAGCTTTTCCCGGAATATCTCAAGATCTACCTGCTGCTTGCTGCTGAGTTTAAAGTGCCGATACGTAATCCGGTTCTTATCAGCAGGGAAAAAATTAAAGGATATAAATTATCGGCTATGAAACGGGAAGGCTTGTTTAGAGGACTGGAATGTATAATAAATAAAGGTTTCTATCAGGTATTGATTAATACAGGTACACTTTCATCCGAAGGTATTAAGCATAAGATGCAGGTGTTTAAAGGCGGACGAGTGAAATGCCCCGATCATTTTATTGATACTTTTTATAAAAACGGGGACAAAAAACACTTGGAAAAAATACTGCACTATCTTCCTAAGGGAAAAAAATCCGAACTGGTTGTTCATCTTGGCAGTGGAAATTTTAATCCTTCTCTGGAGGAACAAAGAAAATATAACGGTATGAATTTTGATTATTTTGAAGGACGAAAAAGTGAATTACAAACCATTACTCATGATCTCAATCTTGAGAATCGAATCGCAAATGATACCGGACTGGAATGGGGAACTTATGCTATGTAATTACAAACGCCTTTCATTTAATATGAACTGTCTATGAAAAGTACCACACTATTTTAATGAGCCATTAAAATAATAATGTTTTTTTTACAATAAATTATTACACAATTCCCTTCCGGATTTTTGCATGATATTCACGGTACGATTAAATTTGTTTCTCTTTTTTATAGTAGAAGGCTTACTGAAAATTGCACTTCTGCTACCACGACTTCTATAATGCCACCTTAGCTCAGTTGGTCAGAGCGGTTGTTTCGTAAACAACAGGTCGCGGGTTCAAATCCCGCAGGTGGCTCATATTTTTATTTGGTAAATAACAGCTTACGAGTTCTCCATCCAATAAATACTAACTGAATAGATCCTCCCTCTTTAACGGTATCCGGGTCAAAATACCGCATGTGGGTTATTATTTCTTCCCTGTTTCCGATGCGTATTTATGTTTAAATTTTGTAGGAGTCATCCCGAAATGACTCTTGAAACACTTGCTGAAATATTTTATATCATTAAATCCTGACATATAACCCACCTCCGATACATTATAACCGGAGTCGATTATCAGGTTTGAAGCTATTTTCAATCGCATATTACGCAAAAATTCAACGGGAGCTATACCGGTAAGTCCTTTTATTTTATTATAAAAAACAGTCCTCCCCACAGTCGATATATCGACAAGTTTTTCAACGTTAAACTCAGAATTGGAATAGTTCTTCTTAATAATCACAAGCACATCCTGCATAAACTTTTCATCCTTTGTAGTAATTTTAATCCCATCAGGCATGGATCCCTGATCGAAAAAACGCTTCATGATAATTTCACGCTGCCGGAGCATATTCAGTACAACAGCCCGAAGATAATTTGCATTAAAAGGTTTTAAAATATAGGCTTCCGCACCTGACTCTATTCCATGTATTTGGTCCTCGATCTGCGATTTAGCTGTAAGCATGACCACCGGTATATGACTGGTTTCAAAATTATCTTTGATCTTCAGGGTCAACTCAATACCATCCATTTTAGGCATCATAACATCTGTGATAATAAGATCGGGGTGAGTTGTTTTAATTATATTCAGTGCTTCAATGCCATTTTTCGCCACCACAACCTTATATGAAGATTCCAGAATATGTTCTACATATGCTACTATATCCTCATTATCTTCAACTAATAAAATACAATAAACAGGCTTTTGTGCTACAAACTCATCATCAAACTCCTGACTTTCTTCGTATTTCTCATATTCTTCCAGTTTTCTGTGATGGCGTTCTGTCACCTGGTTTTCTTCTTCCGAAAGATCGTCCTTATCGAAATGTGTGTTACCCAAGCGTATTCGAATAAAGAACTTACTTCCTTTACCTTCTTCCGACTCAACATCGATTTCTCCTCCATGCAATTTCATAATCTCATACGACAGCGCCAATCCGATACCAGTGCCCTGATAATTCACATCAATTCCCGATAAAGGAGTATAGCGTTGAAATAAAACAGGAATTTTTTCTTTAGGAATACCCTTCCCCTCATCATTACAAAGGATTTCAACATATTCTTTACCTAATTGACCAATATATACTTCAATTAGTTTGTTAGCCTGAGTAAATTTGAATGCATTTGAAAGTACATTATAAAGAACCGAATCAAGCTGGTCAGGATCGGCCCAAACCTTCATAAAATCAATTTCTGTGTGAAAATTAAAATGAATATGTTTTTCTTTTGCCAGGGGGTTGAAATTCTCAATTACTTCTCTAACAAACTGCACAATCTCGATCTCCTGTATCTTTAAACGCATTTTGTTCTTTTGAATTTTACGGAAATCGAGCAGTTGATTTACCAGTCGTAACATTCGTTTTCCGTTAAAATCCATTATTTCAATGGATCGTTTTAGTGAGGCCGGTAATTTTGTGTGTGCTTTAATATCAGCCAACGGTCCAAGAATTAAAGTAAGAGGTGTACGGATTTCATGTGAAACATTGGTAAAAAATTGCAGCTTAATATCATTAACCCTACGTTCGACCAGTAAGTCTCTGCGCATGCGATTAAAACGGGTAAGAACCCGGCGTGTAATCTCTATCAGAATTATAAAAATGATCCCATATAGAATATAAGCCCAGATGGTATGATACCATGGAGGAAGAATTGTAATTAAAATGGTTCGCGGTATTGAGTTCCAACTTCCATCCCATCCCGATGCTCTTACCTGGAATTCATATTTGCCGGAAGAGACGTTCGTATAGGTTGCCCTTGTTAAATTGCCAATATCATTCCAATCTTCCTCAAAACCGACTAACCTGAATTGATAGGTGTTTTTATGAGGATCGAAATAACTTAAAGCTGCATATTCAATACTAAAACTCGATTGATAATATTTTAAAACTATACGGTTGAGATATTCGATAGCTTCATGAAATGGGGCATCCGGATTATGAATATCGACATCTTTATTAAAGAGTTGAAAATTCGTGAATACAACAGGTGGTATATAAGATTCCTTAACGATTTTCTTCGGATCGATAGCCAATATACCGCCTGTACTTCCAAATAAAAGTCTACCGTTATTTAAAGCTATACAGGTATTTTCTGAAAACCTGTCCGATTTCAACCCGTTATCCTGGTCGTAATTATCAAATATCAGTTTAACCGGATTAAATTTTGATATGCCCCTTTCGGTGCTAAGCCACAAGTTTCCCAATTCATCTTGTAAAATGCCAAATATGGCATCGTTTACCAACCCATTGGTATGATTATAATGCTGAAAAATTGCTGCTTTTTCAGAAAAAAATGAAAGTTTGTTAAGTCCACCTCCAAAAGTAGCAAACCAGATGTTCCCATCATTGCTTTCAAAAATATGAACAATATCATTGTAGCTTATTGAGGAATCAGATAGAGGTTCGTACGTAAATGCTCTGAAAACAATACTATCCTGATTCTGCTCATTGCCTTTCATCAAGTTCAGACCAAATGTGGTGGCTATCCAGATCCTGCCTTTACTGTCCTGAAAGATATTTCGTATATCATTCACCGAAAGAGTACTGTTTGAAATGTTGAATCTCCGGCAATACAAGTTAGTATTCGTGCGTTTCATAACAAGATTCAATCCTCCACCATAGGTGCCAATCCAAATATTTTTCTGTCGATCTTCGATAATAGAATATATATTATTATTTGAAAGTGAACTGCTGTCATTGACATCATGCTGATATAATCTGAATTTAATTTCCTTATACCCCTTTTGATAATTCTGTAATGGCTCAACACTTACAGCTATACCTCCACCTTTCGATCCTAACCATAAATAACCCTCACTATCCTGAGCTATGGAATATATATTATACCCTGGAAGCCTGGTTTTTTCGAGAGGTAATTCCTTCAAAACCGCCAAAACAGTAAAAGAACTATCATACATATATAAATTCCCCGATTTGGTAGCTGCCCAAATTATATTATTCCTGTCTTCGAAAACACAACGAATAACATTATCGGCCATATCCTTAACATTTTTCATCGGTACAATTTGCTGAAAAAGCGGATTTGCCGGTACCGCTTTATTAGCACCACCATTTATCTGCCCAGTCCCTATCCAGAGTATACCCGATTTATCCTGAGTAATACAATGTACAAAGTTGGAGCTGATAGTATATGGATCGTCCGGATTATTTCGATAAAACCTGAACTTTGCAGATGTACGGTCAAATAGAGCTAGTCCTGCACCGTGCAAACCAATCCACAGGTTGTTGTCCGAATCTTCAAAGAAATATTGTCTTTCATCGTCTACAAGGGGTTCCAGATCAGATGGAGTAAGCTGATAAAATTCTTGATAGCCCGTATGAGGATCGAGATAAGTAATTCCAAAGTGCTCAGTATTAATCCAAAGCTTATGAAATACATCCTCATAAACATTGTGGATATATTTACCATTAAATTTATAAGAAAAGAGTGAAGTCTTACCTATATCATAAATGAACAATCCCCTGGTTGCAGTACCAATAACCAGATATTGTTTGTTAACGACTTTTAGTATCGTTATTTCTTCATTATCGAGCACTTTAAATGCATCGGGTAAATCCATAAAGTCTCTTGTCTGACAGTTGTAGATTTTAATTCCGTTGGTCCTTGTCCCGAACCATACATAATTATCCATGGTAGCTGCCACTGTAAAATTCAAATCAATCAGATAATGCTGAAACCTTACCTGTCCCAATTCCCGAGAATAATATTCCAGCATATTCAATCCTTGCTTTGTGCCAATCCAGATTGTATTGCTGCGATCTTTTATAACAAAATGAATCTCATTATTGGTTATAGAAATGATACCCCGGCTTAAGTATTTTGCTACAGTATAGTCTTTCTGGACTGAATCATAATTTAAATAGTACAAACCGGAGTTGGATGTACCCAGCCAGATTTCATTTTTATTCTCCTGATAAAAAGTAGTAAAATGACTGTTTTTCTCTTCATCCGATTGATAATAAAAAGGTATTGTTCTGAAGTCTTCACGAGCAGGATTATACCAGTGAACATAACCATCGTAAGTATTTAACCAGATGAAATGCAGGGAATCTTCCCATATCCGGCTAACTCTGTTGTTGGTAAGCGTATTCGCTTTGCCGGGTTCGGCTTTTAATACGCGAAATGTATACCCATCATAACGGTTAAGTCCGTCCATGGTACCCATCCAGATATATCCTTTGTTGTCGCAATAGATGCTTAATACAGAATTCTGCGATAGTCCATCGCGCGAATTCAAGTGCTCAAATCGTTCAATTTCATCGGCCCGAACAAATAAACTGCAGGTAAATACCAGCATAATTGGTACCATCCATCCATAGAATAGTTTTATGAATCTTTTAAACGCAGACAACATAATACTAATTATATATTTCCAGAGCTTAGTCATAGGGTATTAATGTACCAATTCTTTTTAATATTCGCTAAATTTAAAAGTAGATGTTTGTTTGTAATAATAATCGTTCGTTTTATAACTATTACCGACCATAATGATACCCATCAGAATTCAACTACTGTTCAATGTACTGAAATTCAATCCAAAATTCTGAATAAATCATTAAACAGATAATGATTTATAGCCCTAAAAATGATAATATATCATCATTTCTCTGTATATGTCGTCCTATATTTGAATTTCTTTTTTATCTTTTAAGTTTGATACTATGAGAAGGAGTGAGACAATTAAGCGCAAGGTGGCAAAATTGATATGGACGATTTGTATCTGGTTCCCGTTTGTAACAATCTTGCCGAATACAGTATTTGTAAATACCGAAGGTAGCGATAGTAACCCGGGAACCTTAGAAGAACCATACTCAACTATCAGCTATGCCGTTTCAGTGACCAATCCGGGGGATACTATTTACTTACTCTCAGGAACATTTATGCTCAACTCAACTATTCAGATAAGTTCGTCTTTTAGCGGGTCACCAGGCAACCTTTGTCATCTTTTTGCTTTTCCTGGCGATACGGTAGTACTTGATTTTTACACTCAGCCCTTTGGCAATCGGGGAATAAATCTCAGGGCCGATTACTGGTATCTGAAAGGATTGGTTGTTTGCAATGCAGGCGATAACGGTCTCTTTATTGATGGTGCCTATAATCGGGTTGAACATTGTGTATTTTATGGTAATGACGATACCGGATTGCAAATCAGCGGTGGAGGTTCATACAACGTTATAATCAATTGCGATTCATACAATAATGTTGATCCGGATTATGAAGATGCCGATGGATTTGCTGCCAAACTTGATATCGGGCCGGGTAATGAATTTCGTGGCTGCCGTGCATGGAACAATTCCGACGATGGCTGGGATCTTTACGAAGCAGATGATTCCGTTTTTATTGCTGAGTGCTGGGCATTTCAAAATGGATACTTGCCCAATGAGAGTGCTAGTGGAGGTGATGGTAACGGTTTCAAAATTGGTGGAAATCATGTGCCGGGAAATCATCTTGTAAAGAATTGTATTTCATTCGGTAACAGAAAATATGGTTACCATCAGAACAATAATACCGGAAAAATAACCATATATAATTCTGTAGGTTGGGAGAATATTGGACGAAATTTCAATTTTTATTATGAAACTGCCGGACCAAATACCCTAATAAATAATATTTCTTTTGATGGGGTTTCCTCTGATAAGTTTACAAATTGTACCATGCTTACAAATAGCTGGCAGGGTGTTACAGCTACCCCGGAAGATTTTCTGTCGCTCGATCCGGAAATTGCAAAAGATGCAAGGTTACCCGATGGAAGCCTTCCACAGAATATATTTTCCCATTTAACCGTTGGTAGTGATCTGATCGATGCAGGTACTTATGTAGGCTCTGCCTACACCGGTATAGCTCCAGATCTTGGACCCTTTGAAACGCTTTCACCCGATGCTGCATATACCCTTATAGTAAGTGCAACCGGCGAGGGCGGAGTATGGCTGTCACCACCCGGAGGTATATATGAAACTAACCAGGAAATTATCCTGACAGCCTGGAGCAATAAAAATTACCGGTTCGATACCTGGAGTGGCGACCTCTCGGGAACCGAAAATACCACTAGTCTGATAATGGATGCGGATAAATCGGTAACGGCAAATTTTATTCCTGCTAATGATTTGAATAACGACAGCACACGTATTGAAGCTGAAGATATGGTATTATCTGATTATATCTTTCAGAGAATACCCAGTGCTTCGAATGGTAAAGTTATTAGACCCACCACAGCATCATTTGGCAGTGGACTAGCAACATTTACAGGAGAGGAATCCTTCTACCGGGTGATCGTGCGTTACTTAGACAATGCAGATGGAGCAGCCACATATCAATTTTCAGTTAACAATGAAATAATAGCAACATGGGAGGGTGACATAGCTACGGGTAGTAACAATGAATTTATCGATAAAACCATCATAAATGTTACCCTTAAGGAGGGAGATGAATTGGAAATTGAATCTAAACCGGGAGGACAGGAATATGGCAGGATCGATTGTATCGATCTCATAAAAAGCGGTTATATTGAACCGGATTTAGTACTAACAGCTAGCTTTAAGAGTACAAACACGGATATTTATGCTTATCCCAATCCATTCGGCAGTGTATTGAATATTGAGTTGAATTTAATAAAACCATCATCTGTAATGCTCGACATTTTTAGCGCCGATGGTAAACTTGTGAACACCATTGTGGAAGGGTTATTTCCGGAAGGAAATCATAATTTCGAATATTCGGATTACCATCTCTCCCCTGGTATTTATCTGTTAAGACTTATCACTGATGAGGGAGTAAATAGTGTAACGCTGATCAGAAATTAGTACAATTGGATTTCTCAGGCATTCC
>CAZMVE010000114.1:7484-9241 GCA_964569585.1 uncultured Bacteroidales bacterium | reverse complement strand
TATTTCTTTATTAAAGAGAGATAATGCATTAATTGGCTTATTAAAAAGCTAAGTTGAATTTCAATCTGGATTTTTTTGTCGATAGGTTTTTCAGCTTCATTATTTTTCTTTTGGTTATTCTTAACATCATCTTCCAAATCAGGTTGAATAACATCCATATTGTGTATTTCTTTCTCAATATTGATCATCAGGTCCAGATAATCCTGATTTATTTGATACATGCCGGTTTTGAACTTTGCTGCCGAACAGGTCAGAATATATTTTAGAGGAAAAGGATTATCCAGACTCAGGTTCAGCAATAAATCGAATGGTTTTTTAATAAATGCATCTACCACCGGATTTGTGGGTTTATAGTACCAGTTTAACTGACTGCTTGTGAAAAAGTCAAATCCCTTGCGATACAGATACTGATCGATTAATTGCTTTTTGTCGACGAATCCCAGGACATCGATTGTATTTTTATTACTCGAAATATTCTTTACAAGTTCTTTAACTATTTCAAAACTAACCTCATGAGTGGCGTTGAAAAGGATACCAATGGTTTTGGCTTCATTGATATTGCATGAAGTCATGCTTCGTGAGTTATTTTTCAGGTAATTACGAATAGCTCTCTCGCCTAAAAACGATTTGGTATTCTCAATAAATTTCATGCTGCAAGTTTATGAAAAAAGCTTGGATTAACCATGCAGGTATAAGTTTCATAATTCTGAAAAGATAGGAATATTCTATAATGGCTATTGTTAATAAAAATATACGTTACAATTTATCGGGATTGTTTGGACAGAATTGCCTCAATATTCATTTTATTGCCCAATCATTTTTAGAAATTCGTCTTCTGAAATGATAGGAATATTAAGTTCTTGTGCTTTTGCCAGTTTCGAAGGCCCCATATTTTCTCCAGCAAGCAGGTAATCGGTTTTAGTGGAGAGTGAGCTCACATTCTTTCCTCCATTCTGTTCGATCAGATTCTTAATCTCTTCCCGGCTAAATTTACTGAACACCCCTGATACAATCAGTGATTTTCCACTTAGCGATCCACCTTTAATCGTTTGCTGACCTGCTTCAAATTGTAACCCTGAATCCTTCAAATCTTCTATTAGTTTCCTGTTTTTTCCCTCTTTGAAATAATCGATAACACTTTCAGCTATCCGTTCCCCTATTTCATTAACATGGGTGAGTTCATCGAAAGTTGCTTTCTGAATAGCTTCAATCGATCGGAAGTATTCGGCCAGGGTTTTTGCAACAGTCTCTCCCACGTATCTGATACCCAGAGCATAAAGAATCCTATGGAAGGGAACATTTTTTGAGTTCTCAATGCTTTGAACAAGATTTAATGCAGATTTTTCAGCAAACCTTTCCAACTTTAATAAAGCACTTTCTTTCAGTTTATAGAAATCAGCCGGATTATTAAGTATTCCTTCATCGTATAGTTGTGAAACGGTTGCTTCGGCTAAGCCAATATCCATGGCTTTCCGCGATACAAAATGTATCAGCTTGCCTTTAATCTGCGGAGGACAGCCTGTTTCATTTGGGCAATAATGCTTGGCTTCACCTTCAATCCGGATTAATGGAGTACCACATTCAGGGCAGTTTTTTATGTATTCGAAGGATTTTGAAAATATATCGCGTTTGCTTTTATCAATTCCCACAACCTTTGGAATAATTTCTCCGCCCTTCTCTATAAAAACAGAATCATTGATCCTGATATCGAGCAATTCAATCTGGTCGGCGTTGTGTAAGGAAGCTCTTTTTACCGT
>CAZMVE010000114.1:0-7384 GCA_964569585.1 uncultured Bacteroidales bacterium | reverse complement strand
TGCATTTCTGCATAAAGGCTGTGATTTTAAATCCCCATTCGGCCGATTTGATCAGGTTTTCGTAATGGCTGTCAAAGGGCAGGTCTTCACCCATAATGGAATAAAAAAAACAGTCAAGCGGCCGCTTTGCCACAATAGTTGAATTTTGCAGTTTCAATGTGCCGGCGGCAGCATTCCTCGGATTGGCAAACAGCGGCTCACCATCGGTTTCACGCTGTTCATTCATTCGTTTGAAACCTTCATGAGGAATTATAATTTCTCCCCTGATCTCAAAATAATCCGGAAAGTCGTTGCCATGAAGTACCAGTGGGATACTTTTAATAGTTCTTACATTGGCCGTAACAATATCGCCTTTTTCTCCGTCGCCACGTGTTACAGCCCTTACTAACTGTCCATGTTCGTAAGTCAGACTTATTGATAAGCCATCGTATTTCAACTCGCATACATATTCATATTCTTCGTTAACGATGCGTTTATTTCGTATTTCAAAATCTTTGATCTCTTCTAGTGAATAGGTATTACTTAGTGATAACATAGGGTACTTATGGAATACCTGTTCGAATTCGTTGCTTATATCGCTTCCAACACGGACCGATGGGGAATTTGGATCAGAAAATTCCGGATGATCCTTCTCCAGTTCCATCAGTTCTTTCATCATCTGATCATACTCGAAATCACTGATTTCGGGCTGAGAAAGAACATAGTAACTGTAGTTATGAAAGTTGAGAGTTTTTCTTAAATTCGAAATACGATCCTTGATATCAGGTTCCGATCCCATTTTAATACTAATTTTAGACGAAAATAGAATTTCTATACGATTAGATAAATAAAAATCAGATAGAAATTAAACCTTTTCTGTTTTATGAGGTCAAAGTAGCAAATGCACAGCAAAAAATAAGGGAAACGTGATTCTTAAATGTGCAAATTAGCTTAATCTGATAGATAATAAATAAACTTAAATAGTCATGTATATAAAAATTTTTTTTCTCAGTCTTTTTCTCATGGGTGGAGTGTTTGTCTTTGGACAGGACGCGACTTCTAACTCCAACCGGAAGGGACCGGCCGATAAAATGATGTTGCGCAGTAACACGCGCGACAGGGCAATTATGATGCGTAGCAACAAGTATCAGCGGATGGTAAAATTCAGGAGACAGGAAAACCTGTATCAGAATCATCAGCAATTACAACGCCGAATGATGCTCAACCGCCAGCACCGGATGATGCAGAATAACCGGCGGCACGACATGCAACGGCAAAGCATACAGCGACAAAGGATGCAGCAGCGCAGAGATCCTCGTCATTAAAAGTTCCGATAATCATGATTGCTTAATTTAAAAACAGTCAGAAAATGATAAAAATATTCACCCTGCTTACTTGTTTTGTTTTTGCTCATTTGGCTCTTAATGGCCAGACACCTGATGATCCTGTCAGAGAAAATGCCATAGCATTGTATGACTCAGGAAAATATGGTGAGGCTGAAATCCTTTTCAAACAAGCAGTAAAAAATAATTCGAAGGATATTGATACAAGGTTTTATCTGGCAAATTCTCAATTTGCTCAATACAAGTATGATAAGGCCATTAAAAATTATAATAAGATACTTAAGATTGAGGATACCTATGTCGATGCTCTGTTTAACAGGGGCAATGTTTACTATGAAATATTCAAATTCACGAAGGCCATAAAGGATATGGAAAAGGTGATAGTGATGGATGAAAACTTTATTGATGCATACTCTGTATTGGGAAGCGCCTGGTTTAATCTGGAGGAATTTGAAAAGGCATTTGATTTCTTTTCAGAGGGTATAAGATTGGCTCCCGATTCAGCTTCCTTTTATTATGACCGGGGCAATGCTTCTTTTATGATGGAAAATTACGATGAGGCTTTGCTCGATTATTCAAAAGCGATCGAATTTAAGGATACCGATCCGGATTATTATTTCAACCGGGCATTGACTCAATTCTATCTTAAACTGAATACAAATGCTTGTTCCGATCTTGAGAAGGCTTCTCAACTCGGTGACGAGCTGGCTACCCAGTACCTTTATGAGTTCTGCAAAGAATTTTGAACTTATTACATCAGAAGGGGAAGATAATAGAGCATTGGTACATCCGGATAATTGTGACGGTATATTTCTATGAAGTTGTTACTTGTAATTCGAACTCGCAAATTTTAGTATTTACTTTCAGCGCATTTTTGGGTAAATTTATACCGCTATATAATACCCAACGCGATGAGAAAGCTACATTCACTTTTCCTGGCAATTTCAATACCTTGTTTATTTCTTCAAACCTGTAATGCACAGCCTGACTCTCCCAATCGTTCCAATACCATAAGCCGGATTGACAGGGAACCTGCAGCTGCAGGTAGGTTTTATCCTGCGGCAGCGAGCGAACTGAGTAACATGCTTACCACGCTTTTTACTGCTGCCGATAGAAAGGATTTTACAGAACCTCTTGCCCTTATAGTTCCGCATGCGGGATATGTTTTTTCAGGTGAAGTGGCTGCATCGGCTTACAAACAATTGGATCGTAACAAAAAGTATGAGCATATTTTTCTGATCGGTTCTAGTCATACGATGTATTTTAATGGTGCTTCCATTTATACACAGGGTAATTTTAAAACTCCTCTGGGAAGTATTGAAGTCGATGAATTGTCGAAGCAGTTGGTGAAAGAGAATAGTTTTATAAATGATAACATCGAGCCGCATATTTCCGAACATAGCCTTGAAGTACAGCTTCCTTTTCTTCAATACTGGTTACATGAACCTTTCACTATTGTTCCTATAATACTAGGTGGCAATTCCGAATCGAATTGCAGGAAACTGGCAACTGCATTGGCACCTTATCTTACACCGGAAAATTTATTTATTATCAGCACCGATTTTTCTCATTACCCGGCTTATGACGATGCCATTCGATCGGACAATGAGATGGCTGAATCTATTCTATTGAATTCGACAGATAAATTTGCCCGGGCCCGGAAGATTTGTGAGGGAAGAGGAGTGGATGGTCTTGTTACCGCCATGTGTGGCTGGACATCCGTATATACTTTGCTTGGCATTACTGAAAACAGTAACGAAATCCATTATGAGAAAATAAGCTACAGTAACTCGGGCGATAGTCCATATGGCGAAAAGGACCGGGTTGTAGGGTATTATGCGCTGGCTCTTTTTGAAAATACTAAAAGTTCGAATTCCGGGGAATTTAAGCTTACAGATTCCGATAAGATCTATCTGCTCCATCTGACCAGAAATACACTTACCGGTCATTTATCGAAAGAAACAAATACAATATCAGAGGGCGATCCTGTTTCAAATAATGTACTGGTTCCTGCAGGCGCTTTTGTAACACTGAAAATCGATGGAAAACTGAGAGGATGTATAGGGAATTTCAGTTCGGATAAGCCGCTTAACCAAACTGTTAAGCAAATGGCCATTGCGGCAGCAACCAACGATCCGCGATTTTCGCCGGTCTCTGCTGAAGAACTTTCACAGATAGAAATAGAGATTTCAGTTCTTACTCCTTTGCATAAAATAGAATCGATCCGGGAATTTGAACTTGGGAAGCAAGGTATTTATATCAGGCTGGGTAACCGGACCGGGACTTTTTTGCCCCAGGTGGCTGAAGAAACAGGCTGGACCAAAGAAGAGTTCATCGGGCATTGTTCTCGTGATAAGGCAGGTATAGGGTGGGAGGGATGGAAGATGGCTGAACTTTATACCTACGAAGCCATCGTTTTCTGCGAACACGATTTCCCAAAGAATCACTGATCATGCAGAATCCCTATCACCTCATACCCATAGCCACTGTTGCAGTAATATTTTATTTACTAAGTTTCACACTGATGAGATTAGGGATAGTGTCAAAACTATTCCACCGTCGGTTATGGAATGTTCTACTTCTTATTACATTTCTCGTAACTGCGATATTGGGTCTGCTGCTTACCATACAAATAAATTACAAACTTGAGTGGAGTATAATTAAGACAATTTTAAAGTTTCATGTCGACTTTGGCATCGGTATGTGTTTTATTGCTGTATTTCATCTGACATGGCACTGGAATTTTTACACCAGTATTCTTAGGAGCAATAGTAGGAAGAGTAAGCCAAGTATTGATTCCCAGGATGAAGAATACTCGGGTAAACCTGTAAGTAATTATCTGATTCTGCTGTCCGGTTTCCTCTCAATGGTAATTCAGGTACTCTTAATGCGTGAAATAACAACGGTTTTCCAGGGTAATGAAATCCTTATGGTTTGGACATTGGGAATTTGGATGTTGCTAAATGGTGCGGGAGTGTGGCTTGGAAGCAAAATGAAAATAGTCCCGGCAAAAGAAACTATAACTAAAATAATTATTGTTTTTAGCTTGTTACCCTTGCTACTTATTCCTTTATTAAATATTTTCAGGAATATCATTTTCCCTCCCGGAGTTCTCGTACATCCTTTTTCCTTCTTGTTGCTGGTTGTTATATTATTGCTCCCAATTTGTGTTCTTACAGGCTTAACTTTTGCACTCCTGGTCAGAAATGTTCATAAAACCAAAGACGGTTTTATACGGGTATATGCGCTGGAAGCGTTGGGTTGCATGGCAGGGGGAGTGATTTCTTCTTTTGTATTACTTAACTGGCTCTCCATTACCCAGTCGTTACTATTGAGTAGCCTGATGCTACAAATTAGCCTGTATTTTCTGAACAGAAAAAAAGTATTTGTTCTTGGTTCGACTTTTTTGTTTGTATTACTACTTTCCACGTATTTTTTCCACACCAATCAATTAATCAAATCACGATTGTTTGTTAATCAGGAGATAATCGAGACAAAAGAAACCTACTATGGAAATGTTACTGTTACTCAAAAGGCAGGTCAGTATAATTTTTTCGAAAATGGAAATTTACTTTTCTCAAGTCAGAATACTATTATAAGTGAAGAATTTGTTCATTTTGCCATCCTTCAGCGTAAAAATCCCGGTCAGGTATTGCTGGTTTCAGGTGGTGTATCGGGTATGCTGGAAGAGCTGATAAAATACCCCAATCTTCAATCGGTCGAATATGTTGAACTTAACCCGGAACTGGTCAGAATGGGGGAGAAATATTTTCCTGTACCGGAGGATGAACGTATTCACGTGATATTCGATGATATCAGAAAATACCTGCGAACCAGTAATCATACATTCGATATTGCCATTATTGCACTTCCCGATCCGGCAAGTCTTCAGATTAACAGGATATTTACAAAAGAATTCATGGGAATTCTTCGTAAACGAATGAATCCGGGAGGGTTAGTCATCTATGGTCTGAGTTCTTCGGGAAACTACATGAGCGATAGTCAGATCAACACTTCGGCACTCATGTATAATACCCTGCATACCAGCTTTCAGAATGTATTGATTATTCCCGGAGAAAGGGATTATTATCTCGCCTCCGATTCGACATTGAATCCCGCTATCGGAGAATTGTGGACAAAGAATCCCATCAATAATCTTTATGTAAATGCGTATTATATCGACGATTTCGGTATCCGTGAAAGGGGAGATTATATCATGAATGAGATATCGCAGATTCCGCTCGTAAACACAGATAATAAACCACTGCCTGTATTTTACAATGTATTGAAATACTTGTCGCAATTTGATTTCCCAAAAGAAATCTTATGGATAGTGCTTATGATTTTACTACTGATCCCCTTATCATTGATGCAATCGCTTACTTCGGGAGTTTATCTTGCCGGTTTTAGCGGAGCTGCTGCTGAAATATTGCTGGTTTTTGCATTTCAGATCGTTTACGGTTATGTTTACAGCGTCATTGGTTTGATAATAGCCCTGTTTATGGGTGGGTTGGTTTTAGGATCAATTTTAGCTAAACGAATCAAAATTCAGATAAGACATTTTCGCCTGGCACAATCTATCATGATAATTTATTTTCTGATCTTTCCGGTATTGATCTATTTCAATCCTGTCGGAGCATCATTCACAGCTTTGCTGCTGTTCCTGATAATGATCGTTATCCCATCGGTAATTATCGGATTCATGTATGTTGCTGCAACAAAACTATCACCAACTCATATTGATCATGCTGCACCGGCTATGTATGCTGCCGATTTACTTGGTGCAGCCGTTGGTATCATAGTTATCTCTGCCTTAATACTACCAGTTTTAGGAATTAAAGGTTCTTGTTTTATTATTGCCGGAATGAATGGATTGGGAATATTATTAGGCTTATTGGGTTTTAAGGGAATCTCATTATAGAACTATTTAGCATCATTATTTCCACTTATCTTTTCCTTGTTTACTGGGAATATTACTAATTTTATACAAAGTGGGGGTGAGGAAAATAAATTGAACCTATGAAAACATTAAATAAAAGGCAATTTCTAAAAAGAGGGATGGCAGGAGTATGTGGCATGTATTGCCTGGGTATTGATAAATTGGTAGCGAGTAATAATGTAAACGATTTATGGAAGTATTCACACGAAGGCATGTTTTACACAGTTACTCCACGGGGAGTACGCTGTGAAATATGTCCGAATGAATGCGATCTACGTCCTGGCGAAATAAGCGACTGTCATAATCGCATAAACTCCAATGGAAAATTATTTTCAATTGCCTATGGAAATCCATGTGCCGTGCATATCGATCCTATAGAAAAGAAACCTTTATTACATTTTCATCCTTCCTCAAGAATTTTTTCTATAGCTACAGCTGGCTGCAATTTTGTTTGTTTAAATTGTCAGAATTGGGAAATTTCGCAGACCTCGCCTTACAAAACAAAGAATATAGATCTTTTCCCGGACAAAGTCGTCGAGTCATGCATTAGTAATAAGTGTCCTTCCATTGCCTATACCTATTCCGAACCGGTTTCCTTTTATGAATATATGTACGATACTTCGAAAATAGCTCACGAACAGGGTATAATGAATGTTCTGGTATCGAACGGCTATATAAATGAAGCACCGTTAAGGAAACTGACTCCTTACCTCGATGCTGCCAATATCGACCTGAAATCGTTCAGTGATGATATTTATTTACGATTGACTGCAGGCAAATTACAACCCGTACTCAATACATTGAAAACATTGAAAGATGAGGGTGTCTGGCTGGAGATTACTAACCTGATAGTACCCTCATGGACCGATGATCTGGATATGATAAAACGTATGTGCGAATGGCTGGCAGCAAATGGTTTTTCTGACTTTCCTTTGCACTTCAGCCGTTTTCATCCCACCTTTAAGCTCACACAGCTGCCTGAAACTCCCCTGCAGGTTCTTGTAAAAGCGAGAGATATTGCCATTAATTCCGGATGTAACTACGTATATATTGGTAATGTCCCGGGTAAGACTTATGAAAATACCTATTGTCCCAATTGCAAAAGTCTGGTTTTAGAACGTCG
>CAZMVE010000113.1:0-9242 GCA_964569585.1 uncultured Bacteroidales bacterium | reverse complement strand
GGTTAGAAAAACAAATAGTAAAGTCTCACTTTTTAAGTTATTAAAGACATTTGATGTTTTATAAAAGTTAATAATAGTAATTATTGAAAAAGAGGTATGATTCAAATAGTATTATACATTATTAATTATATGATATTAATTCGATGTCAATATAAATGTACTTGTTTAGGATACGTAAATATTGTAATTTGATTTATTTAGATCAGATATAAATCATATTTTATATAGTTATATATCTAGATAATTATATATATTTGCAAAAAAATAATGACTTACGTTGAGATCAATACCAGGTATAGTAAATTGGCAGATGATGGCTGCTGTTTATCTTGTGGAAGTGCACTTGATTATTCGAAAGCTGCCAGTGGCGAGGTATGTGTCGATTTGGGAAGTGGTCGGGGGACAGATGTTTTACGTCTTAGCGAAGAAGTAGGTGAAGAGGGATATGTCTATGGGATTGATATATCGGAAGGTATGCTGAAGAAAGCCATAAGTACTGCAAATAAACTTGGAATAAAAAATGTAAGTTTTTTGAAAGCAGAACTGGATGCATTGCCAATTTCAGATAAAAAAGTTGATCTTGTAATTTCAAATTGCACTATAAATCATGCACCGGATAAACAAAAAGTTTGGTTCGAAATTGCCCGTATTCTAAAAAATGGAGGACGATTTGTGGTTAGTGATATTTTCACAACTGTTCCGGTACCGGAAGAATTTAAAAACGATCCTGAGGCTGTGGCTGAATGTTGGGCAGGTGCCGTAACACGTGCCGAATATATGAATCATCTCAGAGTTGCCGGTTTTCAGGACATCGAAGTAATTGAAGAAAGCGCACCCTATCCGAAGGGTAAAATTGAGGTCTGTAGTTTTACAGTAAAAGGCAAAATGAGTAAATGCACTTGTTGTTCATAAATAAGAAGAATTTAATGAAATCACTTATCAAGAAGAAAAACCAACAGAAAAAAGAGATAGCACAGTGCTGTACCAAACAATCGAGGATTGTAGCGGGTTGCCACGATTAATATGATCGTGGAGAAATTTATATTTCCATTTTCATCTTAAGAATATTCATTCTTATCCGTTTTTTCATTTATTCATAATTGAAGAATTTCTTTGCTTAAAATGAAATTATCGAGACATAATATTATATCTGCCATTGCTGAAAGCAATGAATATTTTATTGTTAATCTTCTCTCACAGGAGGCAGATATACTTACTTCAGAGAGCTATAACAAAATTATTTCAGATACTTATCCTTTTACCGGTGAGCTAGTAGAAAAGGGATACCTTGTCGATCCCGATCAGGAAGAGAAACTCTTCAAAAAAAAATACCTCGAATTTCTTGATGGAAGAGATAAGGATGAAATTCAGCTTTTTTATGTTCTTACATATGCTTGTAATTTCGGTTGCTCCTATTGTTATCAGAATTCATATCAGACTAATAATCATAAATCCGAAAATAAGGTCATTGAGGCATTTTTCAATTTTGTCGATGGTCAATTTGCCGGTCGCCGTAAATACATAACTATTTTTGGTGGAGAGCCATTATTGGATAATCATTATCACCGGCAAAATTTTAACAGACTGGTTACTGAATCCAATAAACGCAATCTTGATATTGCCGTTGTTACAAATGGATATCACCTTTCATCCTATATTGATATTTTGAAAAAAGCATCTATCAGAGAAATTCAGATTACACTCGATGGATTAGAAAAAATGCATGATAAACGAAGGCCTTTGAAAGGAGGAGGGGGCACCTTTGGAAAAATAGTGGAAGGGATAGATTTATCGATAAAGCATGGCTTTCCTGTGAACCTGAGAATGGTTCTAGACAAGCAAAATATTGAGGAACTTCCTAAGCTTGCCCGCTTTGCTATTGAAAAACAATGGACAAAATCTCCGCTTTTTAAAACTCAGCTTGGTCGGAATTATGAATTGCATCATTGCCAGGTAAATTCTGACCGTTTATATAACCGTATCGATTTGTACAGGGATATATACCAATTGATAAAAAAGCATCCGGGAATTCTTGAATTTCACAAACCGGCTTTTTCAGTTTCACGATTTTTATTTGAAGAAGGTATGTTCCCTGATCCTTTATTTGATTCCTGTCCGGGAACGAAAACAGAGTGGGCATTTGACTACACGGGAAAAATTTATTCCTGCACGGCAACCGTAGGAAAAACAGGTGAGGAGCTGGGAACATATTACCCAGAAGTATCACTTGATGAAGACAGGATAGCAGAGTGGGAATCGCGCGATGTACTGGCTATTCCTGAATGCCGGGAATGTAATTTACAATTGGCGTGCGGGGGTGGTTGTGGCTCAGTAGCTAAGAATAAGACAGGCCGGGTGTGTACCCCTGATTGTCGGCCAGTTAAGGAGTTGTTGAAATTAGGCATTGCTACCTATTTTAACAATAATTAATCATTGTTGATTTCGAACAGGAAAACTCTTTATAGCTAATCAAATATGAAAGAAATTAATGCTGATAATTTTGAAAAAGAAATCTTACAGGGAGGAAAAGTTGTACTCGACTTTTATTCTTCGGAATGTCCTCCATGTGATGCATTGGCACCTAAGTTTGAGGGTATTGCAGAATTGTTTGGAAAAGAAGCCCGGTTTCTTAAAATTTTCCGACAGAAAAATCGGGCATTGGCCGAAAGGTTGGGAGTTACTTCTTCACCAACCGTATTATTCTTTGAAAATGGTAAAGAGGTAGGTATCAGGCTTACCGGAGGTATAAAACGTGCTGAACTTTTCGAAGGCATGAAAGCTTTAATAGGAAAGGATATAGTCAGTAAAGTAAAATCGGGTATTAAACCTTCTTTTACGCATTGCGATGTAGCCATACTGGGCGGAGGCCCCGGAGGACTGACTGCCGGATTGTATCTTTGTCAGGCACGAATTGATACGATACTTATTGATACAGGCTTACTAGGCGGCCAGGTTTCCACTACGCACCAGATCTCCAACTATCCCGGATTTATTGAACCGCAGCCAGGCTATATGCTATCGCACAATATGAGTGAGCAAACCAAACGTTGCGGTACTTCTTATAAAGTTGCAGTTGATGTGACGCATGTTAACCTTCATAAGAGGGAAATAGTAATTGATGAATATGAGACTATTAAAGCAAAAAAAATAATAATTGCTACGGGAACCTCTCCCAACTGGTTGAATATTCCAGGTGAAAAAGAATTCAAAGGAAGCGGCATTTCCTATTGTGCTACCTGCGATGCAAAATATTTTGTCGATAAGGAAGTTGTCCTGATAGGAGGCGGAAATTCAGCCATTGAAGAAGCTGATTTTATTTCGAAATTTACCAGTAAAATAATTATAATTCATCAGTTCGATAAGCTGCAGGCTAATAAACATGCTCAGGAAAAAGCTTTTGCAAATTCGAAAATTAATTTTTTGTTCGAGCACGAACCTCGTGCTTTTCGAAAAATTGATGGCAGAATGCATACCGAAGTTGAAGATCTTAAAAAGAAAATCAGGAAAGAAATTGTATCGGACGGAGTTTTTGTATTTGTCGGAATGAAACCGAATCTGGACATGATTGACGATAAAATTGAATTGGATAAATGGGGATATATCAGTACCGACGAGGATATGAAAACTAGCATTCCGGGTATATTCGCAATAGGGGATATTAACAGCAAAAAGTACAGGCAGATAACAACAGCAATTGCCGATGGAACTATAGCTGCTATTGCTATAACCAAAGAACTTGAAAAATAGATTTTAATAGAATAAAAGTCTTATTTCATTAAGCAGAAAATGGATGGTTGCCTTCATCCCGAAGTGCAGCCTTCTTACTATTTGGTTTAGCAGTAGTTAACAAAAAATATTTTACCAACAATCCTACATGCTCCTGATAGTATAGGAATCATAACATTAAGGTAAGCAGCAAAATAGTGACATTTGAATTGATGTCCTGTTGAGACTTATTAATTTTTGCAAACTAAATAAATAGGTTACATATCAAAAAGCATGAAGACAAATATTATCTTCGACTTTTTATTATTTTTTAATATTTGAATATTACTATAAATCACTGTTTGTTTATGGAAAAATATAGAAAGCAATTTTTACAGTTGAAAGAGGAGTTAGAAGGAGATGTATACTGGGACGATGTTAGACGAATGTTATATGCTACCGATGCATCGGCCTACCAGGAAACCCCGATAGCGATTGTACTTCCACGATCGAAGGAAGATATTAAAAAGTTGATTGTATTTGCCAATACAAATAAAGTACCATTAATACCACGAACTGCAGGTACCTCGTTGGCAGGACAAGTAGTAGGGAATGACCTTATAGTGGACTGTTCAAAATATTTAACCAGGATTGTTGAGATCAATCAGGAAGAAAAATGGGTAAGGGTTGAACCGGGTGTTATACTGGACGAGCTCAATATGGTTCTCAAAGAGTTTAGCCTATATTTTGGTCCGGAAACATCGACCTCAAATCGATGTATGATGGGAGGTATGGTAGGTAACAACGCTTGCGGGGCACATTCCCTGGTTTACGGAAGTACACGTGACCATACACTTGAAGTGAAAGGCTTTTTAAGCGATGGTTCGGAAGTAACCTTTCAGAAGCTATCAATAAAAGAATTTAAATCAAAGTGTGAACTGTCTTCTCTGGAAGGTAAAGTTTACCGTAAAATCCGAGACATTCTTGGAGATAAAACTAACCAGGAACGTATTAGAAAAGAATTTCCCGATCCCAAACTGGAACGAAGGAATACAGGATATTCTATTGACCTCTTGCTGGAAACTGAACCTTTCAGCAATAGGGGTATCCCATTCAATTTTTCTACTTTGATTTGTGGTTCGGAAGGTACGCTGATGTTTATTACAGAGATTAAACTTAATCTGGTTGAATTGCCCCCATCTGTGAACGGATTACTGGTGGCTCATTTGAACAGTGTCGAAGAATCTTTGAAAGCCAATATAATTGCTCTGAAGCATAAACCGGTGGCTATTGAACTGATGGATGATATTATTCTGCAATGTACCAAGAGCAGCATTGAGCATCGTAAAAATAGGTTCTTTATTCAAGGCGATCCGGGAGCGTTGCTCTGTGTGGAACTTGCCATGAACACTAAAGAGGAAATTGAAAGTGCAGTAGCTGATCTGATCACCGACTTACAGAAAAACGGATATGGTTATTATTTTCCGCTGCTCTTTGGAACTGATATCCTGAAAGTTTGGGCGTTACGAAAGGCTGGTTTGGGCCTGCTCTCAAATATTCCCGGCGATGCAAAAGCCCAGCCGGTAATTGAAGATACAGCCGTCAACCCGGAATTGCTTCCTGAATATATTAAGGACTTTAATGAGGTTTTAACCACTTTAAACCTGAGCTGTGTATTCTACGCTCACATTGCCACCGGTGAATTACACCTGCGGCCAATGATCAACCTGAAAACAGAAGAGGGTGTAAAACAATTCCGCGCTGTTGCAACTGAAATAGCCCGACTGGTAAAAAAATACCGAGGTTCGCTTAGCGGTGAACATGGCGATGGCAGATTACGTGGAGAATTTATCTCCCTAATGATTGGACATGAAAATTACCGGTTATTGAAAGAAATTAAACATACCTGGGACCCTGATGGCATTTTTAATCCTGGAAAAATAACCAACACTCCTCCCATGGACACTTCGTTGCGTTATGTTCCAGGGCAAAAAACACCTGAATTTGATACGGTTTTCGACTTTCCCGAAACGCTGGGATTTATCCGTATGGCTGAGCAGTGTAATGGATCGGCCGATTGCCGGAAATCTGCCATAATTGGTGGAACCATGTGTCCGTCTTACCAGGCTTCGTTCGACGAGGATAAGACAACCCGTGCCAGGGCCAATATGCTCCGAAATATTCTGAACCAAAACGATAAATCAAATCCCTTCGATAACAAGGAGTTGTATCAAATACTCGATCTGTGTCTTTCATGCAAAGGATGCAAATCGGAATGTCCTTCGGGAGTCGATATGGCTAAGCTTAAAGCGGAATTCCTTTATCAATATTATAAATCGAACTTTATTCCGATTCGGACCAGGCTTATAGCTTATTTCTCAACATTGCAAGCCATGGCGTCAAAAGTAGCTGGTTTATATAATATGGTTGTAATGTCGAAAGTTCTTTCGGGACTGGTAAAAAGAATAATTGGTTTTGCAGCAAAACGTTCCTTGCCAAAAGTGTACCGCCAGACCTTCAGAAAGTGGCTGAAGAAAAACCTCTCAGTATTAAATGATCAGTTGGCATCCGACACCCGTGCCGTTCATTTGTTTATCGATGAATTTACCAATTTCAATGATGTTCCAATTGGCATAAAAGCAGTAAAGCTTCTGAATAAATTAGGCTATAGGGTTAGTGTGCTTAAAAATAAAGATAGCGGGAGGCCAATGCTCTCAAAAGGATTTTTAGGTAAGGCACGAAAACTGGCCAAATGGAATGTAGAATTATTTTACACTCAGGTAAGTGCGAAAACTCCCCTTGTTGGGATTGAACCTTCGGCAATTTTTACATTCCGTGATGAATACCCCGATCTGTTGCGGGGCGAAGAAAAGAAGAAAGCGCAGGAGTTATCAAAACATGTTTTTACCCTCGAAGAGTTTATTGCTAAGGAAATGGATAAGGGGGAAATAAAAAAGGCTCAATTTACTTCAGAGGAACGAAAAGTCCTTTTCCACGGACACTGTCAGCAAAAGGCCATAGCATCTACTGCTTCAACAAAAACTATTCTGGGATTCCCTGAGAACTATTCGGTTGAAGAAATTAAATCGGGGTGTTGCGGCATGGCCGGTTCGTTCGGGTACGAAAAAGAGCATTTCGACTTATCCAATAAAATAGGTGAACTGGTGTTGTTCCCCGCCGTCCGCAAGGCTGAGGAGTCAACAATAGTTGCTGCACCGGGTACATCATGCCGGCATCAGATTAAGGATGGTACAGGCCGTATTACAATGCATCCTATTGAAGTTTTATATGCAGCGCTATTACAGACTGGCAATTGATTTTTCAGATCTCTCCGGTTTTTCTAAGTACAGTTTTAAGCTTTTCACCTTCTGAAGTTGCAATAGTAACGGCTCCACAGCTGTCGCTAAATACATTAGTAGCTGTGCGTAACATATCCAAAGGCCGATCGACAGGAAGGATTAATGCAATTGCTTCAAAAGGGAGACCAATAGCAGAAAAAATTATCGACATAGTGGCCAGGCTGGCCATAGGCACCGCAGCTGTTCCAATAGATGCCAGTAAGGCAGTAGCTACCATAATGAATTGCTGTCCGAACGAAAGATCGATTCCATAGATCTGTGCTACGAAACCTGCAACAACCAACTCATAGAGGGCTGTTCCATCCATATTTATAGTAGCGCCAAGAGGCAGGGTAAAACCTGAAATGCGATTAGAAACCCCTGACTTGTCTTCGACAGCTTCGATGGTAACAGGAAGAGTGGCATTTGATGAAGCTGTAGAAAACGCGGTGATTAAAGGGGTTGCCATTGACTGATAATGTTTTATTGGATTTACTCTTGCTACAAGAAGTAAAATAAGCGGTAATGTGATTAGGTTGTGGAACAATAATCCTGCGATAACCGTGAGCATGTATTTTCCCAGGCTTGTGAACAACTCGCTGCTGGCAGACTGCTCTGCGACAACAACAGCAACCAGTCCGAAAATGCCGAAAGGAGCTAAGCGTATAATAAAAAGTGTAATTTTCATCATCAGTTCGAAAAATGCATTAAAGAACCCGGTCAACTGATTCCGGTGGTTTTCTTTAAGTCGTGTAATATATATACCGGCCAGGATAGCAAAGAATATAACTGAAAGCATGGCTTCATTAACTGTTAATGCCTCGAACAAGTTGGTGGGGATTATTTCAACAAGAGTCTCTGAGAAAGGTTTCGGGACAATATTTGGTATTCCGTTGACAGAACTGAGAATACCTTCAATTCCTCTTCCCGGTTTTATCAGGTTCACCAGGATTAATCCTGTGAGTATAGCAAGAAGACTTGTAGATAAATAATAAAGTACAGTTTTAAGGCCGAGTTTTCCAAGTTTGCCTTCCTGACCTGCACTAGTTACACCAGAGATTAATGAGCTTAAAACAAGCGGAACAACAATCATTTTCAATGCACGGATAAAAATGGTACCCATCCATTCAACATATCGCGTTTGATAAGGGAAAAAACTTCCAAATGCAATGGCTATCAGAATAGCAATTAAAATCTGCCAGTGTAGGGCAATTTTTTTCATCTTAAAAATGATTTTTTGTAAAAATACAATTATCCGGATAACTCAAAATAATATTGAATAGTATTTGAAACATATACAGTACAAGGCTTTGAGAAGAATTTATCAGGCATAAAATAAATCCAGAATAAGGAAAAACATACACCAGGGTGGGATAAGAGCAAATATTCAATTCTCAGGGGCTTAATTTTCAATAAAGGATAAAAATCAGAAAACGTTAAATACTTCTATAAATAAAAAGGTAATAAAACACCTTTGAAAATATTCAATTCATGGAAATGCTGGTTTGAATCATTATAAAGATTTATCCTAATATTATAGAGTTGAAGTACAAAAACCAGAATAATTAACATTTGTTATATATTTTACCTCAATACAAATGTAACAAGCATAATTAATTACATACATAACGCAACAAATAACATCTGTAACAAGATTAAAATATCACAAATGTAATTAATCAATAATTTAGAAATTTTCACAAATATTTAAATATAAAATACTGTAAACCAGTATTATATCATGTTTATTTAAAATTATTATTATGATTAAAGATGAATATCTAATCAAAAAATAGTAATTCATCCTATTATAGGAATATAAATACCATATTATCAATACTATAATTAAGTTAAAGGAAGAAATAGTACAGTGGGTCATACATCTTGTAATATACTATTAATCAATAAAATATTAAAATACATATGAAATGACAAATGTTACAAATTGAAATTGTATTACAAGTGTAAACAAGAATGATTTTCTGTTTGATTTACAATTGTTATCTAAATTTTAGTTACATTTGTGTAACAGTAGAAATAATGAAAGATCAGTTAAACAAAATCATGGAAGCAGAAGGAATGACTCCTGCTAAATTTGCCGATGAAATTGGAGTACAGCGTTCAAGTATTTCACATATATTAAATGGAAGAAATAAGCCCAGTTATGATTTTATATCAAAGATTTTACATCGATTTTCA
>CAZMVE010000112.1:0-9410 GCA_964569585.1 uncultured Bacteroidales bacterium | reverse complement strand
TTCTGAATTTAGCGAACAAATTTCTTCAATCGACATTCCTTGTTTTACACATTCTTCAATAATTCGATACCCTGCAAAATATGCAGTTTTTTGGACAAATCCTTTAGGAGGTTTAGCAAAACTTCCATCTGATATATACTTTGTAAATAACTGCATAGTAGTGTCATTTAAGTCAAGCATTATTGAATCTTTTATTAACTGCTCATTTTCCATACACCAGTTATATGATTCTTCAGGCATAAACGGTACTGAGTTAGAAACTTTAATATCCTTAATAATTTGATTAGTTAAATAGACAGCCATTCCTTCCGATACAACTTCTCGACTTAGAGTTAAGGCTTCTTGTGGTCGTCTATCAAAATGTAAAATATGGCTATATTCATGAGCCATTATCTTTTCTACATCAGCGGGGTCTATATACATAGATATATATATGGTATTCTTATCTTCTTCTGAGACAACAAAACAACTACCATAAGGTAGAAAGAAGCATAGATCAACTTGCTTTTTACTAAGAGGTGGTAGGATAGTATGCGATATTTCTATTATAGAATCGTATAAATAATTAAGAGTCTCATTACTGTACTGTGTGAAAAAGTGATCGTAATCTTCTTTTTTGTAATTTTTAATATCCTCTGGGAATTTGACAGAATCAATTACTCCCCAACCTAACTGACGGTTATGAACAACCTGTACTTGTGGATACACATCGAGCAAAATTGTTTTATAACTATCCCAGCTCCTATCGGAATTAAGAAAATCCTCAAAAGCTTTATATGCTAAAATTATTTGTCCATTCTCCTTTTCTATAATATAATCATTTACATTCCTTGCTCTATATCTATTACATCCTAACTGTGTAAGTAATACAATTAAACAAAAAAGAATATTTAATCTATTTTTCATATGTATACAAATTAATTTAGTATTTCGTTATCAAATATGAGCCACAACTTGTTTGTAACAAACATTGTTTTTGATAAAAAGGTGTTGATATCACCCCATAACATATATGATTATAACACCTGATAATGTTTGATATCACTTTTTGTAATATTTTCATTTCCTTACAATACACACCTCCAGTCACTTCGTGACATCCCTTTTTCAAAAAGAGCCTGTCCCGGCCATAGGTCGGGAGGGAAAGAGGGTGTGTGTTTTATCTCAGGTAAATTACAACTTTTCCTTACGTCAGTCAAGGAATTATTGAAAATTAAAGTCGGGAGCCTTTTTTCATATAACCCATCCGCTGCGCAGGGGATTTCCGTCCGATGCTTAGAAAAAAAAATCGGGTAAGCAGGAAATTCCAAACGGATGCGCAGGGGATTTTAAAGTGATACGGTGGTGTGAGAGGTGTACCAGTGGGCTAATGGCTTCACTGGCCATCTACTCGATTAGGCACTAGGCTGTGTGTCCTGCGTTACCACAGGGTACTAATATACATAAGTTCATTGAAATGGTAATAAAACTCTGATAGAGATGATAGACATTGGATAAATACCGAAGCCAATCCCTGAAAGATGAAAGGTGAAGATTGGAAGACTCACAGAAAGGAAAGATCCAAACCTTGATATCAAATGCTTTTACTCTGTACCAACTGGGAGTAATTTAAGAGCAGAGAACTAAAAATGAAATAATAGTAACACTATGTTATTTCAATTCGGAATTTGTTAATAATTTGGCATCCAATTAGTTACAAATCATGCTATATTTTTTGGTTAAATACTTTTATTAATCAGAAATATTTTACATTTGTTTCATCTACCTATACTCAAAATTTTGAAATCAGGCTTACCCTATAATGATAAACAGTTAATTATCAAGCTTAAAAGAGGAGACAGAAAAGCTTTTGAAACTATTTTCTATCAATATAAAGCCAGATTATATTATTTTACTCTTGGATATCTTCATTCAAAAGATGATGCTGAAGAAATTGTGCAAACTACTTTCGTCTCACTTTGGGAGCACAGGCACCTTATAATAGAAAAATCACCTATAAAAAACTATATTTTTAGAATTGCTGTTAATTCAATTTACAATTACCTTAAGCATCAAGCAGTCCGTAGAAAGTACGAAGAACGAACTTTAAAGACTGCCACTATAACTGAAAATTATGCTGAAGATTATCTTCGTGAAGAGGAATTGTCAAAAACTCTTGGTGAGATAATTGAGCAGCTTCCTGAAAAACAAAGAGAAGTCTTTAATTTGAGCCGCCGGGATGGCATGTCACATGGAGAAATAGCCAAACGCCTCGGACTTTCCATTCGTTCAGTCGAGAACCAGGTATATCGGGCACTTAAATTCATAAGAGAAAAATTAATCCATGAATATTCCATATAGCAACAGAGTATAAATTTTCAATTGTTGCTTCAATAATTTAATCAGGTCACATTGGACAACTTTTTTTTTCTAACAACCCTATTATCAGTAAGATTTCTTGTGGACTTTTCTGACAGGAAACTGATTTATAGAGTTCTTGCTTCAATAATTAAAAAAAAATAGAATTGAATGAGTAGTTGGTAGTATCTGGTTGTATTACTATATGTAAAAAAACCCATATTAATATTATTCAAATACTGTAATTAATGGATTTCGATGTTCTTAAAAAAATCTTAGAAAAGTTTAAAAAACAGACCTGTTCTGCTGAGGAGATGCAATTGTTGGATCAGTGGCTTGAAGATGACAATAATGCAGAGCAGATAAAAGAGACCCTTCTGAATGATCTTCACAATTTTAAAGTACCTATTGGAAATGTAGAAAGAAAAAGTTTTGAATCTACATTTGATGCGATTAAAACGAAGATTTCAGAAAATGAACGAAAATTCGGATGGAAAGACAGAACATCTGCTGTTCGTTCCTTTAGTATTTCCTATCTTCTTAAAGTGGCTGCCATTTTAGTATTGTTTTTTTCGGCTGGTTCAGTATTGACTTATCTCTCTCTACATAAGCCTGAAAATAATATTATCACTTATAACGAAATAAAAGTTCCCCTTGGTGCCAGATCTGAAGTAATGCTGCCTGATGGTACAAAAGTATGGTTAAACGCTGGCAGCCGAATACGCTATCAAAATCTTTTTGATATAAGTAACAGGGAAATAAGTCTTGAAGGAGAAGCCTATTTCGAGGTGGCCAAAAATGAACTTTTACCTTTTATTGTTAGAACAGGCGATTTAGATGTTGTTGCCTTGGGTACGGTATTTAACGTCAGGGCATACCGTGAGGAAGGAATTATTGAAACTACGCTTGTTGAAGGCAGGGTTTCCATACACAACAATCGTCAATTGGATAAGCACAGTAAAAACAAAATATTTTTGGAACCAAGTCAAAAAGCGGTTTATGTAAAAGACCAAAAAGAACTTAGAATCGTTGAGATCAACGACATTAAAAGGATAAATCCGGAGATTACAAATCCTGAAACTGGTAATTTATATATTGCTTCGAAAATCGATCCCCTACCCATAATTGCGTGGAAGGATGACAAACTCATTTTCAGAAGTGAAGAATTTATTAGTCTGACTACAAAGCTTGAGAGAAAATACGATGTTTCCATTTCATTTGAGTCTGATGCAATAAAATGGTACAAGTTCACAGGAACTTTAGAAGACGAAACACTAACACAGGTATTGGATGTAATAAAGCTGGCAGCTCCTATTGATTATAAACTCAAAGGAAAGCATGTAACAATATATGAGAACACCCGAATGACACGCAAATTTATACACTACTTAAAATCAAATAACCAAACGATACCTGAATAATAACCTAAAAACATAATAGAGCCTATGACTTAGCAAAAAAAAAAAGAAAAGGAACAGATAAAATCATCTGTTCCCCTTAAATTTTGTCAAACAAAAGCAGCGCATGAAGTTTTAGCAGACAATGCATGCACTGTAAAGTCTAACAATTAACCTATACAAATCTATGAAAAATTCTGTCTTAGAACGAGATTTTCTCTATAAAAGAAAACTCAAAAAAATACTCCTAATCATGAACCTAACATTCTTACTCTCAATTCTTCTAACATTAAATCTGAGCGCCAGCTTGTACTCGCAGAGCACAAAGTTCAGTTTAGATCTAAATGGTAAAACAATACGTGAGGTTTTCCAAATTCTTGAAGAGGGAAGTAAATTCAGGTTTTTTTACAACGATGAATTCAAATATATCGATCAGGTTGTTGACTTGAAGGTAGACAATGAAAACGTTGAACAAATCCTTGAAAAACTCTTTGAGACTTCGGATATAACCTACAGAGTATTGGATAATAATCTGGTTGTTCTCACAATCAAAAACAATATTTTGCAACTTAGGATTCAGGGTAAAGTTGTTGATGCAGGATCGGGGGAAGCCCTGCCTGGGGTAAATGTGATGGTTAAAGGTACCACACGGGGCGCCATTACCGATACTGATGGTAACTATACAATTGAAGCTGAACCTGGTGAAATTTTGATTTTTAGCTATATTGGTTTTTTCGAACAGGAAATACAAGTAGGAGATCAAACAGAAATCAATGTCAATCTTTCACAGGATATTGAAAGCATTGATGAAATAGTCGTGGTTGGTTATGGTGTTCAGAAAAAGTCCGTAGTAACTGGCTCCATATCAACAGTATCGTCTAATGAAATTACCCAGATTGTTTCATCAAATATTGAATCTGCATTGCAGGGAATGGCCGCAGGTTTATATATTGTAAACAATGGAGCTCCGGGAGCAGACCCAATTGTTAGAATTCGTGGAAATGGATCAATCAGCTATGACGCAGAGCCTTTATATGTAGTCGATGGATTTCCAACCACTGATATCCAGAGTTTTGATGCAAGGGACATTGAATCAATTGAAATACTAAAAGATGCAAGCTCTTCGGCAATTTATGGGTCCAGGGGAGCAAATGGAGTAATACTTATTACAACAAAAAAGGGTACCAGGGACGGCAAGGTGCATGTTAATTTCAATGCAATGTATGGCATTCAGACTTTACCAAAACAACTTGACCTCTTGAACAGAGATCAATATGTACAGTATGCCACAAATATGAGCAACGAGAGTGGTACCGGTTTACCTGATCGACTTGATCCCGCTAACTTCAATCAACCGATATACGAAGGAGCAACCCAAACATATGCCCAAACAGAAACTGATTGGCAGAACGAATTATTCCAATCTGTTCCTATCGCACAGCAGGATCTTTCTGTTTCACTCAGCAACGATAAGTCGGTATATTATAGTTCTGTGGGTCACCTTAATCAAAAAGGAATCATGGTGGGTACAGGTTTCCAAAGGATCAATTTCCGATTCAATTCAGAACATGATTTGTCTAAAAGAATCAAATTTGGTCAAACCTTATTCTACTCATCAGGTGACAGGGAAGATGAAAAAAGAAGTCAGGGACGCTCGAATGTGATGCACATGATAAGAAGTGTACCTTACATGCCGGTTACAGATCCTACAAAACTGGGCGGATATGTAGCACCTGATAATAGTGACGGAACCGATCCTGACAACCCTGTGAAAGTTCAAAATCTTTACAGAGCCAATACACTTACAAGAAAGCTATTCGGTACAATTTATATGGATATTAAAATTGCCGATTTCCTGAGTTTTAAATCAACAGCAGGTTTGGATAATACAAAAACAACCAACATTACAGGTGAACCAATTCATGATGATGGATTCTTTTCTCTCTCATCTGCAACAACTCGCAGAAGAGAAGATGATCTGACTTCTTTGCTTTTCACGAATCAGTTCACTTTTGATAAAGATTTTGGCAACCATAATCTAAATATAATAGCAGTTGCTGAGCAACAATCATCTACCTTCAATCGGATGTTCATTAGCGGAAATCTTCCGACAAATGCTGTTGTTGAACTTACAGGATTAAGCAATATTACAGCAAACGGTCGTGAAGAAGAAAATCTGCTGCTTTCCTATCTTGGCAGGATAAATTATGGTTTCAAAAATAAGTATTTGATTACCGCTGCACTTCGTGCCGATGGTTCTTCAAAGTTAGCCACCGGAAACAAATGGGGTTATTTCCCTTCGGCTTCTGTGGGTTGGAAAATTAGTGAAGAGTCGTTTTTGAGTACAGTTGAGTCAATTACACTCTTAAAATTAAGAGCCGGATACGGTGTTGTTGGATTCAATGGTATTGGAAATTACGATTGGCAATCGCTTATATTGGCGAATACAAACTACGTAATAAACAATGCAGCAGTTGAAGCATCTTACTTCAACGCTATTTCTAATCCTGATTTAAAATGGGAGGAATCCACTACAACCAATGTTGGAATAGATTTAGCAATGTTTAAAAACAAATTCACATTTACCATAGATTACTTCAATAAAATTACCGATAACCTAATTCTCGCTGTCCCTTATGCCCCTTCATTGGGATATACCGCAGACTATTTTGCAAATATTGGGAAAATGAAAAACTGGGGAATGGATTTTGAGGCAAGTTATTGGTTGTCAAAAGGTGATTTGAAGTCTAAATTTTCGGCAAACCTGTCATTTGTGAGAAACGAGGTATTAAATTTAGCCACGCCCACTTCAACAATATATGCCGGACAGCATCCTGACTTTGGTGGTGGAGACATTACCCGAACAATTGCCGGAGAACCAATTCAATCGTTTTACGGATGGGAAGTAGTAGGCATATTCCAGAGCGATATTGACGTTGCAAATGCTCCGGTTCAAACACCAAGAAGCGATCCGGATGATCCGACAACCGGAACCTCGAGAGGGGACCTTCAATTTAAAGATCAAAATGGTGATGGTGTAATTAACGGAGAAGACCGTACCAATCTGGGAAGTTATCTGCCAAAGTTCATATATGGTTTGACGTACACCGGGAACTATAAGAGTTTTGATTTCTCTGTATTCTTTCAGGGTGTATATGGTAATAAAATTTATAATGGTTCAAAAGTTATTAGTCAGGGTATGGTTCGGCTGTTTAATTCCGAATCAGATGTGCTGAATGCATGGACACCCGGAAACACTTCAACTGATGTGCCTCGCGCCATAAGTGGAGATCCTAATGGAAATGTCCGAACGTCTGACAGGTTTATTGAAGATGGTTCCTATCTGAGATTGAAAACCATAAGTATTGGTTATACGCTACCTCAGAAGCTTTTTGGCTCAGCAACAAAGGGAAATAATGTAAATCTGAGATTCTACGTTTCAGCATTAAACCTGTTAACTTTTACCAAGTATTCAGGATATGATCCAGAGGTTGGCGCACAAGTTCCAACTACCAATGGAATTCCTGATGTTACTAGTCCTGACTATGGTTTAACAGAAGGAATAGATAAAGGATTTAGTCCATCACCCAGAACAATAATGGGAGGTATTCAATTAAGTTTTTAACCTGATAAAGCTAAAAGATATGAAAATCAAATATTTATATATAACACTTACGTTGCTAATTGGTTTGCTGTTTTCGTGCGATTATGATCTGGATAAGATCGAGCCAAACAGCATTTCAATTGATGACTACTACCAAAACGCAGATGAACTGACTAAAGCAGTCAATTCAGTATATGCAGTTTTGCAGGCACACCAATTATTTACCAGAGAATGGTTTTTTATACATGACATGAGAGGTGATGATGTGGCCACCGGAGGAGGACAGCTTGAAGTTCCACGGGCTCAGCTTTTGATTGGCACAAATGACCCATCAAATTATGTTGCTAACGAAGTATGGAAAGGATTGTACGGACTCATACACAGAGCCAACGTTGTGATTGGGAAAGCACCAGATGTTCCAATGGATGATGAAGAATTACGTAGCAGACTAATTGGGGAAGCTAAATTTCTAAGGGCATGGGCATATTTCGAGTTAGTTTCACAATGGGGTGGAGTGCCTATTTATACTGAATATTCCACAAGTATAGATCAGAACAATCCACGATCTACTGAAGATCAGGTCTATACTGTCATTATTTCGGATTTGACCGATGCGATTAGTGATTTACCCCCGAGCTACTCAGGGGCTGATCTTGGACGTGCTACTGAGGGTGCAGCAAGAGCTTTGCTTTCACGAGTGTATATGTACAGGGGAAATTATACTGATGCAAAAACACAACTGCAACTTATTATCGATTCAGAAGAATATGAACTTGCTCCCAACTACAACGATAATTTTATGGAAGAGACCGAATATAATATAGAGTCGGTATTTGAAGTTGGGTTTATGGACAACAATGCTGCTACAGGATGGGGAACTAATCTTGGTGATGGATTAAACCAGGAAACAACGCTACGAAACCAGGAGTACAATGCTATATCCTGGCGGAATGCCGTACCATCAGATGCTCTGTTGGCTGAGTTTGAGCATTCAACCAATGGAGATGCAATGGATGATCCACGATTCAACTATTGTTTTTATCAAGTTGGAGATATTTATAACAATGGAGCAGATACTTTAAAAGAAGGCGATGTACGTGGAAATACATCAATGCTGCGTGGTGTTGAAAGCAAGATAAGCTGGCGAAAGCATTCTCTGATGTATAAGACAAACTCAGGGTATTATCCCTCAGGTTTAAATGAAAGGACCATCCGCTACGCCGAAGTATTACTCATGATGGCAGAATGCCAGAATGAAACCGACGATCCTGAGGCTGATGTTCTTCTTACATTAAACGAAATTCGTGGCCGCGATGATGTATTAATGCCCGTTTATCCTACAGCCAATTATCCGACTGGAACAAAGGATGACAGATTTAGGGCAATTATGCATGAGAAAAAGATTGAGTTGTGCTGTGAGTGCATACGCGACCGTGATCTGGCTCGCTGGTACAAAAATGGAAAAATAACTCTGAGCGAACTTCAGGGGTATCTCCCCTATTTCATTCAAAACAGACATGAGCTTCTTCCGATTCCACAGAACGAAATCGACAGAAATAGTAATCTAAATCAATCCGATCAAAATCCGGGTTATTAATAGGTAGTTAAGTAGTATTAATGCAAACAACCAGTAACTAAGAATTGTTACTGGTTGTTTAGTTTTATTATTTCAGTATGAATAGTATTTTTATTGGTGAGATATTATTGAGCATCCTTTTCAAGTTCCAATGCCCTGCTAATCTCATTGGTAATTTTTTCAAGAATAACCAGAAGAATCGTTCACAGGAATATACCAGACATTTTTTTTCAGATCGATACCTCCACCTATTTCTTTTTTTGGCTTGTGCCTAACGTTGGGCATAATAAAACGTTGCACATACAAAGGTAATAATTTTCCATTTACCACCATTTTCAGCAGTTGTACTATTTTTCACCTTCGCCACTTATGTGCAATGTTTTATTATGCCGTGTGTGCGCCTTGAATGGTAAATTTAACTTAGTTCTTTGATAAAACAAAGAAAGTCCGAAGGGTGATACTACCTCATGGTATACTTCATTTTGGGATTTTGTAA
>CAZMVE010000111.1:0-9522 GCA_964569585.1 uncultured Bacteroidales bacterium | reverse complement strand
ATCTTTATCAGGAATATAATCCTTTTCAATCATGTTAAGTACTTTAAAAAGATTATTTGTTTAATACAATTATTAGGGATTGATTGAATCTACTAGACACTCACAAAGATAAAATTGATTTGGCAGGAATACCAGTAAATATTTTTAAAAACTGGTATTCCCTGAAGTATAGTCTTATATTCTATTATAGTAGAATAATCTGCCTTGAAATTACATGGTCTGTATTCTGGAAATAAATGATGTAAGTTCCCTGATGCAAACCGTTTAAATCGATAACTCCTCTTTTTATATTCCTGGCAATCAATCCGGTCCGAACCGTCTGTCCTGTCAAATCGACAATACGGTATTGATAGTCGCTATCCGGGTTATTATCGAACCAGTAATACAACACTTCTGAAGCAGGATTCGGATACACCCTAAGATTTTCCTGTTTCAATACAGTAAACGGATCTGAAATATCAGGACTATCTGCCGGATCGACCAAAGTAAGTGTTCCAAACAAACTAGCATTGATATAGCTGTTATTGCTTTCGCTTTCCGGCAGATATTTGGAACCAATGAAATTCTCGCGTGAGGGACTTGCATCATTATCGCAATAGGCTAATGAGAATCCCATTTCTTTTCCATGACTTAAAGTAACCGGGATACTTGACTCATCAGTATAGGAATCGTCGAATATTTTTATGGAAAGCTCCCATATATAAAGACTATCCATCTGGCTCCTAGCCGCATCGATATGTGAATTGAACAAGGCAGGTCCGCTATCATCATTATCCACTATATCGAACACGGTACTTACATGGTAGGCAAATGCATTAAAATTATTCAAATGGTTCCCGCCGGAATGATCCTCATCGAGAAAAACTTCAACACAATCATCATCCCAATAATTTTGGAGCGGATCAGAGTGTCCGTCATAAAGTATGTTGTCAACTACTTCAACAAGTAACAATACCCGCTCATCTGTCCAGCTCAGCTTAAATCTGCCGGTAAAATCATCGGAGGCAACATAATCGTTATAGGGTAACCATACAAAATTGATTGGATACCAGCCGACCGTATCCCAGCATTCATCGGAAGCAGAACCATCAATTACCGGCATTTCGGAGGCTTTATATGCTATAAAGGAATCATCTGCTGTAATATCTACCTTATCGATACATTCTATGAATAAGCCATCCACATCGTAAGCATGAAGTTCAATCGATTCGGTTAATTCAGGTGGATTAGATGTTTCATCCAGTTGAACCATCATGTCGGGCGATACGCTTACCGAAGGGCCTTCTCCTATTTCCGTTCCCTCACTGTTACAATATTTTACACGCAATTCACCCTCATTAAAAACTCCAAATTCTCCTGTCACTTGTTGAGTCTGACGATTGTAATTGAGTTGTTCTGTTATCATTCCGCCATGATTTGCACTGAACATAGGCCCTGAACTACGCGTGGCATACCAGTATTCGACAAATACAATACTATCACCATTAGGATCGATGGCCTGGTAGGGTCCAAGTACCTCAACTTCCATGTATTTCGAGGAACCAGCGGTATAAATCTCGACAGAAGCACCATCATGAGTATATTCGGTGTCTTCTACCAGATCAAAAACTTTGGCATAGGTCTGCTGGTCCCTTTCATCGACAAAGCACACCCAACCTTCGGAAGCAGAGGTAGAAATTTTACCTTCTTCACTCACATACTTAACCTGATAAATGCCCGGTAATATTTCTTCATAATAGGGGCCACTCCCCCATACATCGGAGGCACCGGCCGCAGGAAAATAAGCTGAGAAGTTAGCAAAGTCATTAGTATTTTCATGCCTGACAATGGTCTGTGTCACTTCCCAAATGCTCTGGTTCTTCTCTGTTTCGCTATCGTTGAATAATACAGTTACAACTTTAACCCGGGTACTGTTTCTATAGGCAGTCATATACCGGTCGAACCGAAGGTCCGGAGCCTGGTATTGTTCTGTTTGACCTTTTAACCATAAGGTTACAGAGTCTTTTGAAGCGTGAATGGTCTCATATTCATACTCTCCCCAATCCAGAATTGGCGGAGGGGGCCAGCTACCGGGCCATTCACTCTGGGGTGCCGGCCATGTTTTATACCCTCCATATGCCCAGGTTCCATTCCAGGGACCGTATATGTTAACTGCCGGATCAAACATTTGCCCTAATAAATCATCGTTAATTATCATAAAAGTATCTATTCCAAGGTCGTATTGCAATACTCTTCCTCCAATTGCAGGTACAATACCCAGTGTGATATAATGATTGCTAACGACCAGAACATCCCATCCCCAACCATGATAATTATTGATAGTATCAATGCTGACACTATCCTCTATGCCGTATAGCGAAAAGCCAAAAACAAAAAAACAGCAGACCGTAACGATGAGTTTTTTATGCATAATTCTTTTATTTAATAAATATTTCTTTTAATACTGAAACAGACAATAGTGAGATAAGGTGCCATCGGACTATACTTTGCAAGATATTAAACTATGCTGAAATGTGTAACAAAATCTCTAAAATACTCTGGCTTGATTTAAGTGTTTAATGATTTAACCGCAATGATTAACGAACCAAGATTTTTTAATCACTACCAAAAAGTTGAACCCAGTAATAATCCTCATAAGCTACACCCATAAAATAATAATGTGGGTCCATCATTGTTTTACAATGTTCGACACTACTGGTCCAGCGCGACATCACATCTTCAACTGAAATAAATCCCCGGGCAATATTCTCACCGATATAAGCACCGGTAAAACCAGCATCAGCCGCTCTTCTTTGAGGAGTGCTGCCATCAGAGCCAATATGGTCGAAAAAATTATTTTCAGTCATATCAAGTACATGTCTTCTTGCTGCAACTTCAAGGCTTTCATCATAAAGTAATTCCTGAACCGGAGGCATAGAATCTTCACCACAGAAACAACCATTGAGTCTTTGCTTATTTAATTCGATAAGCATTTGTGTTTTGTAATCTTCATTATTCTTTTCAAAACAACCGCAAACAATGATCGTAACAAGACAATAAAATTGGGTTAACAAGAAATTCTTCAACATGAAAATCCCATGTAGATTCATTTATATAAATATGAAAAAAAACGAGGACTTTTCAAAACATGCTGTGAGAAAGTAAAAATGAATACTTGTTTGAAAGAGTATTATTTAAAATCCTATTTTAATAATACTATCATCGAATAGAAAATATTATCTTAATTGTTTCGGGCAATCGCTTTAAAAAAGGTATAACAAAAAACACCATCAGCTAAGGCCGTTTTGTGCAAATCGTTAATACCCTTTATCCAGGCATCTTTATGAATAATTTCTTGCTGTATGGCCATGTCTTTTACTCCTTCTACCATAGCAATAAATGTTTTGAGAGTGAATCCATCCACCATTTCAGGTCTACTTTCGTCAGCATATACCATTCTGGGAGAAACAGAAATATTCATAAATCCATTTGTTTTAAGCAAGGGATAAAGACGCCGGCCAATTAAAGAATCAGCTCCTGTTTGAGATTGCAACTGTATCAGGCATTCAATTGTCTGTTGCGCGTAATCGCTCTTTGGATGATAATAGGCTGAACCATGATCACCTTCAATTAAAATGCAATTGCCATCCGGTTTGAGTACTTTTTTGATTATTTGTAAGACTTTGCCAGGATCGGCTAAATGTTCCAGCACAAAACATACAAACACATAATCAAAACTCTCAGGAAGAAATGGCATATTGAATAGATCGGTCCGGATAAAATTTACATTCTTAATTCCTGCCTCCCTACAGCGCTTTTCAGCAATTCGAATTGAATGTTCCGAAATATCAATAGAAACGAGTTCAATGGAAGGATTTTGCTTACAAATAATAACAGTTTGCGCTCCCACTCCACAACCGATTTCCAACACTTTTGAACCTGCAGGAAAAATTGTATCATGATGCAACAGTTCACTTAAAGTATTTGCCTGATCACTCAACCGATTACTTTCTTCGTGGTTGTAACCATGGACATATTTATTATGCATAATGAATATTGAAAAAAAAATACTTAGTTTAATAATTAAACTTTATTAAAATACAAAAAGCCTGTCAATTTAAAATAGCATAATATTATTTTCGCTTTAAATTAACAGACTTACTTTTTCTATGAATGCTTGAATGATCTACTTTTTTTTTGGTTTTCTTGCAATCCTCCTCTTTGATCCGGGCATTCCTGGAACCGCATAGGCGAATCCTTTACCTTTATAGGGTACTTTAATTAAATCTCCCCTGCGATTTGCCAATTTCTGAAGACTTCTGATGACTTTATTCTTAATCTCCTCGTCAGTAATTTTAACACCTGCATCCTGTGTCATTACTTTCACAGAATCAATTATTTCCTGAGTGATCTGAGGTTTCCCATTTTGAGTAATCCCTGAAATCACCCATTCATCCCAATTTGATAACTTATATCCTTTTTTTAATTCCTCTTTTTTAGTTAGCTTTTTTTCAGTAATAATTGCTTTTTCAGAAGTTTTCTTTTCCTTTCTGGGTGGCCGGCCTCTCTTTCTTTTTACCCCGGCAGGTAAAGTACTTCTCAATGGCGCAATTCTCTTTTTCCTACTCATTTTGCTCAAGGCAGATTTTTCACTTTGTTCCACAGAATCCAGCCAATCTTGTAATTCAGTTATTGTTGATACTATTCCTTCAGTTTGAAATTCTAATTTTTTTAATTCAGACTGATATTTATTAATCAGGTCCTGAATCTCGCTACTGGATAGCCTCGTCTTTCTCATTTGATATGTTTTTATTATTTACTCAAAATTAAGCTATTTTAAAACAAATAAAAACAATTTATGTTTTTGATAATTAATTAAATAATGCTCTCTTAATTTAAATTGTAAAGATTCAGACTTTAACACTTGCTGTTCATTAATAGAAAATTACACCCGGTAAATGAACATCAGAATAAGAAAAGAGTCTTAAACATTAAATTAAAAAGACTGAGCGCTGTTTTTGAATTTTTTAACTTAATTATAACTATCAAATTTCTGCCAATAGATTTAATCCCTCAAAATGAAAAGCTAGATATTCAGAAAACCCTCGATATAAATCTCTATGGCTCCGGTAATCTCAATACGATCCTTTAACATAGCACAAGTTAAAATTCCACCGCGTTCTGATAATTGCCATGCAAACAGTTTATTTTTATTCAATCGCCTCGACCAGTATGGAGTAAGTGTGGTATGAGCCGAACCAGTTACCGGATCTTCCTGAATACCAGCCTGAGGAGCAAAAAATCGTGAAACAAAATCGACTTTATCGCCGGGAGCTGTAACAATCACTCCTCTTGCCTTTATCTCACCCAGTATTTTAAAATCAGGTTTCATTTCCCGAATCTGTTTTTCATTATTAAATACAATCAGATAATCGGTCTTTCCTTTGTATGAAGAATGAGGTTTTACAGAAAATGCATCTAAATAATAATCATTTAATACTATTTCGGAAATTTCATCGGCTGGAAAATTCATCGTGTACTCTTCTCCGTTCTTACGAACTAATAGGATTCCGCTTCTTGAATCGAATTGAACTTGTTCCAGGCTATTGTCAATGAATTGCATTATTACTGCTGCAGATGCCAGTGTTGCATGACCACAAAGATCAACTTCTATAGCAGGAGTGAACCAGCGAATTGTATATTGATCTGGTTCCTTAATTATAAAAGCTGTTTCTGAAAGCTGGTTTTCAAAAGCAATGCTTTGCATAGTTTCATCGCTGAGCCATGTATCCAGCAGGCACACACCAGCAGGGTTGCCTTTAAAACCTTCACCTGTAAATGCATTAACCTGGTAAAACGGAATTTTCATATGTCAAAGTAATTGATTCAATTCTAATTTCTATTTCATAATAGTCATCGATTTATTCTGTGATCTCGATATGATTCCCTTCAGGGTCGCAGATTACAGCGTCATAATATCCGTCACCTGTCACTCTTGGGGTAGAAATTATTTCAATACCTGTATTTTCAATATTCATAATAAATTCATCCACTTTTACCCGACTCTTCAATGAAATGGCAATATGCCCCCATTGATTGTTGAATGAATCATCATTATCTGCGATATGCATTAATTCAATTTTAATTCCTGAAGGAAATGATAGGAAATAGGAAGTAAAACCTTTATCAGAGTTATGATATTTATTCCCGGCCACAGCTCCTAAATGTTGAGAATAAAATTGGCGCATAGTTTCAAGATCATGCACATAAATACCTAAATGGGCTATACGGACAGTTGTTTTACTTCGAATTATAAAAAACATAATGGTGCCTGCTAATACGATTGTAACCGAATTAGCCAGAATCATCGGCAAATCTTCGATAAGAATGCCGTAAATCAACCAACCTAATATTCCAATACAGAAAAGAGAAAACATAAGAGGTGAAAGATCGTGAGTTGATTTAGTACGCCATGTTTTTAATGCCTGTGGTAAAAATGCAGAGGTAGTCAGCGCTGCTGAAACAAGCCCGATTGTCTGAATCCAATTATTCATTCCGGTTAAGATTAAATTGTAAAGATAGTCTGCACACATAATTAATTAGAAGTATATTCGTTTAAATTTCACGAAATGGCAAAAGATAATTCAATATCAGTGGTTATTATTACAAGGAACGAAGAAAAAAATATTGTGCGATGTCTGGATTCTTTAATAGGAGTAGCCGATGAAATTATCATTGTCGATTCTTATTCTGAAGATAATACCCCTAAAATCTGTTCGGAAAGAAAAGTACGTTTTGTACAAACTGAATGGCTGGGATATTCTGAAACAAAAAACTACGCAAATTCACTCGCCGGTAATGCTTATATTCTCTCACTTGATGCCGATGAAGCCCTTTCCATAGAATTGCAAGCTGAACTTGTAGAAATAAAAAACAGCGGTTTCGATGTGGAAGCTTATAGGATAAAAAGATTAACTAATTATTGTGGACATTGGATATATCATAGTGGTTGGTATCCCGACTGGAAATTACGTTTGTGGAAGAAGGAAAAAGGACAGTGGAAAGGTGATATCCATGAAAAAGTTGAGTTATCAGAGCAAACATCGATCGGGAAATTGAAAAGCGATATACTGCATTATAGCTACTACAGTATAAACGAGCATATTCAACAAATGATCTCTTTTACGGATTTGATGGCAAAGGATTATTATCAGAAAAACATGCAAATCGGAATAGGTAAATTAATATTCAGCCCAATAGTAAAATTCTTCAGGGCCTATCTTTTTCTGGGTGGATTCCGGGACGGTTTTTACGGTATAGTAATTTGCACCCTCTCAAGTATGGCTACTTTTCTTAAATATGGAAAGACCATTCAACTCCAAAGAAGAAAAACAATGTAAGGCTCAGAGAATAAACTTGTCAATTAAGGAATTAAACTTATTTCGATCGATGGGCTTTGAAATATATCCATTAAATCCGGCAGATAATACTTTCTCTTCATCTTCAAGACGTGCATAGGCTGTCTGGGCAACAATAGGCATTTTCATACCTTTTGTCCGAAGAATTTCCAGGACTTTATAACCATTCATTTCAGGCATCTTTATGTCCATAAGTATCAGATGAAAATCTTGATTATCGCAAATTTCAATAGCCTGGCGCCCTGTTTGAGCCCAAAGTATATCAATCTCCCTTTTTCTCAGCATAGCTTTCAGCAACTCAAAATTCGATTCCTCATCTTCAACGATTAATACCTTCTTCCTTTTTTCTATCTTATCTGAAACTTCCACGGTTAGTTATGATAGGTAATTATTAATTTAAATCTAACTTACTGCAAACTCGATTGAGTTTGTAAAAATAATAGATATTATTAATTAAAGAAATTATTATTATATAAGCTTATCGATAAAATTATATAGTTTATCATACTGAATTATCAGCAGATTAAAATATCAGGTTAGCAATAAAATACTATCATTAGTCAATAGCTTATATAGTATAGCCAATACTATTTCCTGTACAAAATATTGGAAAAATAGCTATAAAGGTGAAAACTTCCTTCATCACCCTCAGAAATATCTTAATAGTATATAATTCTTAAGAAAGTAATCGAAACCAAACAAAAGGAAAAAAGTTAAGATTTTTAAACTAAACAGGGAGTTATTTGAAATATAACATATTTTTTAGTTTATTACTATACTTTTTTCAGGGTATTCGTTACTTATTTTTATATTTTTTAATTTTTATCCCTCATTTTTTATGGGGGTATTAAAATGATTTTTACTTTTGTCAAGAAAATCAATTAATAACTTAAACATTTAGCTATGAAAAATTTCAAAAAATTACCTCTTCTTGTAGCTGTAATCATGTTAATAGCTCCTTTAGCTGTTAATGCTCAGGAAGATGAAGAGTCATCGGCTAGCATAGATGCCGGAATGGATATCTTTAGCAGTTATATTTGGCGTGGTGCCAAGTTTGGTTCGGGGCCTGCTTTTCAACCATGGGTTGAAGGTGCTATAGGTAGCCTGGCTATCGGAGCCTGGGGATCTGTAAATGCCAGTATTGATGAAGCGCTTGAAATGGACTTATATGCAGGTTATAGCTTCGATTTTGGTCTTGGTATTGGAGTTACCGATTACTATTTTGGTCATATTGACGGTGATTCAATCGGGGCTGCTAACGGTGAGACGATTTATGAACAGCTTGGTTTTCTTGCTTATGATGCTGCACATTACATTGAACCTGCCGTAAGTTACAAAGTTGGAAATTTGAGTTTAATGGCAGCTTATATGTTTGCCCCGGGATTTGAAGAAGGAGATATGTATTTTCAGGCAGGATATGCGATTGGTGCTTTGGAATTAACGGTAGGTGCTGGTGATGGCGCTTATACCGATGACGGAGAGTTTATGTTATGTAATATTACGATCGGTACGTCGAAGGAAATTCAGATTACTGAAAAATTCTCGCTACCCTTAACCGGAGGAGTCACTCTTAATCCATCAACTGAAGGGTTCTTTATTTATGCCGGTATTTCATTCTAAACGGAATATACTATTCAACCGTTATTTAATTAATTAAAATATACTTCATTATGAAAAAAGTTGAAGCCATTATAAGAAAAACTAAGTTTGATGAGGTAAGAGATGCACTTCACAAGGTTGGTATCGACTTTCTGACATTTTGGGATGCCAGGGGAACAGGACAGGCTCATGAAAAAAGAGTGTACAGGGGCATAAAATATGATACCAGCACAATAGAAAGAATGTACATTACCTTCTTCTGCAACGATGAATTTACTGAACCCGCAGTTAAAGTAATTATGGAAGCTGCAAAAACAGGAGATATTGGTGACGGACGAATCTTTGTTCTCAACATCGAAGATGCCTATCGGATAAGAACTGGTGAGAAAGGCAGTAAAGCATTCGGAACATTATCAGCAGAATAAACAGTATTTGTAATAAGCTAAATTTTAAAAATCATGGAAGAAATAGGAGTGAACTACCCTGCGCCAAGAGCGCAGGGCGTCTGGATCACAGATCAAACAAT
>CAZMVE010000110.1:0-9523 GCA_964569585.1 uncultured Bacteroidales bacterium | reverse complement strand
TACAAACGGGATCGTGTTCCGGAATAAAAGCTTCAAAAGGGGACCTTTGAGCGGCAACGTAATACAACCAACTTGTACCGTCGAGACTGGCCCATTTTTCGGCCCAGATTCCTGCAGTACCGCCGATATCATCATTGTAGTGGGGTACCGATCCGTCATCATTTATAAAAGGTTGAATAGAATTAAAAAGAATATTACTGCCACAACCCCCGGCGGCTATATAGGAAAGTGTCCCCTCATACCAGGTAGCAATGGGACCAATACCATCGAGTCCGCAGGGTTCCCCCGGTCCACAGGTATACATCAGGCTCCCTGCCAGTTTTAATGCATTAAGCGATTCCTGTGTATAACCTCTATTGTGCATTAATAATGATAACCAGGTATTGGTAAAAAGTACCACCCGATCGGAATATATTCCTTCCCTCCAATAAAGTAAATCGTTATCCCAGGTTGAATTATGGATATAAGTAATAAGCTGTCCGGCAAGTTCATCATCACCTAATTCAAGTAAAGCGCCTATCGCGGCAGCATATGCCTCACTGCTTGTAACGGGAATTCTTTCATTGTCGGGAACATCCAGCGTGTAGAATTTTCCATCGGGATCGATTAACGATCTGAAAAAAGCCTCCCCTTTCGTAATAGAACTCAGTACTTCGCAATCATTCGATTTTTTAAAATAGCTATATAAGCCGGTAAGCATCCAGGGGAAATCACCCATCCATATCGATCCGTCGTTTTCATATAAAACGGCAATATTCCCTGTATAGCTGTTCCATGCACGTGGCCAGTAACCTATATTTTGTTGATGTGTAGCAAGGAATCGGGCCAGTTTTTGAGCCGCCTCTGCAGCAGCGTTCAAGGGATTATGTTCTGCATCCCATTCTCCTTCAAGAGTAAGGATCTTCAAAGCCAGTCCCTGTCCATACAGCCATGAAAGTCCGTCTTCTACCCAGGTAATCAGCAAACCTGTTGAAGTCTGGCGAGAAAGGATAAAATCCAACGCGTTTTGTTTGATTTTCTCTAACGTATCAGCATGAACGGTTAAGCTTTCCAACTCTGAAGGTATTATCCAGCCTCCTGTGGAGTCAGCCACAACATTTCTGAAAGAAAAGGTACCGGAATCGGCCGGGGGATTATCGACCCAGGGATGCGATTTCACACCGAATGACAGTACCTGGATATGATCCCAGTTAAATCCCACCGGGATAGAAAAAAAATTGTCGTATTATGAAAAAAGAGTTTATTAATCCATCGGTTGACACATAATATGCCCTCCTCTCCCATTCGTGAGTTTGAAGCCTGCAATGAGCCATCTTCAAATTTAACTTCCACTACCTGTTCTTTATGACAGGGATAACCTGCATCACAGGCGCTTCCATGCAGGTCGAATCCGAAAAGATCGTATTGGCTAAGGGAAACAGGTTCCGGTAGAATTAGAAAGCATTGCACCCATTGGCCGTTTCCAGCCGATAACTTCCAGTGCAAATCTACACTGGTATCGCTGACAACCACACTGCAGGAACTGCCTGCTGAAGCATTTGCTGTCCATTTCGAAGCATTATAAAAATCTTCATTCGGAACAATTAAATCACCGCTCCAGCCCGGACAACCGGAATCTTTCTGACCTAAAGAAAAACAAACAGGAACCAGTAAAAGCCACAAAATATTGAAAATCCTTAGATATACAGCCATAAATTTCATTGCAGGGTTCTACCAGAAAATTAAAAAATTCTGCCCAGAAATGCAATTGCTTGAATTAACCTTGAAAGGATTAATTATTTATAGATTAAACTGAATAGTAGATTTTATTTATCAATATGCATAAGTCAGGAATATTGACTGGGAGTATTTTCAGATAAACTCTTCGCCAATATTCCCTGATATCAGTATCAACCTAAATTAAATAGTGAAATTTTTTAAGTCGCAAGCAGTTGAATCCTTACTCTAAAGAAAAGTTAATTGGAAATGTAAAGCGCACTTTTACCGGTTTTCCATCCTGTTTACCAGGAATAAAGTCAGGAATACTACTAACAACGCGAATAGCTTCCTTCTCCAGGGCTAAGATCCCTTCTTTCTGAACCGAAGCGTCTTTCTCCGCATCTGTTAAATATTCAACAAAGACAATCTCGTTGTTCACTTCGGTTTGAATCCTGGTGCTCATAATTATTAAATCCTGCACACTCCCATCTTCATATACCGTAAATTGGACGAAGATTTTGCCGGATACTTCTTGTTCTGCTGCAATTTCAGGATATTCCAAATGCTGGGCTATATACATTCTGACCTCCTGCATTCCTCCGGGATATTCAGGCATAACTTCTACCTGATCATATACCTGATCATCCTGTGCATTTGCTCTATCAATATCTGTTAAGGTAAATACACAGATCAGAAGAATCATTGGTATGGAGAACAAATATTTCATACGTGCATTTGCTCCCGATTTATTTTTAGTCATCATTTTTATTCTGTTTTTTAATAAGGAATAATTGAAATTATTGACTAATCCAATAGCAGAAACACCTAGGGTTCTTTCGAAAAGTAACTGCTGATAGTTTAGCCTGTTATAACCTTCTCTCATTACCTGTTCATCAGCTGCATACTCATGTTCTGCCTTCAGCGAAATCTTTATTAGCCAGATAAAGGGATTAAACCACTGCACTATCACGGCCAATTCCAGCAAAATGAGGTCAATGGAATGAAGCTGGCGTATGTGTGCCAGTTCATGTTTAATGATACTCTCATCCTTATCCACCTGCAGATCTTTATTACTAATGAAAAGGATATTGAAAAAAGTAAAAGGAGCATGATCGCCTTCAATTACTATAGTCTTTTTTCCATCGACCTGAGTTGAAGGAAACCTCAAATAGAGATACAATATTTTCCCCAAGCCGGAAAAAAAGCGAAGTGTAAACCAGCTTAATCCACTCAGGTAAATAATGAATAACGGATTGATCAGATCCGATGATTTAGTATAATTAATAGCGCTAAAATTATTTGTAATGCTTACCCCTTCAATCAATTTTGATATTGCGGTATCAGACGTAGCCAGACGAATTGAAGGCATTACCGGAAGAAGTAATGAAAAAACTACACCCACCAGTAAATACACCCTGTTGAGATGAAAAAAGGTTTCCTTCCTCATTACCACAATAAAAAACAGGTAAAATACTGCCAACAGAATTCCTGATTTTATCATATAGTCTGCCATGCTATTCACCCTCCTTCTTTTTATTCTCAACTTGTGACTGAAGCATCTTGATAATATCTTCCAACTCATTCACTGAAAGTTTTTCATTTTTTGAGAAGAAAGAAATCAAATTTTTATAGGAGTCTGAGAAGTAGTTTTTCATAAATCCTCTCATATATCCCTTTGTATACTCTTCTTTTGAAACCAGCGGATAGTATTCATGTGTTTTACCGTATGCATTATGACTTACGAAGCCTTTCTTCTCAAGAATCCTGATAATGGTTGAGACTGTATTATAGGCAGGTTTAGGTTCATGAAGTGTATCCATAATATCATTTACAAATCCCTTTTTTAGCTTCCAGAGAATTTGCATAATCTGCTCTTCTGCTTTAGTTAGTTCTTTCATTTTATAACTAAAGATTTAGTTAATAGGATACAAATATAAAACTAAATTCTTAGTTTTCCAACTAAATCTTTAGTTAATTAATAAATATTTTACTTATAGTATTGTATTACAGGAAAATATGATGAATTTATTTCCACCAGGTATGGGTAGGCTGTTTGGAACCGATAACCACTTGGTCGCCAGGTTTAGGAGTTATATAGTTAAGTTTTTGAACGGAAGCTTCCTGTACAAATCGTTCAACAGGTTCTTTCCACGGATGGAAGGCCAGGTTGTATTTTCCCCAATGAATGGGCATAACAATTTTCGCTTTACTATCGAGACTAGCTTGAACACTCTCTTCCGGTACCATGTGAATGTAGGGCCAATATGTGCCGTATGCTCCACACTCCATCAGCGCTATATCGAATGGACCATACTTCTCTCCTATCTCTTTGAAATGAGTAGAATACCCTGAATCGCCACTAAAAAACAGGATTTCCTTTTTTCCTTTTATCACCCAGGAACACCATAAAGTTGAATTATTCTGTCCCCGGCGTCCCGTAAAATGTTGTGCGGGAGTTGAAATAAATTTAAGAGAATCGTTATATTTTTTCCTCGACCACCAGTCGAGTTCAGTAATATTTTCCGCTGGTACACCCCAGCGAACCAAATGGCTCTTAACACCCAGAGGAACATAAAATGCTTTTACACCTTTATAATATTTCTTTATGGTCCGATAATCAAGATGGTCGAAATGATCGTGACTGATAAGTATGATATCGGGAAATGGAATATTTTCAGGTGTAAACGGAACGGAATATTCAAATGATCTCGGTCCGACAAAGGAGAAGGGTGAAGCCCGTTTGCTAAAAACCGGATCGGTGAGGATGGTAATTGTATCTATCCGGATCAGTACCGTGGAATGGCCCAGCCAGATGAGAGATAGGTCCTCATTACCCAGACTATCTTTGAATTCAGGTTTTACCGATGGAATTACATCATCCGGTACCCTTCCGGGATTGTCACCAAATTGCAGCCGGAGCATTTTTCCATAGGATTTAGGTAGGATAACCGGAATATTTCCAGGATTTCTGAATTTACCTTTCTCATAGAGAGATTGTCTTGCCAGTTTAACCATTTGATCTTTAGCTGGTTTTCCTCCAAACCGGGGATCGGCTAATACATAAACATTAATTAACAGTATCAATAATACTATAACCCCAATAATCCAGATTATTATCATATATCTTTTCATATTTTCAAATAAACAAATAAACCACTATTAAGTTATATTCTCCTTCGAAAGTGTTGAATCCATCATCTTCATCGTCCACAAAGCCTCCCCGAGGGGACTCGGATTTGGGATTTCACCTCTGAAAAACCGGACAACATCATTTATCATAGGCTGTTATACGTGATCCGGAAAGGTAATTCAATCTTTTCAATTCCTGAACCGGAATGTATTTCAAGTACCGGTCTCCAGAAAAAAGAAAAGCACAGTTTTCCTTTATCACCAATAATCTCGCAGCGGTCTTCGTTACAGCTTTCATGCACATTGAAAGACCATATCCCCTCTAAAAATTATGTTTCCCGTATGTCACCTGAATGCGTGTTACATCGGGTGCATCGTAGCGTTTTCCCTGATTGAATGAATAGCCGTGACTAATAAGGGCCAATCTTTCAGGGTAGCAAGGTTTGTTAAATCGTAAGTAGCATAAGTTATAAAACCAAATAATGCACCAAAAAGAAGTGCATGAATCCAAGAATGCTTCTCAACAGCCGGTGAAATAACAAATATTACCAGTCCGGCAATAAACAATAAATAGAAAAGAGAAGCAGCAATCCAATTAATATCTGGCTTCATCAAAAAACCAATTTGCTCCTGATAGAACTTTTTTACTATAAGTGACAGCCAAACCAAATCAATTATAAAAAAACCGGTAACGCAATTATAAATAGTTTAATAAACATTGTATTAATAATTAGTGATTCACACTTTTATAAAATTAATCAAATTTGGCCAGTTAGATTAGTATTATCATGCATAACTTAATGAATAGTAATTAAAACAAGAACCATACCAAGGCAAAGATTATTAAGCATAAAATATATATCAAGTGAGAATACTTCTTACAGGCTCAACAGGTTATATAGCGCAAAGATTATTACCTCTGTTATTAGGCAATGGCCATGAGGTAATTTGTTGTGTCAGAGATAGAGCCAGATTTGATTCAGAGAAATACAGGTCGCCCTCTTTGTCCATACTTGAAGTTGATTTTTTAAAAACTGAGACTCTTCAGAGTATTCCTGTTGACATTGATGCAGCTTATTACCTTATTCACTCCATGTCAACTTCCACAAATGATTTTAAAAAAATGGAGGAGATCTCTGCCATAAATTTTAAAGATTGTATTCAACAGACCAAAATCCGACAGGTGATTTATCTAAGCGGAATAATCAACGAAAAAATATTATCAAAGCACCTTGCCAGTCGAAGGAATGTAGAAATTATACTCGGTTCCGGATCTTATTCATTAACAACAATAAGAGCTGGAATCATTATTGGTTCCGGAAGTGCTTCCTTCGAAATAATCCGCGATCTGGTAGAAAAATTACCGGTGATGATTGCTCCGCGATGGCTGAATACCTTCTCACAGCCCATTGCTATACGCAATGTTATTGAATTTCTTTGCGGAGTATTACTAAATGAAAAGACCTTTGACCGGAGTTACGATATTGGAGGACCCGACATTCTGACCTATAAACAGATGCTACTGGGATTAGCAAATGTACGAGGACTTAAACGTTATATTGGAATTGTGCCGGTAATGACTCCAAAACTATCATCGTACTGGCTCTATTTTATAACCTCCACTTCCTACTCTCTGGCACAAAATCTGGTCGATAGTATGAAAGTTGAAGTAATTTGTAAAGAGAATAATCTAAAAGATCTGCTGGGAATTACTCTTCTAAGCTATAAAGATGCTATCAGAGAGGCCTTTGATAGGATTGAGATGAATCAGGTTCTATCAAGCTGGGAAGATGCTTTAACATTCAATATTATGAATGATAGAATATCCAAATATGCAGAAGTTCCAGTACATGGATGTTTTTTTGATTACCGGAAACTTCATATCGTTGATAGCGAAAAGGTCCTGAAGAAAATATGGGCAATCGGGGGAGCTACAGGCTGGTATTATGGTGACTGGCTTTGGGGTATCCGGGGTTTTCTTGACAAGCTTTTCGGAGGTGTTGGCCTCAGAAGAGGCAGAAAAAACCAGACTGAAATATCGCCAGGCGATACACTCGATTTCTGGCGAGTGCTTATAGCCGACAAAACAGAAAAGAGATTACTCCTGTTTGCAGAAATGAAACTGCCCGGAGAAGCCTGGCTGGAATTCAGCATAGACAAGGATAATTTACTGCATCAGATTGCTACATTCAGACCTTTAGGATTATGGGGCAGGTTATACTGGTACAGTGTTCTGCCATTCCATGGATTTATTTTCAGGGGAATGATCAGGAATATTGCAATGAAATGAAATTAATATTTCTATCAACTAGGAAAAAGAATAATTCTTAATTACTGTTAAAACTATAAAAATTAATAAATTGCATGCAGTAAGTTTTCAGTAAGATTCAAACATTATTTTCAGTTTAATGTTATTATAATAGCAATCAACACTGCAAATTAAAACTGTTAATTTAAATCTCTGACATGATACAACTTTATAATGATGTCTCATTCAGAATAAGTAGAATTGTAACACGCAGTTATAGTACATCATTCTCAATTGCTGTAAGTTTTCTGAACTCGGAGACAAGAAATGCTATTTACAGCATTTATGGATTTGTAAGATTTGCAGATGAAATTGTAGATACTTTTCATGATTTTGATAAAACACGACTTTTAGCGGAATTTGAAGATAATTATTATAAAGCCTTTAAGGAAGGTCTGAGCCTTAACCCTGTTTTACATTCATTCCAGACAACTGTAAAAAAATATGATATCCCGGATGAGCTTATTCAAGCATTTTTAAAAAGTATGAAAGCCGATCTTATTAAAAATGGTAGTTATAGTAAATCTGAAATTGATGAATATATTTATGGATCAGCCGAAGCTGTAGGATTAATGTGTTTATGTGTATTCGTAAAGGGTAACCAGAATCTTTATAATGAGCTGAAATATCCGGCAATGAAATTAGGTTCTGCATTTCAGAAGGTTAATTTTTTAAGGGATCTGAAAAATGATATTTATGATCTTAGCAGGAGTTATTTCCCTGAAATAGATATTAATACATTTAATAAGGAGGTTAAAGACAAGATAATTAAAGATATTGAAGCAGATTTTACTGCATCTTTACCGGGGATTAAAAAGCTACCTCAAAATGCAAAACTACCTGTTCTGATTGCCTATTATTATTATTTAAGTCTATTAAGTAAAATCAGGAATACCCCAGCTGAAAAACTAATCAGAACCAGGATAAGCGTTCATAGTTTCAGTAAATTTTTTCTGCTTAATAAAGCATATTTTGATGTTAAGCTGAGGTTAATTTAGTTTATAAAAATTTAATTCGAATTGTTCAAAAGGATGGAAGAAACATTTGTGATATTGGTTGATGAAAACGATGCTCCGATTGGATTGATGGAAAAGATGGAGGCTCATAAGAAAGCTCTTTTGCATCGGGCAATATCTGTATTCATTATTAATTCTAAGGGCGATTGGATTCTTCAGAAGAGAGCCCATAATAAATATCATTCGAAAGGACTCTGGACAAATACCTGCTGCACACATCCCTTGCCAGGGGAATCAGAATTGGACTCAGCAAACCGGAGGTTAATTGAGGAGATGGGAATAGATTGCAAAATAAAAAAATTATTCAGTGTCATCTATAAAGAAAAGTTAGATAATGAACTGACTGAATATGAATATGACCATGTTTTTATTGGAATTTCTGATAATGAGCCTGTTATTAATATTTCAGAGGTTGTTGACTGGAAGAGTATTTCATTTGAAGAACTACATCTCGACATACAGTTAAATCCTGATAACTATACATTTTGGTTCAAGGAAATTTATCAGAATGTGAATTCTCATATATTAGACGACAAAAAAAGCGAACTATGATATATCTTCTTCTGATTTTAGTATCATTCCTTTTTATGGAATTTGTAGCATGGTTTTCACATAAATATATCATGCATGGTTTCTTATGGTCATTTCATAAAGACCATCACATCACAACAGAGATGAACGATTCTTTTTTTGAGAAGAATGATCTGTTTTTTCTGATATATGCCATACCTGCCATGATCCTGATTATTCTAGGTTTTGCTTTCAGTTATTATTATCTCTTTGCAATAGGAGCCGGTATCACACTTTATGGCTTTACTTATTTCTCAATTCATGATATACTTATTCATCATCGCCTGCCTGTGAAATTAAACATCAGTAATGGTTACTTTGCTGCTCTAATCAAAGCTCATCAGGCACACCATTTTGGTAAAAATATTAAAGACTTTAAAAATTATGGATTATTAATATTCCCTTTAAGGTTTTTTAAAGAATAGCCATGTCATTATATCTATCCCTACTGATATTTTCAATTATTATCCCATTCATTTTAAGTTTCGATAAGAAAGTAAGGTTTTGCAGAATATGGAGTAGCCTTTTCCCATCAATTTTATTAGTTGGTGCTATTTATATTACAATGGATATCTTTTTTGTCAAGGTAGGTATATGGGGCTTTAACCCTACCTACCATTCAAAAATTGTTATTCTCGGATTACCTTTAGAAGAATGGCTGTTTTTCATTTTTATACCATATGCCTGTGTTTTTATACATTATGTTTTTATTTACTATTTCCCTACCATGATTCTTAGTAATAATTTTTTAAGGATTTTTTCAGGAATTCTCATTCTGATACTTCTGGCAGTTAATATTGTA
>CAZMVE010000109.1:0-9594 GCA_964569585.1 uncultured Bacteroidales bacterium | reverse complement strand
ATGGCGGTACTATTCATGCTGAAAGCCAGCCCGGTGAAGGCAGTAAATTCATTTTTACCCTGGAAACTGTTTAAGGGATATATTCTCAGACATTTATATAGTGCCAAACAGATGTAAGCAGGAATGTTTAGGAATCTCATAATACTATTCAGGCATAGATAATAGACCAACTCCAATCTCCTTACTCCTTGAGCTATTTACTGAGCAGGAATTTACCGATCACAGCCAGCAGAGTTTTTTTAATTACCGGCTTAGGAATATAGGCTGAGCAGCCAGCATTGATTGCTTTACCTTTGTCCTCGGCCTGGGCATAGGCCATAATTGCAACTATTGGGATATCGGGATTAATGACTCTTATCTTTCGTGTTGCCTCATACCCATCCATACGCGGCATTTTAATATCCATCAGTACCAGGTCGATGGTAGCATCCGATTTAAATAGCTCAACCGCTTCGATTCCATTCCTGGCTCTTAAAAGAGTAATGTCAGGATTGACTAAATATTCTTCAACAAGAAAATAGTTCATATCCTCATCTTCGGCAATCAGGATGGTTTTTGCATCATTGAGTTGCAATTCTTGTTCAGATTCTACATGCGATTCGGAAATACTAATAGATGACTTTCTATTAAAAGGTATCGTGAAGCAAAAATCAGAACCTTTATCAGGCTGCGAAGCAACCCATATTTCCCCCCCCAGGAGATTAACATAGGCTTTGGATATCGACAGACCGAGCCCCGTACCTTCATGTTCCCGGGTCACTGTATGATCGACCTGGAGGAAACGATCAAAGATTTTTTCATGCATCCCGGCAGGAATGCCTATTCCCGTATCTTTGACAGAAAATTCCAGAAAAGTATTTATCACCGTATAACTGATGGTGACCGTGCCCTTCTTGGTGAACTTCAGTGCATTATTAATAAGATTGGTGAGGATTTCTGATAATTTGGTTTCATCCGTTATAAGGTCCGATTCAGAATCGTCCAGAGGAGTTTCTATGATCAGCCGGATACCTTTTGGCTTTGCCACAGCCTCAAATTGAAGATAGAGGGTATTCAGCAGGTAGTTAAGATTCATTTCTTTTTCCACAACTTTTTCCTGTCCGGCTTCTATAGTTGCAATGTGTATAATATCCGTAATAATGGACAATAACTGATGGCTGCTGTTGGATATTATTGTTGTATAATCCGTTATCTTGTTAGGTGGAAGGCCGGGGTTATTCAAAAGACTGGCGAAACCTGTGATAGCGTTCATGGGAGTACGTATTTCGTGCGATATATTATGCAGAAATGCCGTTTTTAACCGGTCGCTCTCTTCGGCTTTTTCCTTTGCCCTTACCAGTTCCTCTTCATTTTCTTTACGGTGGGTTATATCATGGCCAATACCGACAAGCCCTGTAATTTTTCCATCTTTATCATGTAAAGGAAGTTTGGATGTCCGAAGCCATAGTCTCTCCCCCTTTTTATTTACAAAATCTTCCTCACGTTCAATTATTGCTTTCCCTGAACTGATCACCACTTTATCATCAGCATACCCGCGTTCTCCTATCGGCCCGGGGAATAGTTCCAGATCAGTTTTCCCAAGAACATCTTCTTCCTTCTTAAATCCGATATTCTTAATATCTGCCTTATTGGCTATGACTTTCCGGTAATCAATATCTTTGACATAGATCAAATCCGGAAGGTTATCTATAAGGGTACGTAACATGCTGCGTTCATGAATAATCAGCTCTTCAGCCCGCTTTCGCTCGGTGATGTCAGTTATATATCCACTCATCTCTATGGGATTCAGATTATTATCATAAGTCACTTTTAACTCATCACGTACCCAATGGTAAGAGTCATCTTTAATTCGAAAACGATATTCATGGATATGCAATCCTTTATCTAAGATATTAACAAGGTCGGAAAATATTCTTTCCTTATCTTCGGGATGGATATGATCGGTCCAAAATGTAGGATAGGAAAGGAATTCCTGCTGCGTATAACCGAAAACAAAAAGAATGTTTTCACTGATAAAGGTTGCGGCGTATTCATCAGAAACCTCACAGGTATAAATTATAGTTGGGCTTGCTTTAACCAATGAATCCAGATGATTTTTTGCTGCTTCTAAATTCTCCTCCATCCGTTTCCGCCCGGTGATGTCAAGAATAATTGCGGCGAATAAGGATTCATGTTCATATTTCAGGAGCTGCAAATGGACTTCCACATTATAAAGTGATTGGTCCTTACGTTTGTGAACAGTCTCAAAAACAATTTTTCCCTGTTTACCCTTGCGCAAGGGCGCTGTCAATTTTGCAAACGATTCGCTTGTTAATTCAGGCTTTAAATCCAATGGTGTTAGTTTTTGTAATTCTTCCATCGTATAGCCCAGATTTTGTTGGGCCGCCCTGTTCACCTGGGTAAATATCAAAGTATCTGCGGCGAACAGATATATTTCATTTAGTGAGTCTTCGAAGATGCGGCTATAACGTTCGATTCTTTGTTCCGCTAACTTCCGTTCGGTGATATCGGCAATGAATCCTTCCAGGGCAATCACTTTATCATCATCTGAGTAAACCCCGCATCCTTGTTCCCAAACCCATTTTTCTTTTCCGTCTTTTGTGATAATTCTATATTCATCCTGAAAAGTTTCTTTCAGTCTTAAAACATCCTGCCATTTATTAAATAAGTATTCCTGATATTCTTCATGGATTAATTCATTAAACGATATAACAGAATTGTTAACCAGTTCGTCGGGCACGTAACCTGTCAACTCAAAACATCCCCCGCTTACATATTCCATCGTCCAGTCTTTGTCATTTGCACAGCGGTAGGCAATTCCGGGCAGATTTCCCATTAGAGTAGAAAGTCTGCGTTCATTTTCACGTAATAGTTCTTCCGCCTTCTTACGCTCAGTAATATCTAAAACAAAAACGGATACTTGACCCTTGACCGGTTGGTAGGAAAAAGTCTCGAAATACATCTGATATTCATTGGAATAAAACTCATAGTTGAGAGATTCTCCGGTACGTGCTACCTTGCAATAATTTTCTAACCACTGAGTAGTGTCAACCGGCACTAATTCCTTATACCGTTTCCCAAGGATCTGATCACGACTGAGTCCTATGATCTGCTCAAACTTTGGGTTGACTTCCAGGTATTTGTAATCGCAAGGATTGCCCTTATTATCATAGATGATCTCTGAGAGATAGAATCCTTGGCTCATGGACATGAATAAAGTTCTGAACTGTTCTTCGCTGCGATGAATTACTTCTTCTGCCAGCTTGCGCTCTGTGATGTCGTGTACAATGAAATAAAGCAAGGATTTTCCACTAATTTTAATGGGTCCGCTATGCACTTCCACTTCCCTTATTTCACCATTAGCTAACCTGTGTTGAAAGAAAAGATGACCATACCCCTCTGTTTTTACCGTTTCCATTTTTTTAAAAACAGCATTTTTTGAGAGAGTGTTGATGGCCGTGATGCTTTTCTCCCTGAATTCCCGAGTTGTCCATCCATAATACTGACAAGCAGCGGGATTTGCATCAACAATCGCCCCGGTTTCAGGGTCAATTATCAGCATCACGGCATAATTGTTATTAAACAATGACCGGTATTTTTCTTCGGACTCCCTTATGGTAAGTTCCGACCCCTTACGCTCAGTGATATCGATGGATAGAATAAGAATCCCTTCGGGTACGGGCTGAATGCTCAGGTCGAACCACCCAACGGTTTCATCCGGAAAAACAAATTCATTTTCCATCTGCTGAGATACCCGCTCTTCCATACAATGTTTCATGATACGAAATACCTGTGTCTTCTCAATCCCCGGCCACATATCCGTATATTTGTTGCCCAGCAGTTCTATATTCGACCGCTGGTTATGACCTTCTGCAGCCTTATTAAGATAGAGGTACCTCCAGTCGAATCCAATGATCTGGCATCCTTCCAACAGGTTATCAAGTATGGAGTGAGAACGTTCTTTGCTTTGTAAATTATTCATAACAAAAATTTTTCCCCTTTTTCACCCTTCTATCAAATGTAACAAAAAACCTGTAGAATTTGGATAGAATTAGTATTCAAAAAAAGAATTTAAAATCAAATCTAAAATCTCAAAAAAAATAGTAGTAACTTAAAGTATAAAATGAGGCCGGCATTTGCTGTCATTAACTTTTAGGTTTTTTTTATTACAATCAATATAGAATGATCAATAGACTAAAACTTCAAAAACCAGCACTATTTCTGTTCTTCGATATTTTATTAATTTGTTTTCCAATAGTAAGTTTTTGCCATGAATCCACCTTGCATTTTGAGCATCTTACCAGTAAGGAAGGGCTCTCGCACAGTGCTGTATCATGCATTGTTGAGGATAACCGGGGATATATCTGGATTGGCACCCATAGCGGGCTCAATAATTACGACGGTTACACTTTTAAAATTTTTCTGAACGATCCGAAAAATAGTAATACTATAAGTGGCAATAGGATTACAAGCCTGCTTGTTGATAGCAAGAACAACTTATGGGCGGGAACAATGATAAGTGGACTGAATTTATACTCCAATGAAACCAACAGTTTTACCAGGTTTACTAATAATCCGGGTGATCCCACCAGTATTTCTTCGAATAATATCAGAGGTATTTTTGAGGATTCAAAAGGCCGCCTATGGTTAGCCACACGGGGAGGTGGATTGAATCGGTTCATCAGCATAGAAGATGGCTTTAAAAGGTATATGCACGATCCTGAAGATCCGGGCAGCCTGATGAACGATGACGTATTTTCGGTTATAGAAGACGATAATGGAACTATTTGGATAGGAACCAACGGAGGTGGAATTCATCGCTATGTAGAAGAGAATGACAATTTTCAGTACTATGCTTTTTCCCGGCCCAACTCATTAAATCTATCTCCCACTAACTTTGGAGTTCGTTTTTGTAACGATCACAGGGGAAATATCTGGGTAGGAACGGAGAATGAGGGATTATACTGCTTTACTATTAAAGATGAAACTTTCAGGCATTACACCTATGGGACACCAAATGCCCATCTTAATAATAAGGTGATAACAGATGCAATGCTTTATAATGATAATGAGCTTTGGATATCGACCGATGGTGGGGGAATAAATATACTTAACCTGTCTGATCAGAGGTTCTCCTATATCAGAAGTAATCCTTACGATCCGACAAGTTTAAGCAATGATCAGGTTCAGTTCATTTATGAGGACTTTCAGAAAAATATCTGGATAGGTAATTATAACGGAGGCTTGAATATTTATTTCAAAAATAAAAGAAAATTTGAACACTATCACCAGATATTGAATAATAATAAAAGTTTAAGCCACAATGCCGTCCTGTGTTTTGAAGAAGACTCCGATGGTAATATCTGGGTGGGAACGGATGGTGGCGGTCTCAACCTGTTCGATACTGAGAGCGGCACCTTTCAACATTTCAGACATAATAAAAATAACAGGAATTCAATAAGCGGGGATGTGGTGAAATGGATAACTGAGGCTAATGATGGATTGTTGTGGATAGGTACCTATGAGGAAGGTCTGAATATCTTCGACCGAAAAAAAAATACATACAAATATTATCGGAATAATACGGATGATTCCCGCAGTATTTCCAGCAATCATATATGGCATATTTTCCAGGACAGCAAAGGAGATATGTATATTGGTACTTTAGACGGCCTCAACCGGTACGTCAAAGAAAAAGACCAGTTTATCAGGTACTACAACAGCAGCAATCGTCCCAATAGTATCAGCAGTAATAGTATTATGTACATCTATGAAGATAGCTACAATCATTTGTGGATCGGGACAGATGGAGGTGGATTGAACCTCATGGACAGGGAGAAAGGTACTTTCGTACGTTATTTAAATTATCAGGATGACAGTACAAGCCTGAGCAATAATTTTGTTAAAGTCATAGTTGAAGATTCCAAAAGGAATTTATGGATAGGAACCATGGGAGGCGGATTAAATCGCTTCAACAGATCTGCCGGAACATTCACCGCATTTACCACACAAAACGATCTACCAAGCAATAATATAAACGGAATAATTGAAGATGATGATGGCAATTTATGGTTGAGTACCAGTAATGGAATATGCCGGTTTAATTACCTGAGCATGGAAGTCCGTACCTATAATATAGACGATGGTCTTCAGGATTTGGAATTCACCTATTCGTCGTTTTTAAAAACCGATAACGGTGATTGTTACTTTGGCGGGATAAATGGTTTCAACAGGTTCTGGCCGGAAAAGTTATTGGATAATTCACACATACCACCGGTAGTCCTGACTAATCTCTATTTATTCAACAGGAAAATTGAGATCGGGGGTCCGGATGGTATTTTAAAAACATCGCTTAGTGAAACGGATGAAATAAAACTGAATTATGATCAGAATGTATTCGGTATTGAGTTTGCAGCTCTCGATTATACTTCCCCAAAAGATAATCGTTACCGGTATAAGATGGAGAATTTTGATAAAGAATGGATAGAGGTGGATGCTGATCATCGCATGGCAACCTATACTAACCTGAATCCCGGTGAATACATATTCAGAGTTATTGCTTCAAACAATGACCATATCTGGAATGAAGTGGGAACTTCAATAATAATTATTATCTCGCCTCCATTTTGGAAGACATGGTGGTTCAGGGTTGCTGTCGCATTGGTTTCAATAGTCTTTCTGCTTGCGATTTTTTTTATCAGGGTAGCACAAATAAGAAAACGAAATTTATACCTTGAAAAGGAAGTTCGAAACAGAACAAAAGAATTGAATACTAAGAATAAACTCCTGACCGACCAGACCACAGAACTTAATGAGACCAACGTGCTGTTAGAAGAGAGGCAGCAGCAAATTGAAGAACAGGCTGAAGAAATAAGTACCGCTAATGAACAACTTGTTACGACAAATGATAGGTTGAGCGAATTGAATACGATGAAGGATAAGTTTTTCTCTATCATCGGGCACGATCTGAAAAATCCGATTAATGTAATCATGGGATTTTCTGAAATGCTTAAAATAAGGATCGAAGAATTACTACCTGAAAAACGCGACCTATATATTGATAACATTTTCATCTCAGCTAAGAAGACTTATAATCTGCTTGAGAATTTACTGGATTGGGCCCGGTCGCAAAGCGGCCGTATGGTTATTCAACCCGAAAATATTGACCTGATCCAGCTGATAAACTCTAATATGCTTTTACTTAAAGAAGGAATACAGGAAAAACAAATTACGGTTTCAACCAAGTTTCCGGAAATAGGACAACAAGCTTATTGTGACAGTAATATGGCTGAAACTATTATCAGGAATCTGTTAAGTAATGCAGTAAAATTCACTCAACCCGGTGGTAAAATTACAGTTTTTGTAACGATCGATAAAAAATCAAAACTGATTAAAACAGTGGTTTCCGATACCGGCATAGGTATTCCTTCGGAAAAAATCGATAAGTTGTTTTCTTTAGATCGTTCCTTTTCTACAGAAGGGACATCGGGTGAAACAGGAACAGGACTTGGATTGATAATGTGTAAGGAGTTTATTGAGAAGAACGGTGGTAATATATGGGTAGAGAGTGAGCTTGGAAAGGGATCGACTTTTACGTTTACTTTACCCATGGCGACGGAATAATAGCATCGTAATCATATTTCGATAAAGAAAATTATCTTTTCAATATAATTTAACCATCTCTGAATTTTTAATTTCAACGGATATTCCGATATTTAGTCCGCCCCGATTACAGATTGTGAGGAATTTCTGTGCTAAAGCGGATTAACCCGACTTAGATTCACTTATTTTTGTTTATTATTAGTTAGTGAATCTTAGTCGTATTTTTTAATAAAAGAGATTCATAGATTCATCAGCTTAGATTCAATGCAGAATATACTGGCTACCGACATAAAGTATCTGAAAGGCATGGGTCCGAAAAGAGCCGAAATCTTTGCAAAGGAGTTGGGTTTATTTACTATTGGTGATCTCCTGCGTCATTATCCATACAAATACATCGACCGGACCAAGATCTATTCCATTGCTGAAATAGATACCTCGCATACCTATATTCAACTACGCGGACGCATAACCTCATTTCGTAAAGAAGGGGCAAAATACCGGCAGCGGCTTGTTGCCACGTTCAGCGATACTACCGGATCCATCGAATTGATCTGGTTTCAGGGAATTAAGTGGGTAGAGAAGAATTTTGAGATGGGTGTCGAATATATTGTATTTGGTCGTCCTGCATTGTACGGGCGAAAGTATAATATTGCGCACCCTGAAATGGAAAGGGCCGCCTCATTCGAAACTTCGGCAGGCACTTCCCTGTATCCTCAATACAGTCTTACCGAGAAATTGCGCGGACAATATATCAGTTCCAAAACATTCCGGAAGCTTATTACAACTCTCTTTCAGCAGGATAATCTGATCATCCATGAAAGCATGCCCGATTATCTGGTTAAGAAATTACGATTAATACCATTAGGCGAGGCTTTAAAGAAAATACATTTTCCTGCAGATTCCAACGATATTAAAAAAGCTCAGCACCGGCTGAAATTTGAGGAACTTTTTGCCATCCAGCTAAAAATACTAAAACTGAAATTCGGACGTAGCCAGCAGTTTAAGGGATTTTCTTTTAGCAAGGTAGGCGACTATTTCAATATATTTTACAAACAGAACCTGCAATTTGAGTTAACGGAAGCACAAAAACGGGTCATGCGCGAAATACGTGCCGATCTGGGTTCAGGTAAACAAATGAACCGCTTGTTACAGGGCGATGTAGGAAGCGGCAAAACGCTTGTTGCTTTAATGTCAGTATTACTGGCTATTGATAATGGCTACCAGACCTGTCTGATGGCACCTACCGAAATTCTGGCTATGCAACATTACAATACGCTGACAGGGATGCTAACCGGTATCAATGTCAATGTTAAGTTGTTAACAGGTTCTACCCGAAAAAAGGAACGTGAGGTTATTTCTGAGGAATTAATGGATGGCTCGCTAAAACTTTTGATCGGGACACATGCTTTGTTGGAAGATACGGTGCAGTTTGCCAATCTGGGGCTTGCCATTATCGATGAGCAGCATCGTTTTGGCGTGATGCAGCGGGCGCGCTTATGGAAAAAAAATACCCAACCTCCGCATGTTCTGGTTATGACAGCCACACCCATACCCCGCACGCTGGCCATGACCCTGTATGGCGATCTGGATGTGTCGGTTATCGATGAAATGCCACCGGGAAGAAAATCCATACAAACCACTCATTACTATGAATCGAAACGACTGCTGATGTATGGTTTCCTGAGGAATCAGATCGATCGCGGGCAGCAGGTATTTATAGTATACCCGTTGATCGAGGAATCGGAGAAACTGGATTATATAGCATTGGAAGACGGATATGCCGGTGTTACCGAATTCTTCAAGCCTCCCGGTTACACGGTAGTATGTGTACACGGTCGTATGAAAACTCAGGATAAGGAATACGGTATGCGATTGTTTACAGAGGGTAAGGCCCAAATTATGGTAGCTACCACTGTAATTGAAGTAGGAGTGGATATTCCGAACGCTTCTATTATGGTCATTGAAAGTGCCGAACGCTTTGGTCTTTCCCAA
>CAZMVE010000108.1:0-9671 GCA_964569585.1 uncultured Bacteroidales bacterium | reverse complement strand
ACTTTCTACCCAGATATTGCCTTTATTTTTATTAATAAATTCCTTACAAAGTATCAGTCCGAGACCTGTTCCGGTCTCATTAGCAGTTCCCTTGGTTGAGTAGTTGACATCGATCCGGAATAACTTTTCGATGTTTTCAGGCTTAATGCCAATACCTGTATCAACAATGGAAGTTTCAACAATTTCGTTATTTTGCTGTGCAGCAATTGTTATGCTGCCATTTTCCCCTGTATATTTAATGGCATTTGATATTAGGTTTCGAATAATTGTGCGTACCATATTAGAGTCGGCAAGGATCTTTGTAGGTGATGCAACAGCATTAACGAGCTTGATTTCTTTCTTGCTGGCATTACTTAGCAGAAACTCAATATTTTCTTCAATAAGTTCATAGAGGTCTATGCTTTCCGGATTGATCTGGATCCGGCCTGTTTGTGAACGTGACCATTCCAATAGGTTTTCGAGCAAAGTATAACTCTGTTTCGATGTATCGGAAAGAATACCGATGAATTCTCTAATTTTTTCCTGATCAAAATCTTCGAGATTATCAAGCATAAGTTCAGTGAACCCCATCAGCGTGTTGAAGGGATTTTTCAAATCGTGTGCGATAATGGAAAAAAATTTGTCTTTAGTGGCATTGAGTTCGCGAAGTTCCTGGGTGCGTTGCTCTACTTTATTCTCCAGATTTATATTGAGTTCTGTAAGTTCCTCATTTTGCCGGAAAATTGTTCCTTCCTGATCGTAACTTTTTAGGGCTTCTTTAATAGTGAGTATGAGGTCATCTTTTTCCCAGGGTTTGGTGATAAATCTATACAATTCGGCTTTATTAATAGCATTACCAATCCCTTCTATACTCGCCTGTCCGGTAAGCAGTATCGTTTTTGCAGCAGGTTGAATACCGTGAATTTTTTCAAGCAGTGCATCACCCTTCATGCCAGGCATAATAAAGTCGGCAATAACAACCGGTATCTCATATCCTTCACCCATTAACTCTTTAAATATCTCTATAGCTTCATTACCACTTTCTGCAACTTCAACAAGAAATTCACTGATAAATTCTTTTTGAATTTGTTCTTTTAAGGCATCTAACACGATCGATTCATCATCGATACACAGAATAACACGTTCACTCATTTTCTTTAAGTCCCGTTTTTATGATATTAATTAAGTCTTCTTTATTCCAGGGTTTTGGCAACAGGGTAAACTGATCAGCAAGTTCTTCGAGAGTATCAACAGAATCTTGTTTGGCCTGACCTGTGAGCAGGACTTTAACAACTCTCGGATATTTCAGATCAATTCGGAGGAGGAATTGATCTCCTTTCATGCCCGGCATTAACCAGTCGCAGACAATAATGGCCATATCTTTGCCTTCATCTTCCAGGTCATCAATAATCTCAAAAGCCTCTTCGGCACTCTCGGCAGTTTCGTAAAGATATTCATCGCCGAAATATTTCTCAAGCTGTTCTCTTAGGCTCTCAAGAATTATAGCTTCATCGTCAATACATAGAATTACTTTTCGATCCATATTATTTTTGCTCTATTCCTAAAGGTAATATTATTATAAAATTTGCTCCTTCTCCCATTTTACTTTCGAGTTCAATTGCACCGTTATGTTTTTCAATTATTTTTTTGACAATATCGAGTCCCAGGCCACTGCCTTCACCTTGTTTCTTGGTTGTATAAAAAGGTTCAAAAATTTTATCACGGATATCTGGTTCCACGCCCGGGCCATTATCTTTAAAGCTTACCTCAATAGTATCTCCTTTTTGTTTTGTTGTAATTGTAAGGATTCCTTCCAGATTCATGGCCTGAATAGCATTTTGAATCAAATTGGTCCACACCTGGCTGATTTCGTCCTGATAGCATTGTATCAGAGGAAGCTTACCATAGTTTCTGACAATTTCAATTCCTTGTTTGAGCTGATTCTGATAAAGAGTCAATACAGTTTCTATACTATCGGTTATATCGGTCGACACTTTTTCGCCCATGGCATCACGATGGGCATATTTTTTCAGGGCAAATACCACCTTTGTTGCTTTCTCGACAGCCAAATTAATGGTGTTGGTATTTTTCTTAATTGAAATAAAGTTCCTTGCTGATCGGACCACTTTGAGGGCATCTGTTTTCTTCAGATTCAAAATAAGATCATTGCTGGCATCATAGATTTCGAGATATACCAGTGCATCGGCTACCAGTTCGGCATCGGGTATTTGTTGCTCATTGAATACCGATGATAATTCACGGCGTTTCTGGCGCTTTTCACGAGAAGACAGTTCGACTTTACTACTCTGTTGTGCGTTTTCAAAAATTATATTAAATAGGCTCAGATCCTCAATCGATTGTTTCTGGAATAAATCGGGAAGCTCATTCAGAGCAGTATTCAGAGAGTCGAGCATATTATCAATAGATGCTTTGATAGCACCTAAGGGAGTATTGATCTCGTGGGCGATACCTGCAATAAGTTGCCCTAATGCTGCCATTTTTTCCGATTGCACTAGCTGTTCCTGAGTTTCAGTGAGGTTATCAACGAGCGATTCCAGGTTTTCTTTCTGGTTAACCAGTTCTTCATTAACAAATCTGATTTCCTCTTCGGCTTTTTTACGCGCGGTAATATCGCGGGCTACAGCAATAGCTACTTCTTTGTCTTTAATTGTCAAAGCATGGGCACTGATTTCAACATTGATTGGTTGTCCGTCTTTTGACTCCCAGATACGTTCAAATTTGGAATCATTGATTGCCATTTCATTCACCTGGTTTTCTTCTTCACTATCCATTTCATTGCTTAATAAATTAAGTGGATTCATCTCACGTAATTCTTCTAAAGTATAACCGAGCTTATTCAGGGTATAACGATTTGCTTCGATGAAATTTCCGACTTTATTATTTTCCCGGTTGATTTTATATAGAAAGATAAAGTCAGATGCATGTGTAAACAGCATTCTGTATTTCTCTTCCTGCTCTTTTATAAGCTCCTCGGCTTTTTGTCTTTCGGTGATATCATGAGCCAGACCTTCAATGGAAACAAGCTGTCCATCATCATTAAAAATCGGGACTTCTGAAACTTCGAGAAATTTTTCATCTCGTTTATTATCATAAACTTCTTTAAAAAACTTGGGTTGTGCGATACCTAACTTCAAATTTTCTTCACATTCCAGTGCATTTTTGTTCATTGGGTTATCGGTATAGATCTGGTCGTGAATATTTCGGTATTCTTTGACTTCGTAACCCAGAATTTTCTTTACCGAAGGACTTACAAACAATAAGATACCACTGTGTGCTATTGAATAAAAGAAATATTCGTCTTCCAGATGTTCAATTAGTTGTTCATATTTCTCCTGACTTTCTTTAAGGGCTTCATAGGCCGATTTCAATTCCTGGTTTTGCTGAAGAATTTCCCGTTGTTTTTTACGTAATTCAGCATTACGCATTGATATCTCCGAAGTTCGTCGAATCACGCGTATCTCTAAATCGTGATACATTTCTTTTAACTGGGAACTCATTTTGTTTAAAGAACGTGTTAATGTGCCCAGCTTTCCCGGATATTCTTCCGAAAGCAGATTATTAAATTCTTTCTGGCTGATATGTTCAATCACTTCATTAATTTCTCCAATCTGGTGCTGGTATTTTCTTCGTTCAATTACTGGAAATAAAACAATTCCCAGAAGCAGTAAGATAAAGGATGAAATCAGATACAGGATCGGATTTGAATATATCCGTATCGATTTAAATACCAGAATAAGCTGAATTTCATTTGCCAATGAAGCTCTTACCCAGAAAAGTTTCCTCTTATCCTTACAATTGAAGAAGTGCTGGGTTTTATTTGATAAGGATGCACAACTGATCTCATTTTCCAGACATGTTGAACTGCCACTCGAAAAAAGAATGGTGTCGGGTATTACTATTGCACTTTGTATTATTGATAAATTTTGATCGATCAAATATAACAATACTGAATCGACAGAAGCCTGGCTGATTGCCATTGTACCAGTTATCTTGTCGGCACTGTCTTTTGAATTCTTAAAAGCTACAAAATAATAGAAATGTTCAAATTCTTTCAAAGAATAATAAACCCTGTTATTTATAATAGGGGTATTATTTAAAAAATAGTTAATGACTTTAAGCTTTTCAGGACTGGAATGAAAGTGAGTGTCATCTTTGGTAATTTGAATTTGATTATCAGAAATTTCAAAATGGCATAGACCGATAGCGTTTGATAGATGGCTATTATTGTTTTCACCGGGTATATCACTAACTAGTATTGCCGATTCAAGTTTTTTAAAAATTGTAGATTGAATCCAGCTGGTCTTGACTACTAAACATTTTGTATATTGCTCTGTTAGATTAGTTTTAACTTGCTTGGTAAGGAGAAAAACACCATAACTAAATAGCGCTAAAGCGATAAAAACAGTTAGTATAATATTACCGGAAAAAGACTTTATAGAAGGAATGCGGAATCTCATCCTCGAATTAATAAAAGTGCAATCTGATCTAAGTTAAAAATATTTTAACTTACAAAAAAAGTACAATGAATCACCTGAAGTTATAGTTTCTGGGTATCCTTTGTGCTCTAAGATATCAATATCTTTAAAAATCTTGATAACAATTATTTAAAAATTCGATATATTTATAAAAAAGCAATAAGATTTTCTTTTATATGATCAAGTTAAGCCATACATTTTTAATTCTCCTAGCAAGTTTTTCTATTGGTTATTCTCAGATGGATGAAATCTGGCTGGAATCGGATCCTTACAATTTTAGTGATACAAGTATTATAAATTTCTATACTCCTGTTCAGGTTGAAGAATACATGCAATCGATAGCTCATAAGCCAGATGAATTTCTGATAGGGGGTTATATTAATAGTATTTTTCATGAATCGGTAGATAGTGTTAAGATAATTGTTAAGGTTGATAATCATATTATAGATTCAGTATTTACTGTTAACGGACTTTTCAATATTGCATTGAAAGAAAGAGGCAAACTGATTGATTTATCATTAGTACATCCCGATTATCACTCAATAGATACTTCACTGCTATTTCCTGTATCGGGAATTACAACATTATATTTAGCGATGCGCCCAAAATATAAAATTCTTTTACGGGGAAGGGTATATGCCGGAAATATTCCCTTGGAAGGAGTTGATGTGGAAATAAAACTTGTTGAAAAAATATACAATCTTACCACGCGAGGATGTTACTACGATAAGGATGACTATTGGAACTGCCTGTTCGATGGGATGTTTAAATTAAATCTAACGACTGATAATCCGGATGACAGTATCTATATACTACTATCAAAAAATGGCATGGAAACCTATAAAAAGGGTATGACAGTTAATGAGTATTCAGGTGAAATTATGTATTTGAAAATGAAGTATGAGAAAATTCTACCTGTTGTTCCTTATAACAATTTTAATTTTAAATTGAGTTTTCCGGTGTTATCTTTTAAAGATGACTGGTTTATGGCCCTCTCATATTACCGTTTGATAAATACTAATAGCTTAAGACGATTCGCATATGGCGTTGATGCAAATATGTATATTACAACTGTAAGCGTGACCCACAATACTTTTTCGGGTTTAGAGCCTTCTACAGTCGACAGTACTTATATCAACGCATTTGTCGGGCCATCCCTGTTGGTTTGGCTCATACCGCCCGAAAAAAGAAAGTTTTCCACATATACCGGATGTACTTTTGCTTATAATTTCAGTAAATCGGCATTGATATTTCAACCCTTTATAGGCACCAGATTTTTTCTTGACATAAATAAGGCCATCAGTTTTGAAATAAGGTATTGTGAGTACAAGGCAGATGTTGTCCATTATGTGTTTAATCCTTACGGAAGTGCATTTACTTATGATGTTGAAAGGACATTTAGCAAATTGCATGCAAACCTGGGGATACAAATTGTATTTTAGGAATTAACGAGAATGAAATATTTAGCTTCAATACTTTGTCTTTTTATGTTTTTTTGGTCATGCACGCCGGAAAATGTAATTTTTGAGAATGAAGATCTGGTTTTTATCAACAGTTATCAGATAAAAATTCCAAGCTATAATTTTCAGGATACTGAAGGAAATGTATATTTAATGAGGGGCGATACAAGTTATCTCAGTGCTTATCCCGATACGGTAAATAGTGGGCCTGTTCTGGAATGGGATAGTATGGGTATTCGCATCATCACTGCAGCAATATTTACTGACCACATCCTTGTAGTTGGTAGTCAAATTGTTAATACAGAAGATATTGTCTGGCAATGGCATTCGGGTGATGATATGAGTGGGGAAGAGGGACAGGTACAATATTTTGAAGGAAGAAGCGTTATAAATGACGGTATCGACTATGGAAATTCGCCCGATTCTCTCGATGAAGGTCATTACTATTGGGCTGTATGGGGTTGGGGAGAATCGGGAACCAGGGTATGGTATTCGAGCCGTGAATTAGAGTTTTATGTAATAAAATAGGTGATTGGTGGTTAATTTTTCGTAAATTATGTAAACCTTTTTGGCACATTCACGTACATTTAGTACTTTTGACCTAAGTAAATAATTAAAATCCAGAGCGTTGAAAACAATCAAACAGAGACACAACCTGAAGACTGAGAAAAAAAATCGAATTATTATCGAAGAGGTAAATCCAAATGAATTAGCTGAACTTTGGAAAAAGTTAAGTGATTTGAATAAGGCTTTCTAAAAGTTTCTTTCCGATTAATTTTCAGTTAGTAAGCGCATTACAAGGTAATGAAAGTATATATAACGCATTGTAAATCAATGCGTTATTTTTTATTGATCAGTTTATCCTATTTCATATACTTTTTATCAATAAAGCCTACAGGTTAATGTAAAAGGTATTATTACCATTCGCAATTATCCGTATATGAGGGTAAAAGTTTACCGTCATGAAGATAATAGCAGCGAATGGATTTGAGGTTAGGTTGAAGAGGCGAAACGGAATAGGGTTGACTTTAGTTCAACAAATATCCAGTACTTTTTACCTGTTTCTAAAATATTCTTTCCTGTTATTTTTATTATTTCTTTTAGCAAGTCACGAAACAGCTAATCCTAAGCTGGGAAGTACAAACATTGAATTTTATAGCGTAATATTCCGAAATGCAATTCTCGATCAGAATGCTAACGGCTATAGTTTGGTTCAAAATACTGATACTAGTGTTCAACTTTTATATGCGGAGCGGAATTATACTCCCTTATGGACAGTTAATTTCGATATCAGATCGTCGTACCGGGAATTGGAAGAATTAATAGCTCACTCCTATTCTTATGGGCTTCTCCCTTCGTTTTACCATTATAATAAACTAAAGGAATTGGAACTAATGATGGGATCCGCAGAAAATGAAAAAGACAAACTGGATTACAGGATAGAGTTCGAAAAAACTGCTACGGACGCATTACTGCTTTTATCGAAGCATATTGCTACCGGAATAGGCAAAGTAGATACCTCTTCATCCTATCTGGCCTTTATTGAACACCTGCCAGCTTACCTGAACGAACAGATAAACATGGGAACCCTGCGTGAAGGAATTCTTAATCTTCAGCCTGATAATAGACCTTACCAACGATTGCAAAGTGCCTTAGCAAAATATATGGGTGCTGCCGGATCCGACACATTAATTTATTCGCTTGGTGAAATAAGTACGAACAGGGATTTGCAGGTAAACCGTTTGATTTTACAGGGATTTCTTGATCAGAGTTTTGCTGGTGACTCACTCGCATTTCATTCAGCTCTTAGAAATTTCCAGCGTTTACATGGCTTAGAAATTACAGGCCAGTTAAACAAACAGACAATGAAGATGCTCTCGGAAAACACAAAAGAAAAATTCTATAAGATCGCAATCAATCTCGATCGTATTCGTAAAGATGAACTTAAAAATACCGATTATATACTTGTTAATATTCCGGAATTTCAATTGCAATATTACGATAATCTGAGTAGATGCACTGAATTTAATGTGATTGTTGGAAAAGAAGAGACTCCTACTCCCATGCTAACCAGTCAGATAGAAATGATTGTGGCCAATCCTCACTGGACAGTACCACAAAGTATATCCCGTAACGAATTAATTCCTATGATAAAAAAGGATTCACTCTATCTCCAGAAACATGGTTTCACAGTGGTTGACAATAAAAGTAAACCAGTAGACATCACAAACCTTAGCTGGACGGATATTAATCCTGAAGAATTTAATTACTGGTTTCGGCAGACGAAAAGGGATAATGCCCTTGGGGTTGTAAAATTTCTCTTTCCCAATGAGCATACTGTTTACCTGCACGATACTCAGGCAAAGAGTTTGTTTAGCAAGAGGAAAAGAGCTTATTCACATGGCTGTATCAGGCTTCAGGATCCGGTGGAATTTGCTAAAATACTGGTATCAGGCTACACCAATGATGAAGTTAAAATTGATATTGAAAATATTATCAGGAATAAAGACCGTAAGCAAGTAAGGCTGGATAAACCACTTCCAATTTATATCCGATATTATTCCTGTTCTGCCGATAGTTTGGGCAATATTTATTTTCACCCCGATATTTATTCATTGGATGGACCTGCTATTGAGAAGTTGTTTGCGAATACAACATGGAACTAACTAAGTTTGTTTTCCGGAAATAGTACTCATCAGGCGCATAGATAAATACACACGAGGAATTTTTAATAGTATCAATAATTGAACGACTAGATTCTACAGGCAGGGCCGGGCATCCAAAACTACGTCCCAATCTGCCGTATTTTTTAATGTATTGCAGACTAACATAGGAAGCTTCATGAAATACAATAGCCCTTGAAAGTGCATTGTTGTTAATCCCGTTTTCAATACCATCCATTCGTAACGAATATCCATGCTTGCCGTTATAGGGATACCCAGTGATAAAAAAGCCCAGACTGCTCATATGCGAAGATGGCTGGTTGGAAAATGACCGGGCTACTTTTTCTCCTGAGCCTTTACCATGTGCAACAAGTGATTTGAATAGCAATTTTTGATTCTTAAGATCAAAGACAAACAATCGTTCCTGATCGGATGGTTTACTGTAATCGATTATTGTAAGAATAGTATCCCGGTCCAGAGATTGTTGATTCAGAAGAGCGCTATAACCTTGGTAGGCTATAAGAAAAGTTTCGTATGAGAGATCATCAGAGGCTAAATTTGAGTACAATATATTTGCTTCTGGCAGTAGAGATGTTCCGGTTTCTTTTTCATTATAACATTCATTTGGGCCAAAGAAAAGGCTTATGAAAAGTCTAAGAAATATCAAATTGATGCCCAGATTCATCTAGTAATATAAAGGTTGATTCTACAAAACTAAAGCTCTTATTAAATAATTTAAGCCGGTTTATTAACAAGTTTATTTACATAAAAGTGTGCTATCGGTAATTACAGTTGGAGCCCATATGTTTATATTCCTGATACTGCTCTGGGTAGTAAGGGTTCCGAAACCTACAAATCCCATAACAAGTCGAGGGTCAGAAAATGAAACCTGTTTATTGACATCCCTGTTCAGGATAAAAGTAACCGAACGATTTAAAATATCGCGGGTGACCCTGACACGGTTCCATGATTTTTGTGTTGGTTTAAGTGTTTCTGTTCCTATTTTCTCAGGAATTCCCTTAACTGGGGTATGCACTTGAAACATATAAAAATAATCAATAAATTAGGGGTAT
>CAZMVE010000107.1:0-9700 GCA_964569585.1 uncultured Bacteroidales bacterium | reverse complement strand
TTAAGATAAATATAGGTTTATAGTTTTAGGTAAATAGGTTTCTGATTCTTTTCATAGGTATAAATGGGTTAGGGTTAATGAAGGAGGCATCACTGCCTCCTTCTGTTTTTATTGCTTTATATTAATAAGATAATTATCATTAATATAGTTTTCCATTGATATATACTGAGCGATAAGCTGGAAAAGTTTTTCCCTTACAACAGGTTTAATAATATAGGCACAACATCCTGCATCGATACATTTTGCTCTATCACCATCCAGTGCATAGGCCGTTTGGGCAATTATAGGAATATTGGGTTGTATGGTCGATATATAACGTGTTGCTTCAATTCCACCTAATTTGGGCATTTTCATATCCATCAGGATCAGATCGATTTTTTTCTGTGTTTCAACGAAATCAATGGCTTTAAGTCCATTTTTGGCATGGAGGATTTTAGCTCCTGTTTTACTAAGTATCTCGTTCAGGAATATGAAATTAATCTCATCATCTTCAGCGATAAGAATAACCTTATCATGCCACTGTGGATATCCTTTTTTCACATTAGTATTTGTAATATCCATATTCTTTATCACATGCACAGGCACTTCCCTTAAGGGCAGTTCAAAACAAAAATCCGAACCCTTATCTACATTCGATTCAACCCATATACTCCCTCCAAGCAAACTAACTATATTTTTACAAATAGCTAAACCAAGCCCTGCCCCACCAGCATTAAGTGAAGGAGGTCCTCCCAATTGAATAAAACGTTCGAAGATTTTCCCTTTCATTTCTTCAGGAATACCTAAACCGGAGTCACGCACAAAAAAGAATAAACTTGAATTATCCGATACCCGGTAACCAAACTCAATAAATCCTTTGTTTGTAAACTTCGCTGCATTATTCAATAAATTAGAAATAACCTGTTTCAGTCGTTCTCCATCCGTATAGAAAATGATGCCTTCCAGTTCTTTACTGATATTCAGTTTGAGTTCAACATCGTCATTAGTACCATATCTGCGAAGTGTTTCAGAAAATACTGCTTTAAGATCGGTTAATATCTCAAATGGTTTACAGGCTTTATATTTAACCTTCATCTGTTTAGATTCTATCTTTGCAATATCTACAATGTCCTCAATTATATCTAATAAATCTGCACTACTCCGACGAATCAATTTTAAATATTCATCCTTATCATTTTTGGAATATTTTTTATTTAGCATAAGTTCTGTAAAACCAATAATAGCATTCATTGGAGTTCTAATTTCGTGCGACATATTTGCAAGAAAAGCAGTTTTCAGCTTGTCAGCTTCCTCTGCCTTAACTTTAGCATCATGCAAATTTGCCTCCGTAGAATGCTGTTCTGTTAAATCCTGCATCATAATAATGAAACCCTGAATTTTATCAGTAGCATCGAATAATTTCTTGAAAAAAACTTTATAATAATGCTTTTCTGTATCCGTATCGAAAGTTGTTTCAAAACAGTTCTCCTCTTCAGTTGAGGTTGTGAAGTCTTGTATCTTACACGCTATCTCGTTTAAGGCTGAAGTTGAAACAGAATTGTTACAATGAAGTTCTGCTGCATTTTTAATACCAGTTAACAACTTTGAAGCTGCACTATTAAAATTAATTACCCTTGTGGTTCTATCAAGTAGTATGATAGGGGCAAAAAAGCTGTCAAGAACAGTAAGATATCTGTTTTTTTCATCAAGTATTTCACGATTTAAAAGTTGTGATTCTTCAACACTCGCATCCTCTTTATCCGAGTCCCTTTCGGTGATATAACCAAGTTCGAATCTATCGAAACAATTTGCCGTAAAACAATTGAATTTCTTTTTACGATTACAATCAATAGGAGATTCTTCAATAAGATCAATATACGAATGACGATAATATTTTATGAGCATCATACAACTACTAATTGTTAGGCCTCCTTTTCTGTGTTTAATAGCTTCAATTTGTCCGGAATACGAAACCGGATCTTTTGCCCAATCTGTATTAAAAATTAATTCAGGAGTGTCTAAACCGAATTTTTTAGCTGCCAATACTAAGGATTTGGATATTCCCCTAATCGATAAGTCCAATGATTCTTGAAGAGGGTTAATATCTTTTAAAATATCCGTCTTCTCCAAATAGTGCATTACACGCTGGATCAGCGAATCTTTATTATTTCTAAGCAAGCTGATAAATTCCTCCGCCTCATTTGCAATCTTCATAATATTAGTATTTAGAATTTATAGGGAGTTTTTATAGAAAGGTAAAAGTAAGGCTTGATACCTCAATGCTATTAAGAGACTTAGATGATATATTATATCAGCTAATGATGAGATTGCTCACTTCCTAAATGATAAAAATTATCTTAACTTATAAGTCTATCGAAAGATTTAAGTGCCGCAGGATCCAATTTATATATAGCTGTAAATTCCGGAGATGATTTCAATTGATTAATTGTTTTCTCTACAGCAGTGAGTGAGCCTTCTGATTGAATAAGCAGAATAAAATCAATTTTTTTTATTTCCGTAAATAAGTAGTTCGTTCCATTACGATTTATGAACATAGTATATTTTTCAATCCCTTCTTCTCCTTCATAGGTATATCTCCGAAAGGATACAATGTTCTTTTTGCTTATAATTTCAAGATTGTCTGCCAACGATAAATTAATAGATAGTGCCTGATTCAACATAAGGCAAATTCGTAAATCGGATTCGGCCGAAGCTATGGCAAATAATAAAGTGATATCGCTTCGTGTGGATTCAGATAGTTTTATTGTTGCCTTTTTCAACGAAAGAATTATTATAATCCGATACTTTGAGTTGCCTGACGGGCTGCATTTTGTTCAGCTTCTTTTTTCGATTTGCCCATTCCCATCCCTACAATATCATCAAAAACCAGGAGATGAGAAACAAAAACCGGAATTTTATTATCGCCATTAGCCTGCTCCTGACATGTGAAATTTATGTCTTTTTTATTTTTCTGCCCCCATTCAATTATTCTGCTCTTAAAGTCTATTTCTGTTTCAGATAATATCTCGAGATTGAAATGGTGACTGAGGATCCGATCGAGAATAAATTTTCGTGCTTTTTTGTATCCACGATCAAGATATATTGCCCCAATTAGGGCTTCGAGAGCATCGCCAAACAATGCTTTATGGTTATCCTTTGTGAGCCGTGCGATAACAATATTTCCTATCCCCATTTTAAGGGCTATATCTTTGAGTGTATCGCGATTTACTATTTTTGAACGTAGCTGGGTTAAAAATCCTTCGTCTTTATCGGGAAAATTAATATAAATATTTTCAGCGATGATACTATCAAGTATAGCATCGCCAAGAAATTCAAGACGTTCATTATGAATATCGTGATCCTTTGAATAACTACCTGAAGCTGATTTGTGTATCAGGGCAAGCTTATAAAGATCGTACCTCCGGGGCTTAAAACCTAGAATGTGCCTCAGTTGTTTCTTTAATTTCTTATCAGGTCGAAAAATAGATTTGTCTTTTCTAAGGACAGAATTCTGCAAAATATTATGGCAGAAGCATTATGCCCTCCAAAACCAAATGTATTGCTTAATGCTACATTCACTTCTCTCTCCTGAGCTACCTTAGGTGTTAAATTCAGTTTAGGGTCAATCTCCGGATCGAGTTGGTTCAAATTAATAGTGGGAGGAACAATATTATGAACAATTGCCATTATACTGGCAATTGCCTCGATAGCACCAGCAGCCCCAAGAAGGTGCCCAGTCATCGACTTTGTGGAACTGATGTTCATTTTGTAAGCATGCTCACCAAATACTGTTAGTATTGCTTTTGCTTCAGCAATATCGCCAAGCGGAGTTGCCGTACCATGAACATTAATATAATCCAGGTCGGTTATTTTTAAGTGTGCATCCTCAAGTGCGAATTTCATTACATTAGATGCTCCTAGTCCATCGGGATGAGGAGCAGTAAGATGGTAAGCATCGGCTGTAAGACCCCCTCCTACAAGTTCGCAATAAATCTTAGCACCTCGTTTTTTTGCATGTTCCAGTTCTTCCAGAACAACAACGCCTGCACCTTCACCCATCACGAAACCATCGCGGGTAGCATCGAACGGACGGGATGCCGTTTTATATTCTTCGTTATTGGTAGAGATCGCCTGCATTGCATTAAAACCTCCAAGACCCGGCGGATTGATGGCTGCTTCGGAACCTCCGGAAATAAATATTTTTGCGATTCCCAAGCGAATGTAGTTATATGCATCGATAATCGCATTGGTGGAAGTAGCACAGGCCGAAACAGTAGCATAATTAGGTCCTCTGAAGCCAAACTTAATCGAAATTTGTCCTGCAGCAATGTCGGAGATGAGTTTAGGAATAAAATAAGGACTAAACCTGGGCATTTCAGGATTCTTTGAAAATGAGAGTAACTCATTGTAAAAGGTCCCAAAACCTCCAATACCAGAGCCAAATATCACACCGGCTCTGTCAAGGTCTATCTTTTCAAGATCTATTCCGGAATCCTTAAAGGCTTCATCGGCAGCTATCAGAGCAAACTGTGAAAAAAGATCCAGTTTTCGCAACTCTTTCCGATCGAAATAATCCTGTGGATCATAACCCTTTACCTCGCAGGCAAACTTTGTTTTAAAGTTTGATACATCAAAACGAGTTATCAGTTCAATACCACTAGTACCTTTAATCAGGTTATCCCAATAGTCCTTGACATTATTTCCTAATGGCGTAATAGCTCCTAAACCAGTAACAGCTACTCGTTTCAATTCCATAATGCGAGGGGATTAAGTTCTGAATAAGTTAGATTACTTTGCGTTGTCCTCGATGTACTTAATGGCTTCAGCAACATTACTGATTTTTTCAGCCTGGTCATCAGGAATACCAATGTTGAATTCTTTTTCAAATTCCATAATTAACTCAACTGTATCCAGTGAGTCTGCACCTAAATCGTTAGTAAAACTTGCTTCAGGTGTAACTTCGCTCTCATCAACACCAAGTTTGTCAACGATGATAGCTTTTACTCTAGATGCAATATCAGACATATGTTTAAAATTTTAATTATACTTAGGATTAGAATTTAACGCTGCAAAGAAATGCATTAATTGAAAAAAAACAAATAAAATTGTTGAAATATTGATTTAAAATTAACTTTTTTTACCATGTTTCTCTAACTATTTCTTAAAAATCTTACTTTCTATTTTATTGATTATGAAAAAGGTAGCTCTATTTGCATCAGGCTCAGGTTCTAACGCACAGAATATTGCCGAGTATTTCAAGGCAAGTTCCAAAGGCAAAGTGAATATTATACTCAGTAATAATTCTGAAGCCTTTGTTCTTGAAAGGGCAGTAAAACTAGGTATTCCAACCTATATTTTTACCCGAGAAATTTTTTACAACACTACTGAAATAGTAAAGGTTCTTAGGGCTGCTGAGACTGATTTTATTGTTCTTGCCGGATTTTTATGGTTGGTGCCCGATTATCTGATTCATGCTTTTCCGAACAGAATTATTAATATACATCCTGCTCTATTACCTAAATACGGAGGTAAGGGTATGTACGGCAGTAAAGTGCATGAAGCTGTTATTCAGAATCAAGAAAGAGAATCAGGGATTACGATTCACTATGTAAATGAACAATATGACGAAGGTTCTGTCATTTTCCAGGCACGTTGCATTGTTAAGCCTGATGATACTCCTGAATCTCTTGCTGAAAGAGTTCATCAACTCGAATACGATCACTATCCGAAAATTATTGAAAAACTATTAATTCAGCTGGATAATTAGTATTGTTTATAAAATAAGCTTTCAATTAAGATGGAAGTTACTTAACAACTTAAGTGTAACAGTTTTTATCGAATCGAAAGCTGCAAGATTCACCTCATGAACAGGTTCTACAGGAGGAGCTTCCACCTTAAGGGGGTCAATCGCTCTTCCATTCATATAGAAGCGAAAATCGAGGTGTGGCCCGGTTGAAAGTCCTGTAGTACCGACATAACCTATTATATCGCCCTGCTTTACATAGGTCCCCGTACTTATACCCGGTGCAAAACCTGAAAGATGAAGATACGCAGTTGTATAAACACTGTTATGTCTTATTTTAATCATGTTTCCTCCGCCGTTATTATATCCTTTCTTTGCTTCAATTATTTTGCCATCGCCAATAGCCTGTACCGGTGTGCCAGCCGGTGCAGCATAGTCTACCCCATGGTGAGGTCTCCGGATTTTCAATACAGGATGCAACCGGGAATGAGAAAAACGCGAACTGATCCGGGAAAACCGCAACGGAGCTTTTAAAAATGCTTTTCTCAGGCTGTTACCTTCCAGATCGTAATAACTCTCTACACTGTCCTGAATAAAAGGAATTGCATAGAAGTCTTGAGCCGAATGTCGAAAATAGGCAGCATGAATTCTACCCAGGCCCACCGAAATAGAATCAACATATTGTTCATCATAAATAACACAAAAACTATCGGCAGGTTGCAATCCAAAAAAATCGATACTCCAGGCATAAATTTCTGATAGTTCATTTGCCAGCATTGGATTAAGTCCATTATCTACCATCGCATTCCAAAGTGAGGTATGAATGGAACCATTAGCAACCTGTTGTTTATAAATTATTTCCTTTTCCTCTATTTCGATAATAACCGAATCGAGAAACGAAAATCGTACAAATTCGACAGGAGTGTGTTCATAAACAAAATACCTGAGAGTTTCTGCTGAGTCCCTTTCAAGAAAGACCGCATATTTATTACCTGCTCGTATTTTTCGCAGATCAAAAACTTTCTGATCACTGGCAATTAAACCTGCAATAGCTCCTTCAGGCAAATGATATCCCGAAAGTATGTTCAGCAACATCTGGTTTCGCTTTACCACATCGAATACAACAGTAAAGGAATCGACAGGTATACCGTACATTTTCACAATTTCCCGGACTGTCGGTATAGTATCGGTTACCTCAACTATATCCGTTTTTGGTACATACTGATAGTAATAAAAATAACTGATTCCTATGGTCAGTATTAAAACTGTCAGGACAGTAACTATTTTCCAGTGTTTTTTGATCATGATATTAATTAACTACAATGTTTACAATTTTACCGGGAACTATAATTATTTTTCGAATTTGTTTACCCTCTATCCATTTTTCAGCTTTTTCATGAGTACGTACTGCTTTTTTAATTTCCTCATCTGATGCATCTACCGGTAACAATTGTTTAAAACGCAATTTCCCATTGATGGAAACGGGATATTCAAAAGTCATCTCCTGCAAATAATTTTCATTTACTTCAGGCCAATCCTCAAAAGAAATACTTGCATCACCACCATATAAATTCCATAGTTCCTCCCCTATATGAGGTGCAAAAGGAGATAACAATTTGGTGAATATTCTTGCCGAAGTAAGCGATATTTTACCCTTCCTGATAGCCAGGTTGGTGAATATCATCAACTGTGAAATGGCCGTATTGAATTTAAGTCCTTCTATATCAGAAGTAACTTTCTTAATAGTCTGATGCAGTAACTTCAATGTCTCATTATCATCAGAACTGTCAGTAAGAATATTTTTCCTGTCGACAAAGAACCTGTGAACCCGGCAGAGAAAATTAAAAACTCCTTTTACGCCCGTATCGGTCCATGGTTTTGTAGCATCGAGCGGACCCATAAACATTTCATATAACCTTAAGCTGTCGGCTCCATACTTGGCTACAACATCATCAGGATTGACAACATTTTTTAAAGTTTTCGACATCTTGGCTACAATCTGTTTCAGCTCCTCATCCGTTGTTTTATGGAAGAATTTTCCATCGCGTTCATTCACTTCATCAGAAGGTACTTTCGATCCTGTTCCGGTTTCGTAGGCAAAGGCAAGGATCATACCCTGGTTATAGAGTTTCTGATAGGGTTCATCGGTCGATACAACACCCAGATCATAAAGCACTTTATGCCAGAAGCGGCTGTAAAGCAGGTGTAATACAGCATGCTCAGCACCTCCGATATACAGATCGACAGGCATCCAATATTTTTCTTTTCCCCTGTCAAAAGGGACCAACTTGTTAGCAGGATCGATATACCTTAAATAGTACCAGCAGGAGCCCGCCCACTGAGGCATTGTATTCGTCTCACGTTGTCCTTTCCTTCCATTTTCATCGGTCACATCCAACCATTCACCTGCATTGGCCAGGGGAGATTCACCATTATCTCCCGGATGGTATTTCTCCATCACAGGGAGGCAAACGGGAAGTTCATCATCCCCGACAATACTTATTTCCCCATCTTCCCAGTGAATTACCGGAAAAGGTTCGCCCCAATAGCGTTGCCGGCTAAAAAGCCAGTCGCGCAGTTTGTAATTTATGGCCGATTTGCCCAATCCTTTTTCTTCCAGCCATGATATGATTGTTTTAATACCGGTTGCCTTATTCAGCCCGTTGATATCGATATTATTTGAAGGGTTTGATGAATTGATATATACTCCATCTTCAGTCCAGCAGGCTTTACCCTGAATAACTCTCTGTCTTGTTTCAGGATCGGCATTTTTAGGATCCAGAATGCAACGGATAGGAATATTAAATTTCTCAGCAAATTCAAAATCGCGTGTATCATGCGCCGGAACCGCCATAATAGCCCCTGTACCATACCCGATAAGAACATAATCGGCAACCCAGATAGGGATACTTTCCCCTGACACAGGATTTATAGCACATCGGCCAGTATATACACCGGTTTTATCCTTGCTTAGGTCAGTTCGGTCGAGATCCGATTTTAAAGAAGCCGACTGGATATATTTTTTAACTTTCGGTGCCTCGGGAAAAGTGGCAATTTTATCAATCAACTCATGTTCGGGGGCAATAACCATGTATGTTGCACCAAATAAAGTGTCGGGCCGGGTTGTATAAACTTTGATCACGTCCGACAAACCTTCCATTCTAAAGGTGACTTCAGCTCCGGTTGAACGTCCAATCCAGTTACGCTGCATATCTTTAACGCTCTCGGGCCATTCAGACAGGGTGTCAAGACCTTTTAATAACCTTTCGGCATACTGGGGAATACGCAGCATCCATTGTTTCAGGTTTCTGCGTTCAACTTCCTTGCTTCCGCATTTTTCATGCGATCCGTCATTTAATACCTCTTCATTGGCACACACAATTTTACACTGGTTGCACCACCATACCTGTGCATCATCATAATAAGCAAGCCTTTTCGAATTGATATAAGATGTGACAGCCTCATTACCTTTTGTTCTTATATCGTCTGGTATCGGCAATTCTTCTATGGGTCTTCCCTTCTGCAAGTCGGAATCGAACCAGGTATTATAAAGCCGGATAAAAATCCATTGCGTCCACTTATAATAACCAGTATCCGTCGTATTAACTTCTCTGTCCCAATCATAGCCCAAACCGAGTGATTTAATTTGACGACGGAATGTATCACAATTATTATTAGTTGTAACGGCTGGGTGGGTACCGGTTTGTATGGCATATTGCTCTGCAGGTAGTCCGAATGCATCCCAACCCATGGGATGGAGCACATTATAGCCGTTCATACGCTTATAGCGGCTTACTATATCGCTTGCCGTATAGCCCTCAGGATGGCCAACATGCAAACCACTCCCGGAAGGATAGGGAAACATATCCAGTGCATAAAATTTTTTCGGATTCGAAAGATCATCAGCTGTCTTAAAAGTTTTATTTTCCTCCCAATACTTTTGCCATCTTTTCTCTATACCGGTAAAATTGTATTCCA
>CAZMVE010000106.1:0-9845 GCA_964569585.1 uncultured Bacteroidales bacterium | reverse complement strand
TCACACAGATTGGATCACGAAGTTGCAGAGTCATTGAAGTTTGCTGCTGCTCTGGTTTCGGTCAAAATGGAAACACCCGGCCCATTTGGTGGCACGCTTGAAGAGGTTTATAAACGACTGAAAGAAAAACATTCTTGAAAAAATCAGATACAATCGGTCAGCCTGTTTTAAAAGATGTATTTCAAGACGATTTTTATATTGGAGTAGCGCTAAACATAGAGCAAATCTGTGGCAAGGAACCCGAAGCTATGGACCTTGTTGCCAGACATTTCAACAGTATCACACCAGAAAATATAATGAAGTGGGAAGAAATTCATCCTGAACCGGAACGATACAATTTCGAAGCGTCAGACCAGTATGTAGCCTTTGGTGAAAAGCATAATATGCATATCATAGCTCATGTTTTGGTCTGGCATGATCAGACGCCGGATTGGGTGTTTCAGGATGAATCAGGAAATCCTCTGAGCCAGGCAGCACTTCTTGAACGGATGAAAGAGCACATTTTCACTGTGATGGGACACTATAAAGGACGTGTCCATGGCTGGGATGTTGTTAACGAAGCTATCATAAAGGATGGTTCTTTCAGGAAAAGCAAGTGGTTAAAAATTATCGGCGAAGATTATGTACAAAAGGCGTTTGAATTTGCACGCGAGGCTGATCCGGAAGCAGAACTCTATTACAATGAGTTTGATTATGAATTCGGCCCCAAAACCGAAGGAGTCATCCGACTTATCCAGAATCTGCAGTCCAATGGTGTTCGTGTGGACGGTATAGGCATTCAGGGGCACTGGTTTCTGGACTATCCTAAAATGGATTTGCTTGAAGCTTACATCAAGAATTTAAGCAGCCTGGGTGTAAAACTGATGATCACCGAACTGGATGTGGGTGTACTTCCCTTTTATCCGGTCGATTCTACTGTCGTTCCCCTTTCCTCTTTCGACGCAGAAAAACAGAAAGAGATCAATCCTTATCCGGACAGTCTTCCGGACACTGCCCATAAAGACCTGGCACAGCGGTATGCTGAACTCCTTTCATTCTTCAGGAAGCACAGGGATCTCTTTGGACGGATTACATTTTGGGCAGTGCATGACGGTCAATCCTGGCGTAATTACTGGCCCATCACCGGCCGGTCTGATTATCCTATGCTATTCGACCGGCACTGTCAGCGAAAGCCTGCGTTCGATGCCGTTGTCCAGACAGTGCAAGGGGGTTAACAGTTTGTGATACCTGTAACTATCAGGTATCCCTTCAGACTCCGGTAAGTTAATCCCTTTTTGCCCTGATTATTTTTTCTCCATAGCAAGGGATTCCATCGGATGTTACACCCCGGACGATAATCTGATACTCTGCTTCGTTATTGCCGGTAAAAAATTCAAGTTTTACCGGGGAATTTCCCAAAACCAGATTGGCTTTCCAGTAAAGTAAATTATTGAAATATGGAATGCTTCCCTGTGAATCTTTTATTACCTGACTATCCGGTAGTTTAAACTCTGCGGTAGGATTTACAGCCTGATAATCGAAAAAAACGGTACCCCCGGGGAACTCAATCTGCTCCAACTGAGATTCTTTACTGATTATATGGATTAAACCTTCGATTCGATGAGTACCAAGAAAATAATCCTGATGAATAATATCAATTTTTTCAATGCTTGCTGGTGATAATTTAAGTATCTCATTCACATTGAAAACAGGGATATTATCAAGTAAAACCAAAGGATTATCAATCAGCAGATCAGTATCAGGATTTAAAATCTGAAAATAAAAAGAATCTCTTTTATGTTTCAGGAAGGTAAACGGAACAATTTCGGTAAATACTTCCTGCATCGTTGAAAACTCTATAAAGTCGGAAAGCACAACCGAAATGTCAGGTTTGGTAAAAAACGGCTGACTCTGAAATTGGGTATGATATGATATTTTCCGATGGCTGCCAAATTCTTTCGCTACCTGCATATTTACAAACAGTTCTTCGTATAATGCATGCTGTTCGGCCGAAAACGCCAGTATGCCGACAAGTGGAATATATTCTTGGATAAATTCCTTATTGATAAGTATTTCCGTATTACTATGCTTCCGGTAATCGATCCCTACGTACAATTTCCTGTTTCCCTCCAGGTTATTCAGGTTAAAAATAAAGGATCCGTCTTCCCTGCTTTCATAAATATGAAGCTGGGGTTCGGTTCCCAGTAACGAAAGATATACCTTACAATGACTGACAGGGACACCGGAACCCGCATCGAGCACCACTCCCGTAAGGTTCACGTCCCTTATCTCAGGAAGGCTCCGGATATTAACGGTATTATTTTCATTAAAAATCCGTAGAAAAGAATCATCATTCTGCCGAATGGAGTTCTCACGAAGTATTGCGCCGGCCTCAGAATAAAGGTCAGGTTCTGAATATATACCAGAATCCCGGACCGATCCTTTAATAACTGCCGAGATCACCAGATCGATATGTTCAACCGATTTGCCGGATGTCTGACCAACTGTGACTTCAACCATTTCGAAAGGATTATAAATCTGCTTATTCGTTTCAACCTCAAGCGGGATAATCTTATCAAAAGGATTATATATTACAGTGAAAGTAAGTAACTCATTATTACTATCTTTTATCCCAACATAATTTGTTACTGTTTTAAACAGATTTGCCGGAATATTTTTTTGCCAGGTATTTCCATGCAATTGAATTCCTTCGCTGTAAATTGTTCGCATAAACTGATCGTAAATTATTAGTGTGCCCTGCTGAAGTGCCGGGGTATTCATCTCAGTTAGCGCGATTCTGATACTATCGTCATCCCTTCTGGTATCTAAATTCCAGCCCGAATCACAGATATTCCGGATGGGAAAAATCAACGAGTCGTTACCGGTGAAACAGATTTTAATAAAATACTTTTGCTCAGGTTGCGGGGTTAGCTTAAAAAAACCCATTTTGTAATTTATCAGATTAACCGGCGATACCACTTCATCAGTACCCGTAATAACTTCAGCACTAATTATACTTTTCTCCTGGATATTTACCTGCAAAACTGCTTTGGCAGGCAAACCGTAAATGGCTGAGCCCCCCTTAAAAAATAACTCCAAGGGCTCTTCATTAGTCGGAACATTCAGTGGAATTTGTGGATTCAGGATTAAAATTTCGTGATAAGCCAAGTCTTCGGCCAGGTAATTCTTCTGGTATTTTGTATACACCCGGATGTAGTAATGCCCTGTAGGAAAATCGTAGGGTATAGATACCGAACCCTCAACCTTTCCATTCTCAATATGTAATTTCTGCCTGATGGAATAACCATTCAGGTCCTTGTAAATATCCATGTACATTATACGGCTCAAACAATTGCATAACGAGTCGCTTTCACAGTGCAGCCATGCGCTATACCATATATTTTCGCCGGTAATATACAGATCACGGTCGGTAATGAGCGTGACCTTTTCCGTATAATCGTCACACAGAATCCACGATTTCAAAATTGGCTGGCTATCCGATACTTCCGTAAATATCAGGAAATATAATGTGCAGACTAGCCGGATGATGCTTCTATTCTGTATCATACTGTTAAACAAATTAATCTTCCCAAAATACAGGTTTATCAGGTATGCCTCCATTACCACTGCAGAAAAAACACTGTTCCGCAACATAAGCCAAAGAACCATCGACAAGTGTGAAATAAAGCGGAGCTTCAGGAGTTCCTCCTCTCATAAGATAAAATTCCACACCTTCGGTCAGTGCAAAACACCTTGAATAAGTAAATGTGACATTTGGTGGTTTGTTAAAGAATTCTCTTTTTTCTTTGATCCCTCCAACTACAAAACTACCCAGTACAGGTTCTTCGCTATCGGTAACACATTTAATATTCCCAATAATATTAAAGGGCTGGATAGCAAATATCGAACCGCCGTTGGCTTGTTGGCTTACCTGGTAATAGATATTAAAAATTTCTTCCGATACGCTAATTTGCCTTATAAGAAGGCTATACCTCTCGGAAAACCGTCTGGTATCGAAGGTAACGTAATGAAGCGGTAGTGATTGTGACTGTCCAACGGTTTGCGAATTACTTTTGTATAAATAATAGCCCTCCAGTTTTGTGGTTTTCCAGCAAACCATGGAAGGAGGTTCTGTTACTCTCACCAAGCCATTTCCAGCTTCTATATACTCTAGCCTGAAGTCGATATTAAACTTATAGGTTTCCTCCAACTGAAAGAGATAGTATGCATCATTCCGGCCCGATGAAATAATATCAATATAAAACCGGGCTCCTTCGACAGGATATTGCGGATTGGTTGTAGGCTGGATTTCAATTTTGTAATACACAGAATCAAATTCATCTTTTACAGTAAGAAGCTGGTATTCCGAGTTGTATTGTTTACCATTAGCAAGAGTAACAGCAAGCTTATAACTTCTTCCTGCAATACCTGTGAAGTTAACGGGTACATATTTTCCTTCGTCTGCCTCATAAAAAGAGATCTCATTCCCAAAATTATCGCTGACTACGATGCCTGCACCATCCACAGGTATGAATTTCTGACTATCGACCCCGGTGGAATAGGATAACAGCACATATTGATATTCCGGATTATCAGTCACCAAAGCATCAACTACAAGCAATGATTCCTCTCCATTCCATTCGGGAGTGTAGGGTTCGATACAAGAAATAAAAAGCAGAAAACAAAATCCTACAAGATGTACTATAGACTTAATCATTATAATTCCCCAATTTAAATATATAAGTGAGTGTATATACAGATGTTCCAAAAATTGAAAGCTTGTATCCTCTTATCTGTCCTTCTTCTTCGATGAAATAAACTGAATAGGCATTCTTCCGACCTGTAAGATTGTATACCGAAAACATCCACGACCCATGGGCTAATTTCTTCCTCAATAAATTACCTTCCACGTTAAAAGATAGATCTATCCGGAAATAATCAGGTATTCTCAGTTCATTTCTTGCTGAATAGTTGATCACCGGATTCTCGTTCAGAAAATATACCGAAACAGGACTCGTATAGGGTCGGCCGGTTGAATACACTATGTTCCACGACAGGGAAAACCTTTTCCTGAACCGATAATTGCTGATCAGGTTAACAGAATGCGGTTTATCGTAACTGGCAGGAAAAGGCAATCCATTATTTACCTGGCTCAGTGCATAATCCGATTCGACCTGTACACGGGTGTTCGTAAAGGTATAATTCAGCCAGCCGGTCAGGTTTCCAAAAGTCCGCTCTATCATAAATTCCAACCCATATGCTTTTAAATCGCCCTGTAGTAATTCCGTTTCAGGAACTTCCGTAATCAGCAGGTTGGCTCCGTCCTTATACTCAACCAGGTTACTAACCTGTTTATAGTATCCTTCGGCAGTTAATTCCCATTTCCGGTTGAAAGAATTGAAATAGAATCCCAATGAGTATTGTTTTCCCTGCAGCGGTTTTATATGATAATCGGCAAATTTCCATTTATCGGTAGGTGATATGGAAAGCGAGTTGGAAAGCATAAAGATATTCTGCTGGAGCTGGTTAAAACTCAGTTTTACCGAAAGCGTTGAATGTACAAGGTATTTTAAAGCCAGACGTACATCAGGTTTCTGGTAAGTCTTTATAATGGAAAATTTCCTGTAATGAGTGGTGTCGATAATATTAGCAACCAGGTACTCGCCGGAATTATAGCTAAATATATCCTGGGGCCCAAGGTAATTATAGAAATTGTACCTTAACCCGGCATAGGCCGAAATTTTACCGTTTATGTCCCATTCATCACCCACATATACCCCGGTTTCAAGAGCCTGTTCGGTACCCAGATCAGTTGAACTGATCACCTGATCGTACTGAAGAATACGATGTTTTCCCCGCGACTGATAATACAGGATATTGTCGATTCCGGCAGTAAAATTATGCCTGGGATGAAAATGTAAAGTAAAAGAATTTTTCCACTGGTAATGCTGAAGGAAATAACTATGACGATAGAAATCAAAAACGATTTCCCGGTTGATTTCATCAAAATCGTACCGGCTGTAAACCATGGAGGATTCGAAATGATGCTTTTCATTCAGGATATGATTCCATTTCAGTGCAGCTCCCTGATTACTGTAAGCATGCTTAATTTCATCGTTATAATTGATGTTATCGTAACTGTAGTATCCAAATAACTCAACCTGATCCGACTTCCCAATCTCAAATTCGACGGAGGAAAGAAGGTCGCCGAAATAAACATTACTGTTCCTTACAGACGGATCATCAATTCGCCTCAACAACCAATTGGAGTATGTCGACCGGCCCCCGATCATTATACTGCCTTTTTCCCTGATAAGAGGATGATCGAATAAAATATTAGCCGAAACAGGACTGATACCGCCACGCATCCCAAATTTTTCCCGGTTGCCTTTTTTGGTATCGATATCGAAGATGGAAGAGAGCCTGCCTCCATACTGCACAGGTATGTTACTTTTATACAGACTGAATTCATTTACGGCTTCGGGATGAAAGGCAGAAAAAAATCCCACCAGGTGATTCACATTGTAAATGGGAATATCGTTCAGGTAAAAAACATTCTGATCGGCAGGACTACCGCGAACGTTGAAGCCCGTAGCGCCCTCACCTGTTTGCTGCACACCTGGCAGCATCAGGGCCACTTTCAACACGTCGCGTTCGCCCAATACAACAGGTATTTCCTTTATTTCCCGAGCCGTGAGCCGTTCAATTCCCATTTGCGTACTCTTCAGCTTATCGAAACGGCCTGCACTGATAATCACTTCATCTAGGGCAATGACTTTTGACTCGAGGTATAAAACAGACGACCCGCTGGAATAAATATACAGGTTGTATTTATGAGGAATTTTATCCAGACTACTTACCACAAGGGTATATTCCCCGGCCGGAACCGTTAAGCGGAAATTGCCTTTAGTGCCGGTTGCAATACCTGTCCTCAGCTCTTCGACATAAATGGTTGCCCCTATTACCGGTTCACCTGTTTTACAATCTATAACTGTTCCTGAAAAGTCGGCCTTGTAGTAAGAATTATCGAAATCTCTCCGGCCTATAATCAAGGTATCGTTTATATACTCACTTTTGGTGCTGATGAAGTTGTCCGATTCCGGCTGATATACTACTTCAATTGTATGCATCATCGACCCGGAATAAGCTGATTCGGCAATTTCGCAAATAACTGGTAATCCGTAAGTAAGGTAAAAATTACCCTGATTATCGCAGCTAACGAAGATATGATGATCCCTGAAATTTTTCTGTAACAGGACCAGCAGGTTCATTGAATCCTTTTCAATCCGAATCGGAAAAACGGGAATACTATCAGGATTATAATAAAAATGGATCTCGGATTGGGATTCCAGTACCCGAACCAGTTCTGAAAAATCAAGGTTATCCAACCTCTTGTTCACCTGTATATCAGTACACTGTCCCCGGCATTTGGGCATAAGAATAAGAAAGACCAGGCAACTACCCATTATTATTGTCAGCAGCCGGACCATTATTTCATCTTTGTAATTTCATTGATATACCTGCATAACATGGCAAGATCATCTTTTCCAGCCCTTCTGAAATGAATATGTTTTTGCTTCATATAGTTTCTGATCGCTTTTTCATGTTCGTGAAAATAACCAAGCAAAGATTTCCTGTCCGGGCAGGATATGATTTCATTATCTTGAATTATAAATAACAAGGATGATTGCTCACTATATGTACCCTTCGGATCAATGGCATTAAAATTTTTCACAAATTGTTTTTTATATTTCATTACATACAAGCAATCACCCCTGAATATTTTCTCAAAATATCCTTTAACAGCTAAACTGTCATTAATATTCTGAAGATTGATAAACAGATGATCATCGAATTTAAAGGAATCGATTGCTGTGAATTCAGAATAAACAAAATTTGTTTTCCCGTTTGCATGAATTACCTGAAGAATAATTATATCCTTTTCAATATCATACTGAATTGTCAGGCCCTGATAACAATTCTCATTTGCATAAATTAAAGCTTCTTTCCATTCTGAATTATTAAAATAAGGATGCTCACTTGCCCCATTATTCCGGATTTTATATAACCTGCCCTGGATAATAAAATCATCGGGGCCGTATACCTGTTCCGTATACTTTAAAAGCTCCTCTTTACAAGCAGTATCAGGATAATTTTGAGCCCCGGCAGGACGAAGCAGATAACAAGACAGTATGAGAGAGAGTACTATTTTCCAAAATCCACAGCAACATCGATCCATCCAACAGGGAATTTTAGCTATATGAAACTAAGACACCCTAAAAGTAAAAAAAATAATAAGAAAAGCTAGCCTGATTATTCATCGCCGATAAAAGAAATTATCCCAATTTTTTTGTTTTTTCCTTTGTAAGGATTATATTTATTTCCGATACATGATTACATAGTAATCATAGTTTTAGTTTGAATCCATGTTTCTCCTAGTTAGCGGCAAGAAGGGAAGGCAGATGGGAGTGACGGGGCGGAGCATTAAAAAACCGTGTTATGGAAAAAATTTATACGCTTCAGACAGCCAGCATATTACATGCTGAAGTTAACGAAAAGGAATACCGGGACAATTTTTACAGGAATACTGAAAGTGATGGTTTTCAGGTTCGTGTTATACCTATTTTGCATTATGGCGAAAAGCGGCTTCGCATGCAATTTCCCTACAACGAGAAAGTGCTGGATCTGATCCAAAAAGTTCCGGATTGCCGGTGGAGTGCCACCATGCACTGCTGGCATGTTCCGGATAGTGAAGAATCTGTCAAACATATATCAGCACTATTTCCGAAATGCATTTGCTCAACTGCTGGTAGAAAAGATGACATCCAAACTACAAGTTCTGGTACAATAAGTAACGAGTTTCAAGGGAAGAACTTTGCAAAAGAGAAGGAACTTTTTATTGCGGAAAATATTCCGATTAAAGAATACAGAAGGTATCTGAAGAATAAAAGATATAGTGAGAGTACTATTGAATCATATTGTACTTCAGTAACTAGTTTTTTCGGCTATTTATTAAAACCTCCGAATCAAGTTACAATTGATGATTTTCAAGATTTTAATTATCGGTACATAGTTGAACAAGGACTATCCAGGTCGCTACAGAACACAGTAGTTAGTGCCTTAAAATTATTTTATAAAAAGTTCAGTGAATACAAGTTAGATTTAGAAATTATGGAAAGACCCCATAGGCAGAAGAAACTACCCACTATTTTATCAACAGATGAAATAAAGAGAATGATTGAAGTAACAAGAAATATTAAGCACAGGACAATTATAAGTTTAACCTATTCTGCAGGATTAAGAATGAGTGAAATAATTGGTTTGCGATTAAATGATATTGACTCATCGCGAATGGTAATTCAGATCGTACAAGCGAAAGGATTTAAAGATAGAGCAGTGACGTTATCGCCCAAGGTTTTAATTTTATTACGTAAATATTTTCTTGCTTATAAGCCCAAAACGTATTTATTTGAGGGGCAAGTGGGTTGTAAGTATAGTTCTGAGAGTATTGGTAAAGTAATTAAAAAAGCGGCCAGTCGTGCAGGAATTCGTAAGAGAATATCAACCCATACCCTACGACATTCCTATGCTACACACTTATTAGAAGCGGGAGTTGATTTACGCTACATCCAGGTTTTATTAGGGCATAGCTCAAGTCGTACAACAGAAATATATACACATGTTTCTAACCGAAGTTTATCAGCAATAAGCAGTCCGATAGATCGCTTGCTCGATGATGATATTGGTCAAGGAGTTACAGAATATGTCTAGATGTATGTATATAAACTGTAATAAAAGTACAGATATAACTAAGTTATAGTGCCATTCCGCTAAAGCGGACTTTTATCCCTCCGTGCTCTGCACTC
>CAZMVE010000105.1:0-9864 GCA_964569585.1 uncultured Bacteroidales bacterium | reverse complement strand
AAACCAGTACCTGAATGGTAAATTACTCGCTTGCATGATAGTACCGCTTCGTAATGATGTTCTTGTTTTACACTTTTTACATTGGTACTTTTCTATGGTCTTTAACCAATAATGTTCTGTACATCCACATTTTCTACAAATGACACCCTGTGTATCCCGATATTCCTTAAATTTGAGTCTGCATGAGGCTTCATCCGGAAATGATTCAATAAATTTGATTAGATTCATGACATATATTTTTCTAAAATATAATCATTATTATTCATTTCCGACACTCATTAAACTCAATATGTTTAATTTTTATACATGCAACATTCAATAATATGCTATTATATTCCCCTGGTAATTTTCCATAAAAACACCCGTAGGTATTCACCTAATGAAAACCAGCGTGGCAAGTTGTTCTTATGCCAACTTAGACATTCATTATCCCCTTTAAACTTTTTCTTGATAATTAATTTTGCATACTCAATGCGAATTTGGGAATAGCGTCTTTCCAGCCTGTGATTCAAATGTTTGTACTTGTATACTAGCTTTTCCCGAGCGTTTATAAAGGTGTGGTTCCGTTTGGCGAAGGTAGTAGCCGTTTCATTATGCTGTCGTGTATAGCTCAGGATCTTAAAAATAAAATACAGATCCGAAATGTTCAGTACTTCATAGGTCAGGTCCGTATCACAATGCAGATTTTCCTTAGTATAAATGGCAGGGTACCCGGGAAGTTTTTTCAGATGGTCATTACGGTAAAGCACTGTATTTACGGAACCTGTTATATCCAGAATATCATAGAGAAGCTCCCTTGCAATGATCTCTTTTCCGTTAAATACATTGCCATCATAAGGGCTCAGGCCTTCTGCGTTTACTTTTGTGTCATCAATCCGGTAGGATGAGCATACCCCTACCTGTTTATTTGCTTCCATAACAGGGACCATTTCATCAAGGAATTCCGGATAGATCCAGTCATCAGCAGGAACTATTTTGAAATATTTTGCTTTGTCCGGTATTTTTGAGTAACAATAATTCCAGTTATCGATCATTGAAAGGAATTCTTCGGTATGGTATAGTTTAAACCGTTTATCCCGGTCAACAAAGTGCTTGGCAATATCAGGGGTTGCATCTGTAGACCTATTGTTGATGATTACACATACCCAGTTCGAATAGTTTTGATTTACTATGCTTTCAAGGCATTCTTCCAGGTATTTTGCTCCGTTATAGACTGGTACTCCTATTGAAACTAATGATTCGTTCATTATTGTTCTCCTTAATATTCATGATTCATATTCTATAACTGATCAATTATTTTTTTCGCAACCTCTTCACCACTGAGAAATGATTCATCCGACCAGGCATAGTTCCAGTCCGCATATCTGCCCCCAAAATATATTTTATGATTGATTAGAAAATCATGAAGCAGTTCTACATTATCTTTTCTTTCATGATCAAAAATGATCTGGGCATAGGGAGATAACCATGCCTTTTGAAATAGTATTTTATCATTTTCCTTGAGTATTTCACATTTTAATAATTCATCTTTTACAATGGGTATAAACTCTTCTGGTTTTCTGTCAAGCGGCTTGTATTTATTTGAAAAGTAGATCTCGGCCTGTATTGTACTGCAACCCGAAGGTGCATTATTCGGGCCAAACATTCCGGGGAAGCTGAATCGGGTTGTATAAAGATCTTCATCATATACATAGCGCCAGTGGCACTGACTTATCTCACTGCGGTTTACACCAAAATTTACTACAACACACTGGGTCCAGGCAAGTTTTTGAGCTGCCGATTTTATATCTTCCGGAGCATCATCCATGAGTTCAATTATATGGTTTAGCGGAAGGGATGAGAAACAATAGTTGTATTTAACCTGCCTATTATTGCTAAAACGAAGTTCTTTCCTCTTTAAACTGATGCCAACAAGCTCGTGATTGTAATGAATATCAGTGGTATCTTTAATACCATTCATAAAACTCACGTAACCACCCATGTTTGGGTATCTGAATTCTTTGACATAGTGTACATCTCTGGTTGCTGGCGAAAGCATTCCGTAAATTACTTCGTCCAGATCAGGCTGATAAAGTCTGGGCCCCAGCCAGTCAGTACTCATATTTTCGGCATCGGTAGTATGAAATTTACGTGTATATTTTATTGGAAAATTTTCAGCAAAAGTTTTACCGTAACTTGCATACAACCATTCTTTATAATTGTGTATCGGCCCGGAAGTACGTGTTTTTACTTCAATCATTTCCTGCAATATCCGTGTGTTGAGTTCAGGGCTTAAACTGTACAGGTTAACTTGAGCCGGGTGTTTTATCCATTTGCCTTTCCAGTAATTATCCACTTTTGTTTCAAATTCACAGTAATCATTATTGATATTTGCAGCAAAGATATCCCTTACACCTTGATTTTTTGAAAATGATATGTGCGGTCCGTCATCAAATATCCATTTGTTATCAAAAATAAATGAAGCACAATGTCCGCCATAATAACTTTCTTTTTCAAAAAGATCTGTTTTAACGTTCGCTTTCTTAAGCTTTCGTGCAGCACCATATCCTGCCATGCCTGCTCCTAAGAGGATTACATTACTCATAATCATATTGTTTCTTTCCACCAGTTAATGGTTTCTTTTAATCCCGTTTCCAATGTATATGACGGCTCAAAATTGATCTCATTTTTGAGCTTCTTAATATTAGCACACACAACCTGCCATTTTTCCGGTTCAGGATATTTAATTTCGAGCAAATCCGGCCTTCCTGTAATCTCTGCTGCCAGCTTTCCAAAATCACCGAGCTGGGTAGGAATGCCCGTACTTACATTTAATATACCGGTAAATTTACTGAAAAGTAGCTTTGATAATACGGCGGCGGTGTCTTTTACATACATGTAATCGCGATAAATGTTACCATTATTGATAGTTGCTTTTTCTTCTTTTATCAGAGATCCGATTACATGAGGTATCAGTCGTTCTGGATGTTCATGCGGTCCATAAATAAAAAAGAGACGGGGCCATGCTAATTCTATGTTATATTGTTTACAGAAAGTGAAAGCATATTGCCGAAGGATGTTTTTTGTTGAACTATAGAGGGTTTCATGACTGATCGGGGTTGTATCCTCTCTGCAAAATCCGAAATCCCAGTTATATTCAAGGCTCGATCCGGCTATTATAGCCCTTTTGCCGTTGTTATGCTTAAATGCTTCCAGCAATGACATACTTGATCTCAACCACTCAAAATTTGATTCCATGTTGTAATTGCCCGGTGACATTCCCCAAGCCAAATGAAGCAGGTGACTGGCTTTGATTGATTTCAGATTCTTTCTAACGTCTTCATGATCAAGAAGATCGCATTTAACTACAGATATATTATCATATTGCAGATGAATAGAATCGCAAATATCGAGCAGGTAAAAGTAAGCGTCCGATGTTGCCAGATATGGTAGCAAGTTTTTTCCAACAAATCCGGTTCCGCCGGTAACAATTACTTTGTTCCTTTTAACCATAATGAAAAGGTGAATAAATGTTTAAAAATATTATAATTATTTTTAAAAAATTGATAATTCCGGAACAAATACAACAAATTTCCCTCCCCAGTTTCGTATATAACTTAGTTGTTCGCTGATTTCCGTTTTCAAATTCCATGGAAAAATAATCACTATATCGGGTTTATATTCTCTGATCCGGTTGGGTTCGAATACCGGAATCCTGCTGCCGGGCAGATACCTGTTTTGTTTATATGGCGATGCGTCTGATACGAAACGGATAAGATCATTTCCTTTGATGCCGCAATAATTTAAAAGAGTATTTCCTTTTGCGGCAGCACCGTAGCCAGCAACCTTCTTCCCATCTCTTTTCATCTGGATTAAAAAATTCCAGGTATTGTATTTTATTTTGTCCACTACTTGCTGAAAATTTTGATAAAACGAGAGCGACTCCATGCCTGCTAGCTTTTCTTTTTCCAGGAGATCATATACATTTTGTGAAACAGGTTTTGAACTGTCTTCTGCATGCCTGGCAAATATTCTTAATGAACCGCCATGAGTTGGAATTTCCTGCACATCAAACACTTTTAGTCCCTGATGATCGAAGATACGCCTGACTGCAATAAACGAAAGGTAACTAAAATGTTCGTGATAGATCGTGTCGAATTGATTTTCCTGTACTAACTTTAGTAGGTGTGGAAATTCCATTGTGATAACACCATTGTCTTTCAGGGCTCTTTTCATACCCTGCACAAAATCATTTACGTCAGGTACATGGGCCAGTACGTTATTACCAAGAATAAGATTTCCTTTAATTCCCTTGTTGGCTAATTGATTATCAGCAAACTTAGTTCCAAAGAAATCAACAATAGTATCAATTCCCTTTTCTTTTGCAATAGCAGCCGTGTTGGCAGTAGGCTCAATTCCAAGGACAGGTACTTTATGCTTCTTAAAATATTGCAGCAGATACCCATCGTTCGAAGCAATTTCAATTACCTGTGACTTTTCATTATAGCCAAAACGGTTGATCATGTATTCAGCATAGTTTTTTGAATGCTCTAACCAGCTTGAAGAATAGGATGAAAAATAGGTATATTCACTATCAAAGATCTGATCGGCTTTCTTCATTTCATCAACCTGAACAAGTAAGCAATTGTGGCATACAAATATTTTCAAAGGATAATATGCCTCCGGTTCATTCAGATGTTCACTTTTAACCATATCATTGGAAGGCGGACATGTGATCAGATCAACAAATACATGCTCTAATTCGGTATTGCAATGACGACATTTCACTTTTAAAAGTTTTATATTTTTAACTTATATGGAATTTGAGAATTTAAATTTGCTTGTGTACTCTCTGATTTGTTGTTTGGTAATTTCTTTCGCAATGGTTGAGGAATTAATTACTTCTTTATACCACCATACAGTATCTGCTACCGTATGCTCAAAATTCCAGGCAGGCAACCAGTGCAGCAGATGATAGGCTTTGTCAATGGTCAGATTTAGCATAGAAGCTTCATGTTTTGCATCCTCCTGATTACATTTCCATTTTCCACTGCCCCAGCATTTAATAATCTCTTTCGTTAATCGTTCAACAGTTTTATTAGACGAAATTATAGGACCGAAATTAAATGCACCACAATATATCGGGATATCTTTTTCTTCACAGGTGATGAGTTTGTTGCCCAGAAGAAGGTACCCTCCAAGTGGTTCGAGAACATGTTGCCAAGGGCGCGTTGCGACCGGGTTTCTGACAATAATGGTTTCATTATTTTGGAGAAATCTGATGCAGTCCGGGACAATTCTGTCTCTTGCCCAATCACCTCCCCCGATCACATTCCCGGCTCTGACAGATGACACTTTCACTCCATGATCTTTGTATTGTTCAGGATGAAAAAATGATCTGCGCCAGGAAGATGTCACGATTTCGGCCGCACCCTTGCTGGCAGAATAGGGATCATATCCTCCCATAGAGTCATTTTCCCTATACCCATACAGCCATTCACGGTTTTCATAACTTTTATCCGAAGTGATGACAATAATATTAGTAGGTAAGCCCAGCTGTCGGATAGCATCAAGTATGCTGGCTGTTCCCATGATATTAGTACTCATTGTTTCCAAAGGGGTGATATATGATTCCCTGACCAGTGACTGAGCTGCAAGGTGAAATATGATGTCAGGCTTAACTTCGTTAAGGCATTTTTTAAAGAGATCAGGATTGCGGATGTCGCCCGTATAATGTTTCATATCATTTTTTAATCCGAGCTGTTCGTAAAGTGAGGGTTTGGTTGGTGGTTCCAATGCATATCCGAACACTTCGGCATTCAGGTCAAGCAACCACTGACAGAGCCAGCTTCCCTTAAATCCTGTATTTCCGGTAACAAGGACTCTTTTTTTGTTATATATTTGCAGTATATCGGATAACATAAAACAGGTTGGATTATTGATCGATTATTTCCACACTTTCCAGGGTGCAGCACCTTTTTCCCATATTTCTTCAAGTACATTTTTATCCCTTAAGGTATCCATTGCCATCCAAAAACCTTCATGCTTGAAAGCAGCGAGGTTGTGCTCCTTCGATAGTCTTTCAAGCGGAGTTCTTTCAAAGATTGTCAGGTCATTTTCAAGGTAATTGAAGATTTCAGGTTCAAGCACAAAAAAACCGCCATTGATCCATGCTGTATCCCTTCCCTGAGGTTTTTCCCTGAAATGCGTTACCATGTCTTCATCTCCCCGGAGTGCAAAGGTTCCGAATCTCCCAGGTTCCTGCACTGCTGTGAGTGTTCCGGTAGTCTTTTTTTTTCTATGAAACGCTAATAATTCATTAATATTTATGTTGCCCACACCATCTCCATAAGTCATACAAAAGGTTTCATTCCCAATATAATCCTTTACCCTTTTCAGCCGTCCTCCTGTCATGGAATTCTGGCCGGTATTTACCAGCGTTACCTGCCAGGGTTCCGCATTTTTTCGGTGCACTTCCATCTTATTAATAGTCATGTCAAATGTTACATCAGATTCATGAAGGAAGTAGTTTGCAAAATATTCCTTGATCAAATAACCTTTATAACCAAGGCAAATAATAAAATCATTTAGTCCGTAATGGGAATAGATTTTCATGATGTGCCATAAGATCGGTTTATTTCCAATTTCAACCATGGGCTTCGGACGTACTCCGCTTTCCTCGCTGATACGGGTACCATATCCTCCTGCCAGAATAACAACTTTCATAAAATTAAATTTTTAATGCTCAAATTTACTTTTTTATTCATGAATGATCTATTACTATTTTATTAACTAGCGGTATCCTAAGATGAATCAGTTAATATTTATAGTTAAAGTTAATCATCTAGTAAGGAGGCTTATCTAAATTGCATATCTACCATCCTTTGAAGAGATATCGTTTCTAGGTATCATAATTGGTACTAATTCTTCAGCTCACCATCTTTATTAAGCTTTTCCAGAGTTTTCCTGAGTGCGATATCAACACCGTTTTTATTCCAGTGGGTATCCGTACCATAAAAAAGGATTTTGTCAGCATTCTTAAAATCATCATACAGTTTAACAACAGGCACTCCCTTTTTTTCAAGACATGCATATACCCGTGGCAACAGTTCATTATATTCATCATTATTGATCAATGTATGATAAATAGTGTATTTATTAGGGATAGCGATGAACAAAAAATCCAGGTTGTAATTCGTTTTCAATTTACGGGCCAGGTCGGCAATATTGTTGCAATAGGTTTCAATTTCCTCATCGGTATGGCGGTAATAAAAACTTGAGACTTCATCGTTTACCTGTTTATGAAAAAACAGCCAGGGCCTTGTAGTATCACCCAGGTAATATTTTGGTGTCAGTGGAGAGATAAAGCTAAAAAGATTGAACTTAACCGTGGCAATCCAACTGTAAATATCAGTAGTAAAAACGCTGCCTTTGAGCATCTTATTGTACATTTCTTCTTCCATGTCGACAAAGATCCAGTCTCTTACCTCAGCAACCTTTTTCCTGATTTCGCTTCTGTTATCTCTGTAAAATGTATCTTTATGAGATTCTTTAAATCTGATACCAATATCCCGCTCTACGGTTTCGTAAATCAATAATTTAGGTTGGTTGTTGGAAAAGTTTTTCCTTTTGAATGTTTCAAGCGGATAGAAAAAGCGTTCATAATTTACTTTTTTGTTTAAAGAATCAGCCAGTCGTTCAGGGAAGGTTTTTTGGCGGGTAAAATCAAAAAAACTATCGCCAAAAATAAGTATGTCAGCTTCCTCTAGAGTAGGGTGTTTGTCGGAAAACCTATACTTTTGTTCGGGGGGAGGGAGGTTCTTCTCCCTGAAATGTTTGATGTAATTAAAATAATACATCTCGCCCCAGTGGGTAAATTCCCAGTGTTCGGGGATGATTTTTTCGCGCAACATGGTATTCATAACAGGCAATGTCCGTGCACTGATCCAGGCATAAAGACAAAGTATCCCTGCTATATAAATGGCCATTCTCAATATATTTTCACGTGTTTTCATAGTACAAAAGCATGTTACCGTTATACCGTTCCCGATCCTTTAAAACTGAAAATAGAGAAAATCCGCTTCTTCCCATTTACCCAAAATAAATATAGAGAGCAGCAACAATGCAAACAATACCCAGCGGATGACCGACCTACCCCGGGTAATTTTATGTGTTATTTCATAGCGTTCTTCAAATATCTCGTACACCAGCAAAAAACCGATCAAAATAAATGACAAATAAAAATCAGCCTTAAATGTAAACAGATTCAGTTCAACCTTAACGAAATCGGGTGTAAACAGGTTTTTAATAACCAACATCGCATCGTCCAGACTATTGGCCCTGAAGAAGATCCAGGCAAACCAGACCAGGAAAAACGTGATACTGATTTGAATGAGATTGTTCAACCGGGGAAATCTGGTAATTCCGAGAGTTTTATTTACTGAGTCTTTTATTCTTCTGGTCCATATAGCAAAAATATGGTAAAAGCCATGCAGCGCACCCCAGATCACAAAAGTCCAGTTGGCGCCGTGCCACAGACCGCTTATCAGGAACGTGATGAACAGGTTAAAGTACCACCTGGTTTTTACTACACGGTTGCCCCCCAAGGGTATATACAGGTAGTCCCTGAACCAGGATGAAAGGGAAATATGCCAGCGTTGCCAGAATTCTCTGATACTTCGTGCAAAATAGGGTCGGTTAAAGTTTTTCATAAGGGAAAATCCCATGATTTTTGCCGTACCGATCGCTATATCAGAATAACCGGAGAAGTCGCAGTAAATCTGAACCGTAAAGAATGTGGTTGCCAGAATCAACTGCAAACTGCCAAAGTCTGAAGGATCGCCATATACCAGATTTACATACTCCGATAATCTGTCGGCAATCACTACTTTCTTGAAAAATCCCCATATCATGGTTATAATCCCATCTTTGACCTGTGTATAATTGAAGTTGTGTTTTTCAAAAAACTGGGGCAGAAGTTTAGTCGATCTTTCTATAGGCCCAGCCACCAGTTGAGGAAAAAATGATACATACAATGCGAAGATCCCAAAATGATATTCGGGTTCTTTTTGTCTCTTGTATACATCGATTGTATAACTTAAGGTTTGAAATGTAAAAAATGAGATGCCAACAGGTAATAATACATTGTAAGCAGGTACGCGGTAGAATATATTGAATCGTTCCAGTATGGAATTCAATGAGTCTCCGAAAAAATTAAAATATTTATAAAAGAACAGAATTCCTAGACTGGTTACCAATCCTAGGACAAGATATGTAGTTCTGTAAATGGATGACCTGGATTTTGCAATCCCGATACCTGCAATAAAGTTTATACATGTGGTGGTAAATATCAGGATCACATATTTATAATTCCAGCACATGTAAAAGTAATAGCTGGCAAGTAAGAGCATGATCCATCTGAATCGATGAGGCAAGGCAAAATAAAGAGCTACGACAATGGGGAAGAATATGAGAAACTGAAGTGAATTAAATAACATTGTATGCTCTGTGAAATTTGGGCTCTAAATTATAATTATTATAACATAATCTCATAGTTCTTGATCAAAATATTAAATGGTTTAAGAATGCAGTTTTGTTTATTGTTCAAAGATAGATAGGCATCCTGTTCTTTCTGTTCTTAAGGGTAATCGGAGATGATCGTTTTCCATAAAATATATCCCTGTGCATTCAGATGTATGCCGTCAATAAAATAATCGGGATTTCTTCTGGAGGTTTATCATATTGTCTCTGCTCAGACCATTTATCAGTAAGTTATGTTAGCCGGGGCTCATTACCTGTTGATCATAAATTTTCTGACTTCGGTAAAATGCATATTGGTAATTATCAGGAAGTACATTCCGGGTTCAAACCCGCTAACATTGATCC
>CAZMVE010000104.1:0-10155 GCA_964569585.1 uncultured Bacteroidales bacterium | reverse complement strand
GCATTAGGCACAGGGTTCATCCTTTTTAGGATACTAAAAGCCACTAATGGCCTTCGCGTATCGAGACGAATTGAAGAAGAAGGGCTGGATGTATACGAACATGGCGAAGGCGCTTATAATTAATGTAAGAATCCCTCTATACTGTCTGATTATCAAAAAGCCATCATATATTTATAGGGTGGCTTTTTTCTTTTGTTAAAAAAGTACAAAACCCATTCGAAACGAAAATCGATTAAAAAATATTGTCCGTTCGATAGAGTCCATCCACCAATTCATTACTTCATAATGCAATTGAGTTTTATTCCGATAGACGCAAATCAATAATTAAAAAGGAGCTTAATTATAAGCTCCTTTCTAATTTTATACTTTTAGGGCATGGGATAACCAGCTAAATCTTCCAGATTTTTCTTAATCACCTCATCAGGTAAATCGTAATTAGTAAGTTCACCGGAAAGATATTTATCGTAGCCCAGGAGATCCATCAGACCATGACCCGAGAAATTAAACACTATAACTTTTTCCTTACCTTCTTCCTTGGCTTTATTTGCCTCACGAATTGTGGCAGCAATAGCATGTGTTGTTTCCGGTGCAGGAATAATTCCTTCGGTTCTGGCAAATAGAATTCCGGCCTTATAACATTCAAGCTGATGAAGAGCTAAAGGCCTTAAAAGACCTTCATTGGCAGCTTTACTAACAAGAGAGGCCATTCCATGGTACCTTAAACCACCTGCATGTATGGGTGGAGGAATAAAATTATGACCTAACGAGTACATAGCAACAAGAGGTGTCATCTTGGCTGTGTCGCCATGATCGTATACATAGGGTGCCTTTGTAAGTGTCGGACAGGAAGCAGGTTCAACAGGAATTATATCAATATCAGCTCCATTGATCTTATCATAAACAAAGGGAAATGCCAGTCCGGCAAAATTACTCCCACCACCTGCACAACCAATAACAACATCAACCTTTTTCTCTCCTGCTTTTTCTAGCTGTTTCTTAACTTCCAATCCAATGATTGTCTGATGCATCATCACATGATTCAACACACTTCCTAACGAATAGCGTGTTTGACCGCTCTTATCAGATACTGCCGCTTCGATGGCTTCGCTGATAGCAATCCCCAGTGAACCCGGTGTATCAGGGAATTTTTCAAGGATAGCTCTACCGGCTTGTGTTTCTGTACTTGGGCTTGCAATACACTCTCCCCCCCATGCCTGCATCATTAATTTACGATAAGGTTTCTGATCGAAACTTATACGTACCATAAATACTTTACATTCCATTCCTAAAAGCGAGCAGGCAAAAGCAAGTGCGCTCCCCCATTGTCCGGCTCCTGTCTCAGTTGTTAGTCGTTTAATCCCAAACTCTTTATTATACCATGCCTGCGCTACGGCAGTATTTGGCTTATGGCTGCCAGCTGGCGAAAGGCTTTCGTTCTTATAATATATTCGAGCAGGCGTACCAAGAGCAGCTTCCAACTCGTAAGCACGATGAAGAGGTGCAGGCCGCCATCGCGTAAGTAATTCAAGAATACCTTCAGGAATATCAACCCAGCGTTCCCGGCTGTATTCCTGTTCTACAAGATTCATTGGGAAAACAGGTGCCCATGCCTCGGCCGGTACAGGCCCATCAGGTCCCATAAATGGATCATTAGGTACATCAGCTGCAAGATTATACCATTGTCGAGGCATCTCATCCTCGCTTAAATAAATTTTTCTTGTTTTAACCATTGTTATGCGTTATTTGGATTAACTATATTTTAGGTACCCCAAAAATAATAGTTCAATTGTAAAATCCAATATTAAATCCAACAAACAATGGAATATTTATTCAATTTCTATTAATAAATTCTCATTTACCAATCTTCGATTTTTTTGTCATTTACGTGTAATCTGACAATTATTTGTCATTAATAGCAAAGCAATTGTTAATTTTGGGGTTGGGTATCAAAATATGTACAAATTGAATGCTGACAGTCAATTTCTCATCAATCGTCTCAAACAGGGAGAAGAATCAGCCTACGAGTTGCTGTTTAACGAATTCTATAGAGTTCTGACTGTTTATGCCAATAAGTATGTAAGGGATATAGAGACGGCTAAAGAGATAGTGCAGGATCTATTTGTCCATCTATATGAGAAGCGCGAAAACCTCGATATCAACTCTTCTTTAAAATCCTATTTGTTCCGATCGACACACAACAGATGCATCAATTATATTAATGCTCAAAAAATCAGAATACAACATGCCGAATACGTATTTAAAACTGCTGATGCAACGGAAGATATCCTGGAACAGGAAGTCAATAAAACTGAGTTGGAACAGGCTTTATTTACTGCAATTAACCAGTTACCACCAAAATGCCAGTCTATCTTTAAAATGAACAGGTTCGAAGGATTGTCGAACACTGAAATTGCAGAAAAATTAAAATTATCGAAGCGCACTGTAGAAACTCAAATTAGTAAAGCACTCAGGATTTTAAGGATAAAAATCGAACCCTATAGAGGAATTTGTATTATTATTTTTCTCTCAGTACGTTTATTAACACTTTCAAATGTCATGTAATAAAGTAATATGAAACAGAATTCACTTAATATTGATATAATTACCAGGTATTTACTTAATAATTCGAGTAACGAAAAGAAAATGATTGATAAAATAATACAGGATGACGAAAAAAGCCGGCAAGAATTTGATGCTTATCTTGAAGTATGGGAAAAGTCGGCCGACCTGAAGGATTTTGAGGGGATTGATACAAAAGCCGGATGGAAAAAGGTCCGATCCAGAATGAACATAAAACCTGTCAGCAAAAAAATCCCGGTACGCAGTTATTTCCTGCGTATTGCTGCAATACTGGTTTTGGCATTGGGCCTTGCCTATGTTCTTGTAAGGTTGGTGGACTATGCGTCGAAGGAAGAAATGACATACACGGAGGTAGCTGCTAACCAATATATGGAAGAAGTAGAACTCCCTGACGGTAGCATTATTCATTTAAATAAATCTTCAAAAATCATTCACAACAGCTCCTTTGGGCAATCGAACCGCGACGTTATCCTCGAAGGCGAAGCATTTTTTGACGTAAGCCGAAACGAAAATCTTCCTTTCAAGATTTTTAGCCTGAATTCAACGATCGAGGTGTTGGGAACCAGTTTCAATGTAAAGGTCGACTCAGCTATGGTTACTGTTGGTGTGGTATCGGGGAAAGTAGCATTATACGAAAGTGAACATACTGATCAACGTATCGAACTTTTACCTGATAATACAGGCATCTATTCCTCAGACGACGACAAACTCATCAGGAAAAATTATTTCGACAGAAATAGTATTGCCTGGCATACTAAAGAATTTGTATTCAGGAATCAACCTTTACAGGATGTTTGTCGGATTTTGGCGGATTTCTACCATCTTAAACTGGTAACGGATGAGAAGGTGCAATTTATTGAATCTATCACTCTGACATGCAGTACAGAATCGTTGGATCGTATTTTATATACTATCAATAATTCGCTAACTGAAAATATCGAACTGATGTCGAAGGATGATTTACTGATCGTAAGAAAACAGTGATTATCAGATCTATAAATATTATTTTCCTTTTTTTTTCCTGCTCTTCGGTAATTTGCATGGGGCAGGATCTCACTAAAACTTATATTCCTTTACCTCCGCAGGAGCTTTCTGTAGAACAATATCTTTACCATATCGATCAGGTATCTCCCTTTAAACTTGCATACAGTTCAGCCATTGTCGATGATAAAAGGATTGCCATTTATTGCGATAGCATACGATTGACAGAGTTGCTCGATACACTTTTCGCAAGTTATGAAATCCAATATATTGTCCAGGGAAATCAGCTCATTCTTTCTCCCCAAACCTCCTCGCTTGAAAAGCTGAATCAGGTCAGACTTACCGGAATCGTTTGCAATAGTCGCAATCAGCGCCCTATTCCATTTGCCAATGTATTTGTCCCGTTCGAAAGCACAGGAACCATCACTAATAGCGACGGGAAATTTGAACTGATTCTTTCCCGCGATCATCTCCCTGATTCTATTATGTTTTCCTGTATCGGGTATACTTCCAGCAGCGCTTATCCCGAGGAATATCTTACCAATCAGATCCAGGTCACAATGCATCCTTATCGTTTCCAGATCGATGAACTGATAGTACGACCCGAAGATCCTGTAAAACTGATTCTGGCTGCACTGGAAAATAAAGGTGAAAATTACTCCGGAAAACTCGTTATGCTAACCGCTTTTTTTCGTGAAGCTTCCCGGCAAAATGATAAATATATCGGACTCTCTGAAGCCCTTATCGATATTTATAAAACATCGTACCTGTCGGAAGAAAAAGACCTGGTTCGTTTAAAAAAGGGACGGCGGGGCTCCAATATTCAGGAATCGGAACTTGTCAACCTGATTGTAGAAGGTGGCCTTTACAATAACATGCAGCTTGATATAATGAAATATGGAGTTAGTTTTCTCGATCCTGAGTATTTCAGTCATTATGATTACTACATGGGAAAACAACTGACCTATAACGAACGGCAGACCTACAGCATTGAATTCACCTATCATGAAGATCTTGATCAGCCCGGTTTTAACGGCCGGCTTTATCTCGATGCACAATCACTGGCCATAGTCAGGGCAGAATTCAGTATAAGCCAGGAAAGCATGAAACACGCTTATGCTATGCTTGTGAAGAAGGTGCCTACTGGGTTTCGTATTCGTCCGAAAAATGGTAATTACGAAGTTGAATACCGTTACTATGAAGGAACATGGAATCTTAGCCATGCCCGGAGCGAAATATCTTTAAAACTTCACAAAAAAAGAGGCCGGAGGGATACCGGATTTTCCTGCATGTTTAGTACTTCTTCCGAGTTTGTAATTACCGGACAAACAACATCCGATATTGAAAAAATAAAATACCGTGATGCATCGAAACCACATGACGTTCTGTATGAGCAAATCTCAAATACCGACCTTGAATTCTGGGGTAATGAGACCGTTATCCTACCTGAAGAACCCCTTTTAAGAACGCTGGAAAAATTTTTATTGAAAGAAACATCAGGAGGGCAAAGCATCGTAACTACCAAGCCTGAATAGCATTCGCCTATTTCGGTTCTTATTCGGTTTTATTATTTAGTATAACTACATAAAACAATACTTACTGGTATTGGTAATTCTTATTAATTGCAGGTAATATTCCATTTTACATCATAGTTTTGCCCGTAAATTTTTCATAATTTGCGCATTCTTAAAAATAATACAATGAAAACTCAATATTTACTAACAGGATTAATAGTTTTTACCATGCTATCCGGATGTTCAAAAGAGAGTAAGAAGGATGAAAACTCCTTCGATTATATACTGGAACAATTTGCCGATCTGAGAATTTTACGCTACCATGTTCCGGGTTTTGACGAACTCAGCCTGCAGGAAAAGAAGCTGATCTATTACCTCGGACAGGCAGCCCTTTGCGGTCGTGATATACTCTGGGATCAGAACGGGAAATACAACCTGGCTATACGGAAAACCATGGAAAACATTTATGAAACCTATTCGGGCGACAGGCAAAGCAAAGATTTTCAGGAATTTCTGATATACCTGAAGCGTATATGGTTTTCGAACGGTATCTATCACCACTATGCTACCGATAAGATTATACCCGGTTTTTCCACTGATTATTTCCGCGAACTTATTGCCGGTTCCACCAAAAGTGGTTTCCCTGAAATATCTCCAAAATCGGCAGATGAAACTCTCGAGTTGCTTATTCCTGTCATCTTCGATCCAAATATTCTGGCAAAAAAGGTAAACCAGGATCCTTCCAAAGATCTGGTCAGCACTTCAGCCGTTAATTTCTATCAGGGTCTGAATGAAAAAGAAGTTACAACATACTACGATTCCATGAAAGATAAGACGGATGAAACGCCTTTATCCTATGGTTTAAATACACAGTTGATTAAGACCGGTGAAACCATTGAGGAAGAAGTTTGGAAATCAGGAGGTCTTTATGGACAGGCTATTGATAAGGTTATCTTCTGGCTTGAGGAAGCACTCACTGTAGCTCAGACTCCTGAACAAATTGAAGGCATTGAAAAACTGATAGCCTATTATAAAACAGGAGATTTGGAAACCTGGGATGAATACAATGTAATTTGGGTCAAAGATACTTCACGCGTCGACTTTGTAAACGGTTTTATTGAAGTCTATTCCGATCCGCTGGGTTTAAAAGGAACCTGGGAATCTGTTGTCAATTTTAAGGATCTGGTAGCTACCCGGCGCACTGAAACAATTTCGGCAAATGCCCAGTGGTTCGAAGATAATTCTCCCGTCAATGCGTTGTTTAAAAAGAAAGAAGTTAAGGGAGTTTCAGCCAAAGTTATCACGGTTGCCATGCTGGGAGGCGATTGTTATCCTCACACACCCATAGGTATCAACCTGCCTAATGCCGACTGGATCAGGAAAGTACACGGTTCGAAATCGGTTACCATGGAAAATATAACCTATGCCTATCAGCAAGCAAGCCTGGGTTCAGGTTTCCTGGAAGAGTTCTCTTACGATTCATCTGAAATGGCTCTTGTACGGGAATATGGCCCTATGACAGATAATCTGCACACCGATCTGCACGAATGCCTGGGACATGGTTCGGGTCAATTACTTGAAGGAGTTAGTTCCGATGCTTTGAAAAATTACCAGTCTTCACTGGAAGAAGCAAGAGCCGATTTATTTGCCCTGTATTACATATTGGATCCAAAAGTAGTGGAACTCGGTCTTTTGCCTAACGAAGATGCCGCCAAAGCACAATACATTTCCTATATACGAAATGGCATAATGACCCAGCTCAGGAGAATTGAATCCGGCAACAATATTGAACAGGCACATATGCGTAACCGCCAGTTAATTGCCAGATGGTGCTTTGATAAAGGACAGCCGGATAATGTAATAGAAAAAATTGAACGCGATGGCAAAACATTCTATAGGATCAATGATTTTGAAAAACTCAGGACATTGTTCGGTGAGCTTTTGGCCGAAGTTCAGCGGATAAAATCGGAAGGCGATTATGAAGCAGGTAAAGCACTGGTTGAAAATTATGGAGTTAAAGTCGACCCGGAATTACATAAGGAAGTACTCGCACGATTTGAAAAACTCAATATTGCCCCCTATAGCGGTTTTGTGAATCCGGAATATGAACTGGTTGAAAAAGATGGTGAGATAGTGGATATTAAAGTCAGCTATGTAAGTGATTTTTCCGCGCAAATGCTGAAATACAGTAAGGAGTATTCTTTTTTGCCTGTGGTGAATTAGTATTATAAAAAGTGGGTCTGGTGAGATAATTTTATTCTATACTTATGCTGATTTCAGATTTTTTAATTCGATTAGCTCTTTGTGCAATTCATAATTCTTTTGGATCCGTATCCATGTTTCTGCCTTAACAGTTAAAACTTTCTCCAGCACAAGTGCTAGAGATGTAGTTATGTTCCTTTTTCCCTGAAGTAACAGACTTATAAAAGACTTGTTAAAACCGGATTCTTTTACCAGATCGATCTGCTTTATTCCCTGTGCTTCCATTTCATCCTTAATTATTTCCGAAGGGTGAAACACATCTCCGGGTATCATATCATTTGCATACATTATTCGTAATGTTTGGAAATTTCATTCAATATAATTATTTCAATCACATAGTCTCCATTCTTTTCTCTTTCTAAATTGAATATTAACCTGTATTGAATATTCAGTCTGATTGAGTACTCACCCTTTCTGTTGCCTTTCAGGGCTTCGAAATTTAAAGAACGGAATTGTTTCAAATCATTGACTGATTCGACACTAATAAGTAGCTGAACCTTTTTCTTAAATTGCCTGATGATATCCTTGGAAAACGGCAATTTCCCCTTAAAATTCTCAAGCGGGGTTATATAAAAAGTCTCAAGCTCTTTTGTCGAGAATCTTACTTTCATGATGCTATGCAAAAATAGATGAAAGTTTTCAGAAATGAAAACTTTTTAAATAGAATGTTTACCTCTTTGTAAACTTTTTTATAGTGCATATTACCTGGGTTTGGTGAGACTTTTTATGGTAATCTGAAGATCATTCTTTAAAGTTGATGTAGTTACACTTCGTTATCCCGATTTCCGTTACCTCGGTATTCGGGATACGCCTAGCGGGAGCAATTTCACTCAATTCCTGAAAATCAGAGTGTGGTAAACTTCTTCAGTATATCATTTACGGCATCCTTGTGAATGGTGAAACCCATCATTTTCAGTTTGATATAATCCTCACGGAAAAAATAATACCCAAAACGGGGATTGCCTTCGCCTACATTACGTGAACCGGAACCGGAATCCTTGATCAGATACCAGTCTTTCCCGCTGTTTTTATAATTCTCCAGGATACCGATCAACTGCAAACCGTGGTCATCGGTGGTAGTTTCATTTGAAAAACGGAATTGGCGGGCGTCTTCATTGATATATTCACAGGGTATATCATAATCGGGGATCATGGCGCAATTGGTTTCACGACTTATTCCTGATTCCGAAACATCGCCGCCAATACTCATGGAATATCCCTCCTTAATGCTTCGTTTAATGATCTCCATGAATACGTCGAGCGGAACATTGTAATATTCTTTACTGTGCCACCAGTTATCCGGTACTTTATATTCTACCTGTTGCCAATAGGATTCCTGTTTATAGGAAAGTATTTCTACATAGTCATCGGGATTGAGTTTAAGGTAATCCTTCAGATAGGTTTGGGGGGTATAACTTTTCCCTTTTGCCATAAAACTGACAGGAGGTTCTCCTATATAATAGTTCATAATGGATTTGACAGTTGCCAGTGCATTGTCCATATTCCATGCATTACTGACCTTCAGCGACTGCATGAAGCTATTCATTTCGTTGAACATTTGCTCATGCGTATGGAATATCCTGTTATCCTTCAAACCGGTGTAAGCGGACAGGGGTACAGCCCCGTATTTTTTCATTATTCGGGCCACTGCATTACCCTCCGAACCCTGGTCGAAATTAGAATTGCCACGCTGTTCGATGAAACGGGCGGCCTTCTCAACATATTCCCAGTAAACCGTATAGATCTCCGAAATCCTCACTTTCTTTCCGGTGAGCCGATACACTTCCGATTCGTAAAAAGCCGTGGTGGAAAAAGCCCAACAGGTACCTGTGTTACCCTGTGACACAACAGGCTGGGTCCATACCGAATGATACAGCGATGGATCATTGGGCAGATCAATGCCCGACTGATCCATTTTAAAAACGATAAGGGGTTGTTCATTCACTTTCTCCAGGGAATCGTTCACCGCATTTACATCCTTTAAAATGGATTCATAGAAAAACCCCCTGTCTTTCTGATATACTTCTGCTTTCCCTTTGTCATTGTTTACCTGGGCGAAAACTGACATACCGGTTATAAAGGCAATCATGGATAAAAGAAATCGTTGCATAATACCGAATATTAAATGAATTAATGAATCGTTTTTACTGGGTTTAAGGTAGAAAAAAAAGAGTATTAAAACGAATAATTATTGAAAGTATTCATCCGATGAAAATTGTCTTAAAAATCCTCCTATTCATACTACTTCGCAAGTAGATAAATTATTTTCGGGCTTTTATCTATCAGCCTTTTCAACCGGTCAGGTAAATTACAATTTTACGTTATAAAAACAAAATATGGGTTTGGTGAGACAATTAATATATTTATCTAATAAAATCCTTAGATTTAAGCATACCTTGGGAATATTTCAGTAAAAATACGGATTTTTAAAGCAGGTTCCATTGAGGGTATTCTATAAATAGTATGTTGAGAGAATTCTGAATTATATAGACATTTCAAAATCAATATTCAGATTTCTCCGGATCAATGTATCACCTTCCATATTAATCGGTCCAAGCTGCCCTTCCGGGGAAGAAATATGGTTGATATATAATTGATCATTTTCAATTCTGATCAGTGCGCTGTATTGTCCGATTCCGGGATCAATCTCATAATAACCGGAATCGTTCGGATAAATGATAAATAACGGATCACAGAAAATACTATCCGAATAATAAAAATTTGAGGACCATTCATTTACCCTGGCATTCATTGTCATCTGAATGGTAAGTTTGGGATATAGGTATATTTCGTTTTTTACAGGGGTGACTGTCCCCGG
>CAZMVE010000103.1:0-10172 GCA_964569585.1 uncultured Bacteroidales bacterium | reverse complement strand
AAATTATTGAAAAATAAAACCTTTATGAAAATGGGAGCCGGACTATTTTGGGGCATAATTCTGATTATTATCGGACTTAGCATCATTTTTCGGATATTTTTTGATATCAATATTTTCCGAATTATTATTGCGGTAGTATTTATTCTGATAGGAATAAAAATTCTTATCGGGAAACCCTTTCTTCATGCCACTGAAGGAGAAAATGATGTTTTCTTCGGAGATCGTAAAGTTACATCAGCACCTTCTAACGGGATGGAATACAATACGATATTCGGTAAAACCGTATATGACTTCAGGGATATTAATTCACTGCCCGATCTGAATACGAGAATTACTGTTAATACTATTTTTGGAAGTACCGATGTACTTTTGTCTCCTTCGCTACCTGTAAAAATTAAGGCTGATGCTGTATTTGCAACTGCCAAAATGCCCAATGATAATTCGGTAGCCTTTGGCAATATAAATTATTCTTCAACAAATATAACCGACAGTACTTCTGTGCTGGAAATTGAAGCTCATGTTGTCTTTGGGGCATTAGTTGTCAAACAATAGATAAAAAACTAACAGCCCTTTTTTCTGCAGTCCCTTCTATTTTTCTTTTCAATTACTACATTTTTTATCAGTTTAAGATTTGGGATATTTCGGATATGGAATTTGTGCGCGATATATAATATTTTATAGTTATTTTGCGCGCATGATAAACGAGAAAGTAATATTCTGGGACTGGAATGGCACACTGCTCAACGATGCAGAAACCTGCATGACAACTATGAATAAGATGCTGCAGCGCAGGAAAATGCCAGAATTAAGTATTGACCTTTACAAAGAAGTATTTGGATTTCCGGTAGTTGAATACTATCAGAAAATTGGTTTTGATTTTACCAGGGAAAGTTTTGAAGCTCTTTCGGTTGAATTTATCGATGCCTATAATCAGGCTCTCGGTTCGGCTCCCCTTGTCAGAAAGGCCGGGGAAGTACTAGCCTATTTTAAAAATGAAGGTAAAGTGAATGTTATGATCTCAGCCATGAGGCATGATATGTTGCTGAAATCAGTGGAAGAAAAAGGTATAAGTGAATATTTTACCGATATACTGGGAATCGATAATATTTATGCGGCAAGTAAAAGTAAAATAGCCCTGGAATATGTATCTCTTAAATCACTTGATGTATCGGACATTGTATTAATAGGAGATACTACACACGATTATGAAGTGGGACAGGATATAGGTTGCCGTTGCGTTCTTGTTGCCGATGGTCATCAGTCGGAAGAACGGTTACGGTCAACGGATGCAGAAATTGTTCCCGCACTATCTGATTTATTACCTCCATTTAAATGAAAAGTTTATAAATTTAACCGGAACAAGTTCTCATCATTATGTCGAGATCGCTGACGAAACAAAAAAATAATTTTGGAACTCCTGAGGTTTTTGTAACCTCAATCTCGACAATACTGGGAGCCATTCTGTTTCTAAAATTTGGTTGGGCGGTAGGTAATCTTGGTTTTTTTAAAGTTGTAGGTATAATCATAATAGGGCATCTGGTTACTATTCCTACTGCCTTTGCGGTTGCCGAAATAGCAACTAACCAGCGGGTACTTGGTGGAGGAGCCTACTATATCATATCACGCTCTTTCGGACTGAATATAGGAGCAGCTGTAGGAGTTTCTCTATACCTTTCGCAAGCCATTAGTATAGCTTTTTATGTTATTGCTTTTGCCGAAGCCTTTCAACCGGTGCAGGAATACTTATACAATAATTTCGGAATACCAATCTTCGACAAGCGTTTTATCAGCCTGCCATTTATGACAATTCTGGCAGTAATAGTGTTGGTAAGGGGTGCAAATTTAGGAATGAAAGCGTTATACTTGGTAGTATCGATACTTGGTCTTTCCCTGATCATGTTCTTTGTTGGTAAAAACGGTGGGCTACCACAAAGCAATGCACTTTCAAAAGGAATTGAAAATCCGGCTAATTTTTTCTTCATTTTCACTATTATATTTCCTGCATTTACCGGGTTGGCTGCGGGATTAGGTCTTTCAGGCGATCTGAAAGATCCTACAAGATCTATTCCCCGTGGCACCATTCTGGCGACTGTAGTAGGAATATTTGTTTATATCGCTGTGGCTTATAAATTGGCTATCTCCTTTTCACCCGATGACCTGGCTAATCCGGCTAATGGTCTTATCATGCAACGTTTAGCATACTGGGGTCCCATTATACCTATTGGACTGGCAGCTGCTTCCCTGTCATCGGCCTTGGGGTCTATTCTTGTTGCGCCCCGCACATTACAGGCTATTGGTGCCGATCATATTCTGCCAAACCAATTTCTGAATCGTTATTTTGCCAAGGGACGGGCAGTTTCCAACGATCCCTGGAATGCAAGTCTGATCAGTATTATTATAGCCTTTTTCTTTATTTCCATTGGCACCATCGAATTTGTTGCACAAATTATTTCGATGTTTTTTATGGTAACCTATGGAGCTATTTGTCTGGTTTCACTTCTTGAACATTTTGCTGCCGATCCGTCTTATCGACCTACTTTTCGATCGCGCTGGTATATTTCTCTGATTGGAACGATTCTTTCCCTATGGCTTATGTTTAAAATGAATGCACCCTATGCGGTAGTTTCATTGATTATACTAGGACTTATATACTATACCATTACCAAAAACACGAAGGAGAAGAAAGGATTTGGAAAACTTTTTAAGGGAGTTATTTTTCAGTTAAGCCGGCAGTTACAAATACTCGTACAACGCGCCGATAAAGAAGACCTTGACCTTTACTGGCGTCCCTTTGTCATTTGTATTTCACCCGATACATTTCGCAGGAGAAGTGCTTTCGATCTGCTACGCTGGTTATCCTACAAGTATGGCTTTGGCACCTATATCCATTATATTGAAGGCTATCTTTCAAAACAAACAAGCCGTGAGTCGAAAGAAGTACTGGAGCGATTAATCAATCTGGCATCTGTCAGCAAAAACAGGGTATATGTCGATACCATGATTAGTCCATCATATACTTCAGCTATTGCTCAGGTTGTTCAATTGTCAGGAATTTCAGGAAAAGGGAATAATATGATTTTGTTTGAGTTCAGCCGCACGGAGCCGGAACTTTTCAGCCGCTCGCTCGAAAACTATTCTCTTATCCACTCAACAGGTTTCGATGTATGTGTGCTAAATACTTCTTACAAAGGTTTTGGAAACGGACAAGAAATTCATGTATGGATTACTTCCTATGATTATGAAAATGCTAATCTGATGATCCTCCTGGCCTATATTATGCTGGGACATCCCGATTGGAAAAACGGATATATTAAGATTTTTTCTATCTATAAGGAGAATGAACTTCATGAGCGAAGAGAAAAATTGATGTCTCTCATTAAATCGGGGAGGTTACCTATTTCACCGGGAAATATCCAGCTTTTACCCTCCGATGAACAACGTAATACAAAAACCCTGATATCGGAAAGATCGATAGATGCCGACCTTACCATCGTAGGATTCCGGCATGAAATGGTCAAGGCTAAAGGCATCGAAATTTTTACCGGGTTTGCCGATATCGGTAATATACTTTTTGTGAGTTCACAAAAAGAAAAAGAGATTTCATAGGCTGGTTACATAAGGCTTTATATTTTTGCATATACAGACAAATAAATTATGAATACTAAAATAGCCCTGTTTCCCGGTTCTTTCGATCCTTTTACTATAGGACACGAGTCGATTGTACGGCGCGCATTATCATTATTCGATCAAATAATTATTGCAGTGGGTTACAATACCAGCAAGAAAGGTTTTTTTTCGCTGCAGGACCGCCTTAATTGGATCAATGATGTTTTTAGCGGCGAGGAGAAAATTGAAATAGAGAGCTTTGAGGGACTTACCATTGATTTTTGTACTGCCAAAGGAGCGAATTATATATTACGTGGAATACGAACTTCTTCCGATTTCGAATATGAACGGGCGATTGCACAGATGAACAGGGCCATGCGTCCTGAAGTTGAATCCGTTTTCTTACTGACACTGCCGGAGTATACACATGTGGCTTCTGCAATTGTTCGTGATATTATTCTGAATGGAGGCGATGCATCATTATTTCTGCCGGATAAAATAAAAATTCCCCGAAAGAGTTAAGGATAGTATGAAGAGTTTAGCAGTTTTTATCTTACTGGTTATTTTTCAATCTGTAGAAGCAGGGCAGCAGGTTACACTATATGGTAATGATACTTCGTATATTGGAGATGAAATAGTATTCAATAAATACTCCGATCAGATTTCAGGCTCCGAAACAGTTGTTGGTAAAGCGAAAGTTAATAGCAAAGGAGCATTTTCATTAAGCTTCGATATCGACGAAGTCACTTTTGTCTTCTCTTATACAGGCATATATAAATTACATCTGTTTGCAGTTCCGGGCAACAATTATGAGATAATTTTGCCTCCACGACAGGAAAAAGAACCGGTTGAGTTACTGAATCCTTATTTTGAACCTGTCGTAATTCACCTGGCTACTGTCGAACTTGCAAAGAACGAATTGAACACCCTGATAAGGATGTTTAATGATGCGTATTTGCCTTACTATAATAAACATATTGTTACACTTGGCCAAAAAGATGATTTCTCAGAGTTGGATGAAGATATTATCACAATGGAAAATCCCTTTTCCTCTTCCGGGAATGCTTATTTTAACGATTACAGAAGATACAGGTATGGATTACTCAGATATTTTGCCTATCAGCAACGTTCGAAGAGTATATCAGATGAGTACTTTCGTAATCAGCCTGTATTATTGGAGAATCCTGCATTTATGGAGTTGTTTAACCAGGTATATAAAAACTATTTTCATCATTTATCACGTACAGCAGGTGATAGTAACCTTGGTAATGTAATTCGCACGTGTAATATCGATTCCATAAGATTATTTCTCGAATCTGATAGTGTAATCGGAATAGGAAATTTATCAAATCTTGTTATCCTGAAGTTTCTTCATGATGAATTTTATGATGATAATTACTCCCGAAGTTCGTTATTGGCTTTACTTGACGCCTATATTGCTGAAAATAAAGATCAGAAAATGACGGATGTAGCAATCTCAATTCGGGATAAGGTAACACGGTTGTTGACAGGTTTTTTACCTCCGGCATTCGCTTTATACAATGGCGACAGTATATTGATTAGTCTTGATGACTTTAAAGGTCGGTATGTGTATCTGAATTTTTGCAGTTGCTTCAGCTATACCTGTCTGAACGAGTTCAAAATGCTGGAAGCACTTTATGCTAAGCACAAAGATTTGATTGAAGTTGTTACTGTAATAATCGATAACGATGAGGATATAATAAATAGTTTCCTGAAGCGTAGCAACTATCAATGGACGTTTTTGCATTATGGTAACCAGTCGACTATAATTAGGGATTACGATGTCAGGGCATTTCCACTCTACTATCTTATCAATCGTGAAGGCAAGCTGGCAATGTCCCCGGCTCCTAGCCCCGGTGAAGAATTTGAAGCAAGACTTTTTAAACTGATGCGAAGTAAAGGGGAGTTATAGATCTCAGAACTGGAAATAGATAAAAGGCTGCAGACCTGCCGAAACCGATTGGTAAATAATAAATACAACCAGTACACTAATTCCAATTTGCTGATAGAGTGGGCGCTCAATAAACCAGTCGCGATAACTGACCTTAAGTGTATCGGGCAACCAGTGGATTACCATTGCAACTATCATTATCACGAATACTTTCCAGTAACTGACGATCATGGCGGGTACCATACTCCATCCAAAATGTCCGGTGATCTGCTGAAGTAATTCATAGGTTCCCTGCATCGATTCGCCCCGAAACCATATTCTTGTAAAAGTAATGAACGAGAAGGTGAAGAATATCTTCCAGGCATTCGTAAGCCAGTGTGTGCTATTCTCATAAGGACTGATCTTTCGCCAAGATTTATAGATCAGGATACCAATCCCGTTTAGCCCCCCCCACAATACAAACATCCAGCTTGATCCATGCCAGAGACCGCCTAAAAGCATGGTCAGCATAATATTAATATTCGTGCTTACGGTAAGTTTTATCGATGGAAAAAACCTTGTTAACAGCCATATCATTCCAATAATGAAAATGAAAATGGGAATCAGAATCAGGCTTTTTGCAATCAGAACTATAAAAAGCAGGATTACGGAAAGGCTGAGATAGGTGAATAAAGAACCACCCCGGTTTCCTCCCATGGGTATATAAAGGTAATCTTTCAGCCACGAGGAGAGGGAGATATGCCAGCGTTTCCAGAAATCCCCTACATTTTTAGCCTTATACGGCGAGTTGAAATTCTTTGGGAGGTAAAATCCCATGAGCAGGGCCACTCCAATGGCTATATCGGTATACCCCGAAAAATCGCAATATACCTGCACAGAGTAACCATAAAGAGCCATCAGGTTTTCAAATCCGGAATACGATGCAGGGTTCGAAAATACACGGTCGATAAGGTTAACCGCAATAAAATCGCCAATGAACATTTTTTTTGTCAGACCTTTCAGGATCAGGTAAAAGCCTAAACCAAATTCCCGTGGTGAGAGAGTATATTTTTTATACAATTGAGGAATAAAATGGGAAGCGCGAACAATAGGTCCCGCAACCAGTTGTGGGAAAAAGGAGACATAAAAGCCAAAATCGGGGAGACTCTTCACGGGTTCAACTTTCTTACGAAATACATCAATAGCGTAACTCATGGTCTGGAAAGTAAAAAAGGAGATGCCCACCGGTGGCAGAATTTTACCCAGATCGAAATGGGTGCCAAACACCGCATTCGACCATTTGGCAGCATGTGTAACTACCTCCATATTTGTTCCCAGGAGTTGATTAAGAGTTTTAGTAAAAAAGTAATCATATTTAAAGAATACCAACACTCCCAGATTCAATGTTATGCTTAATGCCAGCCAGAGCTTTTTCTGAAAAGTGGTTTTGCTGTCGTGCATGGCAAAAGCCAGGTAAAAGTTGCTTATGGTCGTAAACAAGAGAATAAAGAAGAACAATCCTCCGGTTTTGTAGTAAAAAAACAGGCTTACCAAAAATAGGTAAACATTTCGCAGGGGATTTTTTTTATACAGATAGGTATAGCCTGCCAGCACAACAAGAAAAAAAATCCAGAAATTCAGTCGTGTGAAAATCAGAGGATTCGTTTCATTGAAAAGAAATATATTCTTTAGCAGATCCATAGGTATTTTGGTTGTTAGTCTTGCAAACAATCAATTTTTATCATGTGCTGAATGGCAAATATTTAGTTCAAAATCGCTTAACTGATCTTCCCATACTTTCAGGAAAGCTGAGAAGAAAAGTTCTCCTTTAAGTTGATATCCTTTCCGGGTGAAATGAATTCTGTCGTACCTCATAAGTTTTAGACCATACCAGGCCTGTGCTGAATTTAATCCCCCCATTATAGTACAAAAATCCCAAATAGCGCAATTATATTCTGCCGCAAGTTCCTGAATAATATTCTTCATTTTTTCCGTATTCGTATTCACATAACGACCATACAGGTAACTATCGTTTGGTACTGTCAGTAATATAGCGGCTCCGGGAGCGGCTGCTATCGTTCGGGAGAGTAGCTGTCGGTATTCGTTCCGATACTTATCATCGTTGAATTTTCGTGTATAACCATCGTTGGTGCCAATCGATATTATTATCAGGTCCGGTTTGATGGACTTCAGATGTTTCCCGTACAATTCGCAGCGAAGGTATGAACTCAGCATAGATCCGTTCACTCCAACTGAGTTATAGACTACACCAGGCGCATCGCTGATGAGTTCGAAGCCCAGGAGGGCAAAATTTTCGTCCTGATATAAAGAATCTTTTATTATTTCGAGGTGAAATATAGTAGCCGGACTTTCATAGTTGAACTCCGAATATCCGTAAGTTGTATCATAATGACCGATAATAGCTGTATCTGGTGTAATTGCCATAAGGTTATAGGCCGATGGTTCATGAAAGACCCTGACTCTGTCGAAAATATAATAAGTTGAATCGGTTTTATTTGGATTAATGGTAATACTGCTCATGTTATCATTGGTAATTACGGCCATGCCTGTAAGACCAAGTTTACAGCCACTGTTCTGCTGTGTACTTTTACAATACCACCAGCTACCCGTATAAGATACTGAATAATTTGCGGGATTGTTGGTGCGGGCCATATTATAAGGGAAGATCAGCCCACGTCCGCCATTCATATCGGGTGTAAGATTTTGAATATGTGTGCGGATAACATGAGGATATACATCGGCCTGGATGTGAGATCCTCCCAGATGCAAAATCTGTATTTTACCGTCACCAAAAGCAATCAGGCTGTCGAACCGGAAGAAAAGTTGTTTAAATACGGAATCGTTTTCCGGAAGCTGTAGGATGTTACTATCGTAATTAATAAAGCTATAGCGGATTGGTCCCATGAAATAGTCAGCCTCCTGAGCATGAAGGGGAATCAGGATAATGAGATATATTGCTGAAAGCACAATGTTAATCCTGAGGGTTCGCATCGGGTACTCCTTCATTTTGTGCAGGCTTATCAGCCTCATTCTTTTTATATTGATTGTATTCGAACATCAGGGCATTGTAAAACATAGTAGCAATTATTTTCGCTCCTTTTGGATTAAAGTGGACAAAATCACTCGAAGCTAAAGGCGGATTGGCAAATACCCAGCTAGGCATTGAGTTTTTACCTCCCATGGCCTGATAAAGGTCCCAGTAAACAGCTCCTGCTTCAAAACTGGCATTTTTTAAAGCATCACGTATTTTTTCGATATTGGGGTACGACACAAACCGGTTTCTTTTCTTAACCGACATATCGGCAACTCCAATCACGATCATGGCTACATCGGGAAGCAATTGATGTATTCTATTTATCTGTGCAGCAAATAGTTTCTCATAATAAGTATAGTCGGTGGTTACATGTGGAACCACATTGCCACCGAATTGCAGGATAATCATTTTCACGTCGAGTTCCTTAAAATGCTGTTGCAACAGCTCTTTATCCATCTTTGTGAATATCAGGCCTGAATTACCACGCATGGGGATATTATCAACAGCGATACCTGAAAGATCATCGAGGGCTATACCGTAAATGTCCGGACTGGAAATACCCCTGAATACGATACGGATATTATTCGTCGGCTGATCGAATTCCCAACGGATTGTTTGCAGCGATCTGGAAGCAGGGTACATATCCGCATCGGCAAGAATTTCATTATGGTAAATTTCAGCCACGAAAGGTTCCTTATTATGGCTGTAGAATACCCGGCAAAGCCTGAAATTTTTCGTATTTGTATAGGAATAACCCGAAGGGGCAAAAGATACCCAGGCTTCATAGGGATGCTCAGTATCAGTCAGTGTATCGGAACCATAGGGCGAAAAACGACAAAAGCTGGCTAAAGCTCCATATCGCCTGTGAGTTAATGTAGTATCCCTGTTTCCGTATAGCGTATATCGGAACCAGTTATTCGAATTTTCCTGCAGAATGGCAAAGGAAAAATCATAAACCTGCTCAACGGGAACAAGTCCGGATCCCATTCCGCCGAATTTGTTCTGCAGTTTATTACGCAGGAATGATGAAATTCTGTCACCCTCGATTTGCGAATCACCATAATGCATTATTCGCACTGGTTTCGAAGCTGAAGCAGATTTTTCAAATGCTCTGAAAGCTTTGTAAAGTATTTTTTTATTGTTTTTTGGAAATTGGAGCCGGCAGATACTTCTACGCAGGCTATCGGCGTTAGCCCTTAATGTATCCCAACTTTCATCTTCAGCCTGAAGACTCATTTGTTCCAGCATACTATCGGTTAGCAAGGCATTGTTACCGATAATATCTGAAATATCGGCATATTCAGTTTGTCCGGGGTTTAAAATATCTTTAGGAGAGGCGAACTGCAGGCGCATATCACTCATCAGACGAATTCCATTTTTAGGAAAAATAGCAGAAATAATAAATAGCAGAGTTAGTACTGATAAGAGAAACAGAACCGTTATTTGCGGTTTAATTTTCATATTCGATGGCAGGATGAATTATTAGCTCTTCGGTTTTATCTTAAGTTTTTGGCCCGGTTTGATCTTATTTACATCTGTGATGTTGTTCAATCGCATAATATCGGTATCGCTTACACCCGGATAAAGTTTAGCAATATCCCAAAGTGTATCCCCCGATTT
>CAZMVE010000102.1:0-10294 GCA_964569585.1 uncultured Bacteroidales bacterium | reverse complement strand
TAGTATATCTGCAATCTCGAAAGGAATTTTTAACTTTTCCATTTATTTAAGATTATTAGCTGTTCTAATACAAAGACAACTTTATCCAAAAAAGGGGTGAAAAGAAATTATTTCTTTAATTGAAAAAATGTTGCAGGAAAAGGGGTGTTAGTGCAAAAAGGTGTTTTAATTTAATACGCAATTGCTTATAAGCTATAGCCTTTTGAGTTTTCACGGTATTCACTGATACTTTCAATTCTTTAGCTATATCGTTATTTTTCAAACCATTTAAACTTAACAGTACGATCTCTTTACACCTGGGTGGCAACTTATCAATTGCATTATAAATCAAGCGATGTGTCTCTTCTTCAATCACACGATCAACAAAGTAAACCTCGCTCTCTTTAACAGAACTTTCCATTTCGGCATGTTTACCAATTACCCTGGTATGCTTCAATTGATTTAAACATTTATTTTTCACCGAAGTATAGAGGAACGATTTTATAGAAAGAACCAGGTCTAGTTCACTCCTACTATTCAACATTTTTAGAAATACTTCCTGAACAATGTCCTCAGCAAGGTTTTTGTCGTTGAGATAGGTATGAGCAAAAGAGCAAAGCGCAGGATAATACGTATTGAATAACTCTTCAAATGTATTTCTGTTATCGTTCCCTGTCGCCGATCGTTTTTTCCTGTTCAAATTATCCCTATAAATATTTCTTTGCTAAGAAACACATTTTTCAAACAAGATAAAACCAGATAATACTGAAGTTTTTGTGGGAATTATTCATTAAAAGTGTTATAGAATAATTCAAGAAATTATTGAATCTCCGGATTAAAACTCAATCTTATAACTTAAAACAGGAAGAACTACAACTATTTTACTATCATCGATTGTATTAGTTTTAAAGTTATAGACATATTCAAAACTATAAGATTCGCCCAGTACATTCTTCATCTGGAAAGCCCAAACACTTGAATACCTTACCCTATTTATCCGGTAAGTTATTGTAAGATCAAGATACTTTATTGCAGGCATTTGATTTTCGAAAGGTCTTGTTTCATCATAATATACTGTTTTTTCTTCTAAGGATTTATCTGACAGAATAGGACTTACTCTCTCTCCACCGGAGAAATTTAGCCTTACATTTATTCCCAGTATGTTTTTCTTTCTTATAAAAAACTCTTTACCAAATAACAGGTTTATCACATAATCTTTATTATACCGGGTGTTTCTCCATACATCACCATCTACCTTATATTTTGAATCGAAAAGAGAAGCAGTAATTAAGAAGTAGTAGTTGTCATGTAAAAATCGTTCCAGTGTAATATCAATTCCTTTATTAATTCCAACTGAATTATTTACAAGCGAACCTCTAAAAGTCCAGTCTTGTTTAAAATTTATCATGGAATAGGTACTGTCTTTTATTCCGGGTATATCAAATAAATATTGACAATAGGGTTCTAATTTAAATACCAGATTAGAACTTATCCGCCAGTCGTATGCAGCCACAAAATGGTTGGCCTTTGATAATTCCAGGTTTTTATTTAGGTATACAAATGGGCCATTTACTTCTTTATGGAAGAAATATATTTTAAGATCTTCCCGTTGACTGTGTTTTCCATAACCAAAGCTAATCGAATGATTCGGAAAAAAATTCCATTTTATGCTGAAACGGGGATCAATTGAATATTTTTTATTCAAGTTAAAATAGCTCATATAAATACCCGGGTAAACTGAAAAATTATTTGTCATTTTATGGCTAGCCTGGGCAAAATATTCAAGGAAACTAGTATACCCATCCTCATTAACAAAATTTTGAAAAGTCGAAGGTATATTATTGACTGTACTGCTCATATCTAAGCTATAAAATAATGCATGACAGGTAGCTCCTGTTTTCAATGTGGTTCTTGCTCCAAATTTGTGATTAACCGAAGTGCTTAATGTTATTTTTCCCGATTTATCATGTATTAACCAGTTTGGCTGGAGAATTAATAGACTGTCGAGATATTTGTAATCGATTGTATTTGAAACGCCAGTTGCAGCAAACGTAGTGTGTAGGTATGTTTTTTCGCCTGATACGATTCTATGAGCAATTCCAATGGCACCTGTATTTATTGACCAATCCTGATTCATTCTGTCCCAATAGGATTCCCAAATAGTTGAGTCCTGTTCTTCAGGTTTATGGGTATAGTCCAATCCGCCTATTCCCCAGATTGAAAACGTTCCTGCATTTTCGGTAGGAAAATTTAACTTGAATGAGAGATCCTGGTATTTCGAGATCTGCTCTCCAATAGGTAAAATTCCAAGTTCCGATAGCAACCCAGACGTAGAATATCTGTAATTAAAGATATATGATGCATCATGTCCTTTTTTGAAAGGCCCTTCGGAGGCTATGTCTGTTCCTAATACTCCCACCTGAAAAGTATGTTCTCTTTTCTCATTATTCCCGTTTCTCAACTTCATGTCGAAAACTCCTGAAAGCGCATTGCCATATTCAGCCGGGAAAGCGCCTGTAAAAAAATCGGATTTGGCTAATAGCTGGCTGCTGAAAATCGTTACAAACCCACCACCAAGTGTATTTGCTCCAGAAAAATGATTGGGATTGGGAATTTCAACACCTTCTAATTTCCATAGAATTCCTTTGGGCGCATTTCCCCTAACAATCACAGCATTATCGCCAAAATGATTTATAGTCACTCCTGCAAAAGCGGACACCAATCGTGCCGGATCATCGAGACTTCCGGCATAGCGCCTGGCTTCTTCTACCGTAAATGACAATGCACTAACGGTTGCCATTGAATTTACAGGTTTATCCTTTTTTGTTCTTATTACTATTTCATCAAGTTCAGTAACAGACTCTATCAGTACTACATCAATAATCACCTCCTTCCCTGAACTAATAATTACTTCAGGAATTGTAACAGGATCGTATCCTATATACGATATTTGTATGTTATGCCGTCCAACAGGCACTTTCTCAATCCTGAAATTTCCCTCCTGATTGGTGATTGTACCTAAAAGCGGATAGGTATATAGTACCAGAACATTTGCCCCAGGTAAAGGGGCTTTAGAATCATTGTCTATTACCTGTCCACGAACAGTCTGGTTAAGTATTTTTTGGTTTTGCTTATAATCAGGTTCATTTCCCCCCGGTTCAATGATAATGACATCTTTAACAATACGATAATGCAAATTTTTACCTTTCAGGCATTGCTTTAAAGCCTCTTCTAGACTCGCTTTTTTAATATCGATCGACTCATCCTGATACCTATCAATAAGGTCGTTGTTATATAGTAAGCTCTTTCCGCTCTGCTCCTTTATTGATTTTAGTATTTCGGTCAGGCTCACATGTTGTTTTGTGATGCTGATTTGGGATTGCTGAGCAATTATTGAGCTATGGTAAATATGAATAGCAATAAATAAAATAGCCATTCGTATTGCAGGGTAATGAAACCTTTTAAATGACCCATATTTTCTCTTTGGTTTGATATGGTTTTTTTTCATACTTTTTAACTGCTTTAAGATTTATAAAATTTTATTTTATTAATCGGACGGAGCATGTTGCAACATGCTCCGTTTTTTATACGCTATTAAAAGTTCCATCGCCAGACAAATGCCGGCATGATGCTCAGGGTGGAAACTTCCTCGTAGTCGTTAGTTTCTTTATCGTAAAGTGCCAGAAAGTGATTTTGTCGGAAAGTAACGTTCATTATATCTATGGAAAGAGTATGACTGGTTCGCTTATTAATCTTAAAATAAAACCGGTAATCGAGACGAAAATAATCTTTGAATCGTTCTTCATAAGCACGGGAGATAACGTAAACAGCCTCACCGGCTATACCTGAGGCTTCATAATCGAGGGGAATTCTTCGCTCTCCTCTTGCCCAGCTTACTTTTCCATCAAATCCAATCGTATTATTCCTGCCAACACTCCATTCATAACCCCCCAGCAGATTGCACATTATATTATTACTGTACCGGGTATGCCGGAGAATATTATCGCTGCCTTTATATTTCGATTCAAACAATGAGAGTGTAAACAGATAATAAAATCCTTTTGAAAGAAACTTTTCAAGTGTAAGCTCCAGACCATAATTATATCCGGTACCTTCATTCACCAGGGCATGATAGTCGTATACCGAAAAGCTCGATCCGTAATTAATCAACGATAAGTAGGAGCTATCTTCCTGAACAGGTACTTTATCAAGGTACTGATAGTAACCTTCCAGCTTAAGCCGATGATTTTTTGCAAACAGGTAATCATAACCAACTACTACCTGTTTGCTTCGTGTCATCTTAAGATTTTCGTTGGGACGATGGTAGATATTATTCACGGTATCCAGTAATTCCTCTTTGTAGTATATAAACCGTGGTTGCATTTTTGAATATAATCCTCCGCCCAGGCTAACTGAGTGTTTCTGATTAATATCCCATTTTATACTCAGTCTGGGCTCCAGGGAGTGATCATCACCCAGCTTTGAATATTGAGAATGTAATCCTCCTACAAACGATAACTTATTGCTGAATCGGTGTTTCCATTCACCAAACATCTGAATTAATTGTGCATCACCAGCAATATCGATTGTATGTGTGAATAAATCGTATGCAGGTAAATAAAGACTGTCGCGAAAGGTAAAATCGGCATAGTAATAATCTGCTCCGAACTTCAGCAAGTTGCGTGAATTGAGTTTATTCTTATATTCTATCTGAAACTCGATTGTCGATTCATTGTTTTTTACCCATGAAAAATCCTCGATCTCGTCTTCAACATTCACATGTATAAATGTTTTATTCTGCGCCGATGAAAGTCCAATGCTGGTGGAAATGCTGGAATTCTCGTTAAAAAAATACAGGTGATTTACGCCTGTAAACCCAACATATGATGAAAAATCAGTTGTATCTGCCTTATTTTCTTCAACGTTATAATATTCATCGTAAAGTCTGTTTAAACCTCCTAACCCGAAAAACGAGAACTTCCCGGCATTCCGGGTAGGCATATCAATATTAAATGACATATCCTGGTATACAGGAATAGCAAAAACACCTATTTCCAGTCCCAACAAATCGAATACTCCAATAGTAGAATACCTGTAGTTGGCAATATACGAGGCCCGGTTCTCTTTTTTAAATGGCCCTTCTGCACCTGCCTCAAAACCATTGAATCCTATCTGGGCCAGATATTCTCTTTTTTCCTGGTTTCCCTTTCTGAGTCGTAAATCAAATATCCCCGACTGAGCATCGCCAAATTCGGCAGGAAAAGCACCAGTATAAAAGTCGGAGTTGCCTAAAACGTTATTGTTAAGCATACTCATAGTACCGCCGGAAGAAGACATATCGCCAAAGTGATTCGGATTGGGAATCCGTAAGCCCTGCATCCTCCAGAGCAAACCACTGGTAGAATTTCCGCGGATTACTATATCGTTAACCTGAGTACCCAGTGTTAACACACCAGCGTACCCCGATGCCATACGGGAAGGATCGCCAACAGATCCGGCATATCTCTCTGTTTCTTCAACGCTAAAGGAACGAGCTCCAACCTGGGCCATTTCATTAAGAGGAAGATCTTTCCGGCTAAAGGCTTTTACCATGATCTCCTCACCCTGAAATACTTTTTCTTCGAGTTTAATATTGACTACATACTCTTTTCCGGAAATAAGATATAAGTTCCTTAATACCATATCAGCATACCCAACATAACTTACCTCAATACTTTGCCTCCCGACGGGTACTTCTTCCAGCCTGAAATAGCCTTCCTCATCACTTATCGTTCCACGAACCGGATCAGATCCCAGTAGAATAATATTGGCTCCTATCAAAGGACTGCCGGTATTCAGATCAACAATCCAACCCTTAATAGTCTGCGTATTAAAATCCTGCGATTGCAGGGTAGTTGTTTTTGCATTTACGGGCTCAATAATAATTACCTCGTCGACAATTTTATAATGTAAGTTTTTTCCTTTCAGGCATTCTTCAAGAGCCTTTAGAACTGTTAAGTTTTTTATGGAAATTGATTCGTTCTTATATACATCGACAACATCATTGTTGTAAAGAATACTTCTCCCGCTTTGTAGTTTAATTTCCTGTAAAATCTCTCCCAACGCTATATTCTGCATGCTCATTGTAACCGAATTTTTCTGTGCTGCCAGATTTAATGTAATGGAAAATAGTGCCAAAAATATTACTGGCCTGAAAGTGGAAATAAACCTCCTCTTCGTTTGTAGTTGTTTATTTCTCTGAAAGATGGACATGTGTTGTTTCATAAATGTTAAGTGTTTTCAGATTTATAATTTTTAATAATCGAACAGAAAATGGTGCACCATGATCTGTCTTATTTTGCTTCTGATACAATTACAGTTCTCTCTTTAATGGCAAACTCAAGATCCGAAGCAATCGATATCATATTCAGAATGGTGGAAATTTCATTGTATCTTTTTAAATCACCTGTAAAAGCTCTGTATTTCAAATCTTCGATACTGAAATCAACTTCAAAATCGTACCAGCGCGATAATTTCTTAAGTATATCTTCAAGAGGTTCGTTTTCAAAAACGAATAATCCGTTAACCCAGGCAGTATAAAGCTCAACATTAACTTCCCGTAATTCAATACTACTTGATTGTCGGTTATAGTTGGCCTGTTCTCCCGGATTCAGCAGTACTTCTCCAGATCCATCTGCTGAAGTTAATTTTACTCCAACGCTACCCTCAATGAGCGTTGTGTGGGTGATGTTATCATTATTATAGGCCGATACATTAAACGAAGTTCCGTATACGCGTATCATTATGTCCTTTGTATGCACTATAAAAGGTGTATCTTCCGATTTCTGAACTTCAAAGTAAGCTTCACCCTCTAATTCCACTTCACGAATATTTTCATCGAACGATACCGGAAACCGCAGGTGTGACTCGGCATTGAGCTTCACTTTCGATCCATCGGCCAAGACCAGTGAATATTCTCCCCCACGGGGAACTAGTACCTGATTGTATTCGAGTTCAATCACTTCCTCATCGGGTGAGTCAATAATTTCATAGGTGAGAGTCTGTGCCGTATCGGTAATGCAGAGTTTTTTATTTCTGAAAAGCTGCTTTACTCCGCTTATACCTAATTCTATCTGCTGGTTATCGGCTGTAATTAATATAGCCCTCTGTGTTCCTGGTTCAATATCAGTTATCAGTTTCTGATTGTTATTATTCTGAATTACGAAATAAACAGTTAAAGAGCTCGCTATTAATAATAGTACTGCTGCGGCATATCTCACTATTTTCGGTAATACTATAGTTCGTTTATTTACATTTTCCTCCTGGTTGATTTTATTCCAAATGTTCTTAAAAGATATTTTAGTGTCGATCCCATCCAGATTGTTAAGGGATTTATATATGTCGTCATCTTCTTTTAGCTGCTTATAGAGTGAACTGTTACCCGGATTTTGCTTCACCCAATTTTCAATTTCCTTCTTTTCTTCCTGAGTAATCTCTCCTACGCGCTCTTTGGCTATGAGCTTTGCGATACGGAACAATTCTTTTAAATCATTCATCTTAGCATGACTTTAAGTGGATTATACTACTAATACAACTGAAATCTAAAAACGGGTATATCGGTTATGAAAAAAAACCGGCTATGAGGATAAGAGCAGGAAGTGATGATGATAAATCTTTGCGTAGTTGCCAGTAAGCAATTTTCTTTTGCAACTTGACCGTATTGATAGAAATATTTAACTCCTCGGCTATTTCCTTATTTTTATAACCGTTCATATTCATGAGAATTATTTTTCTTCTCTGATTAGGTAAATTATCAATCACCGATTTAAGTTGTGCTAAAAATTCGGCCCTGATAACCTCTTCTTTGAAAAATGTATCTTTATTGTATTCCTCAATATTGCGCTGAATGTATTCTTCCTTAATACGCAAATGCTTGATCCGGTTAAGGCATTTATTACGAATAGTAAGATACAGGAATGACTTCAATTGATCTTCATCCAGAAATTTCTGTTTCTCATTCCATAGTCCAATAAATGCTTCCTGAACCATATCTTCAGCATCACCGGTATCATTCAGATATCTCCTGGCAAAAGAAAGCATAATGGCATAAAGCGTATCGAAAATAATCCTGAAAGCTTTTTGATCGGCGTTTCGAAATTTTTGAATTATATGCGTATCAATAGCCTGTTTCATTCAAATTGAAAAATAGTGAAAATCTGATTAAAGAAATATCAATTTACTATGAATGTAATTTTTGTTTGAATTGAAATGAGATTACATTTTTTGATCATTGAATATTTCACTGAAAACTTTTTAAAGACATCTTTTACAGATGGTAGCTGCTTTAGTAGAATTTGGAGTGTAGTTAAGTAAGCTTTTAATTTAATCAGGTATTTGCGTATTACTGAATAAATTAACTTATTACTTGATTTTATCTGTTCTAATCAATAATTTGCATAGTAAAATCAATATCCTAAAAAAATGAACAAACAAAAAACGGGAATAATTTTGTTCTGGATAGCTGTTATCTGGGCACTGGCTTGGGGAATTGTTGGTTCTGCAATATGTTGCTCTGCATTGCAAACCATGACATTTGAGGAAGTTAACATGTCAGTATGGTCACTTACCGGCCCCCTGATGTTTATTTGGGGCATATTTGGTGTTCCTGTAGCAGCCATACTAGGCGGAACAGGTTTATTAATGTATGCCGGAGTCAAAAATTCATTTATCTTCCGCTTTGCTATAGGTATTTTTCTTGTATTGATACTGGCTATTTTTAGCGGGTATGTCGGACATATTCCCTTATTATTTGGTTTAGGTGGATTGTTGATCCTGCTTTGTTTTTTCGGAATTCTCTGGTTTTGGGCAAAAAACCGAGTTAACCTAAAAAATACGGGTGCCGTTGCAGCCGATCTGCAACTGACAGGCTACGTTTTTATGCTGATAGCTGCATGGTTTACTTGCGGAGGACTCTCGCAACCCTTCCTTAAAGCATTTGAGGGAAATTCATCAAGCACCCCCTTGTATATTATGATATTTTTCGTTTTGGGATGGATCTTTTTATTTCTGAGTCATTACAAGTTGCGAAAACTGAATAAATAGATTTCATTATATATTAGAGATTTGTATTCATAATTAATGCAACGATCAAACAATATCCTTAATTAGAAGTTTTAATAATGACAGCCTGTACTTTTACCAAAATTCTATACAATGAATTCGCTCGAACAGCTTAAAAAATATACAAAAGTAGTTGCCGATACCGGCGATTTTCAATCGATAATCGAATACAAACCGGTTGATGCCACAACAAATCCATCGCTGATCTATAAAGCGGCACAGGACAAGAAATACCACCACCTGATCGATAATACCATTGACTATGCTAAGAAAAAATCATCGGTAAGAGAAGAACAGCTAAACCTATGCCTCGACAAACTGGTAGTGAATTTCGGAGTTGAAATATTAAAAGTGGTACCGGGAAGAGTATCTACCGAAGCTGATGCACTCCTCTCCTTCGATACCCGTAAAACCATTGATAAGGCTAAAAGTCTGATCGGGTTGTACGAAGCTGCCGGTATAACCAAAAATCAGATTCTTATTAAAGTGGCATCCACTTGGGAAGGCATCCGGGCAGCAGAAAAACTTGAAAAAGAAGGAATCCATACCAATCTCACGCTTCTTTTCAGTAAAGTGCAGGCCATAGCCTGTGCCGATGCTGGAATAACGCTCATTTCACCTTTTGTGGGTCGCATTCTCGACTGGCACAAAAAGGACAGGGGCGTCGATCAGATACCGCCACAGGACGATCCCGGAGTGAAATCGGTTAATGAGATATACAACTACTTCAAAAAATTCGGATATAAAACCGAAGTAATGGGTGCCAGCTTCCGTAATACTGGTGAGATTGTCGAGCTTGCAGGCTGTGACCTGCTGACCATTTCGCCCGACCTGCTCAGGGAACTTGAGGGCAGCCAGGAAGTGATAACACCCAAACTCACTGTTGAATCTGCTAAAAAATCAGCCGAAGAGAAAACTGTCATTGACGAATTAACCTTCCGGTGGCTCATGAACGAAGATGCCATGGCTACGGAAAAACTGGCTGAAGGCATTCGTCGGTTTAATGCTGACTTTATGCTTCTTAAAAAATATATAGCAGATAAATTATAATTGATCGTACTCATTTCAGCGAGTAAAAACCATTCTTAAACAGAAATACCAGGTATAGCTTTTACTAGTGTTAAAGCGTGCTTTTATAATCGGTCACTTCGGCTTCAACCCGGTTTCTTTCTTTCAGGTATTGCTGATAATCACTGCTGAACTCAATTCTTTTCTG
>CAZMVE010000101.1:8853-10930 GCA_964569585.1 uncultured Bacteroidales bacterium | reverse complement strand
TCAAAGAACTACATGTGCCTGTCAACTCTAAACCTTTTTTTCGTACAACATTGTTCATTTAATCAACATACACTTCGAGTAATTTAATTGATTGATCCGGTTGAATTGAAAATTGAACAACTGAAGCCGGAATTAGCAATGATTCACCTTTTTTTAGAGATACAGCATCATTTCCCGGAGAGATGATACTTCCTGATCCCTCAATACACACATAAATAACAAAGCAATCGAGTTGCGTTATATCCTTTTTGCTTGTTTCCGAGAGATTCAGCAGGTTTGTGGTAAAATACTGGCAACTTACAAGCTGTGAGGGTTGATTTTCCTGAAGCGAATAGTTGGTACGGTAGTTATCATAAAAAGTATAGTCAATGGCATCCAGAGCCAGGTCGGTATGCAATTCGCGATAGTTGCCATTGTCATCGCGACGATCGAAATCATAAATTCTATAGGTGACATCCGAAGTTTCCTGTATCTCGGCCAGGAGTATCCCCGATCCTATGGCATGGACTCTGCCAGCGGGCAGAAAAAAAACATCACCCTCCTGAACAGGTTCATTATTCAGAATTTCCTGCAGACTTTTATTGTTTAAGTGATGGAGGTAAGTTTCCTTATTGATTTCCCGGTTAAATCCAATTATTAATTCAGAGCCTTTATCGGCTTGTATGATGTACCACATTTCAGATTTACCGTAAGAATTATGACGCTTTTTGGCGAGTTCATCATCCGGATGCACCTGAATTGAAAGTACATCGTTTGCATCGATGAACTTAATAAGAAGAGGGAATAACCTGCCAAATACTTCAAATATACGGTCGCCAACAAGGTCGCCCATATACACTTCAATCAACTCTTCGAGATTATTTCCTTCAAGAAAACCATTGCTTACCATACTGATTGATCCATCAAATCCTGATATTTCCCAACTTTCGCCTACCTTTTCAGAGGAAGTCGGTTTTTTAAGTATATCGCATAATTTTTTACCTCCCCACATTTTATCGAGTAAGATAGGAGTAAATTTCAGGGGATACAATTGGTTCATAGTAACTTATTTTAAATAATCAACGACAATAGTATCTGCAGCTACTTTCTTAATATAGGCAACAACATCCTGATGGTCGGGGTGGGAGCGGTAAGTTTCCAGATCATTTTCATTTTCAAACTCAGTCACCAGGGCGATATCAAATGCGCTTGATCGGTCGCTGATATTAATGCCGGTTTCGAGTTTTTTTAGTTGAGGTATTTTGAATTTCAGGCTTTCAAGCTTATCTTTGAGTGTAGTAACAATCTTGTTTTTATCCTGTGTGTTATCAGGAATTTTAAACAATACTATATGTTTTAACATAAATAATTTTTTTGCAAAAGTAGTTAAATGCATTTGTATAAACCTTAAACTTATGTACCATGTTAAGTGAAATTGATATCCACGATATTTTATTTCTGGATATAGAAACTGTTCCTTGGCACAAATCCTTTAAAGATATGCCTGAAAAAATGCAGGCATTATGGGAGAAAAAATCTTCCTATTTCCGAAATGAAGACGAATCCGGTGAAGAGGTTTTCAATCGGGCTGGTATCTATGCTGAATTTGGTAAGATAATCTGCATTTCGGTTGGAGTTATTGCTCAGGCAAAAGCGGAATTAGGGCTTAGGATTAAAAGTTATTTTAATGAGGATGAAAAAATACTGCTCAATGAATTTTCTGCTATGTTGCGGAATTACGCTGCAAACAAAATTTTATACCTGTGTGCCCATAATGGGAAAGAGTTTGATTTTCCCTACATAGCCAGAAGAATGCTGATCAATGGCTTAAAACTCCCGACATTGCTCGATAATGCAGGAAAGAAACCCTGGGAGATCCATCATCTTGATACGATGGAGCTTTGGAAATTTGGCGATTTTAAGCATTATACCTCACTCGATTTGCTGACAACCATATTTAATATTCCCAGTCCGAAAAACGATATGGATGGCAGCATGGTAGCCGGAGTATACTGGGAGGATAAGGATCTGAAACGCATTGTGTACTATTGCCAGAACGATGTTCAGGCAATAGTACAGCTGTTTATGCGCTATAAAG
>CAZMVE010000101.1:0-8753 GCA_964569585.1 uncultured Bacteroidales bacterium | reverse complement strand
TGCAGGGTGAAATTCATGGCCACTTTACCACCCATGGAGTGGCCCATTATGCATACTTTTTCCAGACGATGCTCTAGTAAAAACTCTTCAAGATCGGCAGTCAATACCGCATAATTATGTTCGGCATCGTGGGAAGAGCGTCCATGGTTGCGCTGATCGACAAGATATACTGTAAAATAAGGACTTAATGCCCGACCAAAAGAAAACCAGTTATCTCCCGATCCGTAAAGTCCGTGAAGGATGATCAGCGGGCAGCCATTTCCAATTTTTTTATAGCGAAGAACCATTATTTTAGTTGCTGCAGATAGAGCCGGATTGTTTTTTCCATGCCAAAATACAAGGCATCTGAAATAAGGGCATGACCAATAGATACTTCAAGTAGATAGGGGATATTTTCTCTAAAATATTTTAGATTCTCCAAGTTCAGATCATGTCCGGCATTTAATCCCAGGTCCATTTCTTTGGCTTTCTCAGCTGCATAAAGGAAGGGAGCGATAGCCTGCTCTTTATTAACAGGATAGTTTTTAGCATAAGGCTCGGTATATAATTCAATGCGATCGGTTCCGGTTTCCTTAACAGCCGTTATATTTTTCAGATCGGTTTCCATAAATATTGAAGTCCTGATGTTATGTGCATGGAATTCAGAAATAATATCCTTTAAAAAATTTTTATACTTAATTGCGTTCCATCCATGGTTTGAAGTAATAGCATCGTGGGCATCAGGCACCAGTGTAACTTGTTCGGGTCTGACATCAGTAACCAGTTCAATAAAATTTCGGGAAGGGTAACCTTCAATATTAAACTCTGTTGTCGTTACTTTTTTGATATCGTAAACATCCCGTCGTCGAATATGACGTTCATCGGGTCGCGGATGAACGGTGATTCCTTCCGCACCGAATTTCTGGCATCGTACAGCAGCCTCTACCACATCAGGGATGTCACCTCCTCTTGCATTCCTTAGTGTTGCAATTTTGTTTATATTTACACTTAATCTTGTCATCTAAATTAATTCTCTGATAGGATTGGCACAAAAGTAGCGTATTTTCCAAAAAAGAGCTTATGCTGGCTAAAGATTTGATATCCGATGTTATTCCATCGTTGCGCACTTCTGATAATGGACAGAAGGCTCTTTACTGGATGGACATTTTCAGGATATCACATCTACCTATTGTAAACAATGTTGATTTCCTTGGTTTAATTTCGGATAAAGACATTTATGATAATAATATGGCCGAGGAACCTATCGGGAATCATAATCTTTCCTTGTTCAGTCCATTTGTAACTTTCGATCAGCATATCTATGAAGTGCTGGAATTGTGTTCCGAATTGCAGCTATCGGTAGTTCCTGTACTTGACCATGATAATAAGTATCTCGGAGTAATAACGCTAAGCGATCTGCTACACTATTTTGCCGATGTTTCTGCCTTAAAGCAACCGGGAGGGATTATAGTCCTTGATCTGAATGCAAATGATTATTCTTTATCGGAGATTGCACAAATTGTGGAAGGTAATGATGCAAAAATTCTCAGTCTCTATATAACCAGTCCGACCGAATCGACAAAAATGGAGGTTACAATAAAAGTAAATCGTAAAGATCTGACGTCGATTTTACAGACATTTATGCGTTACAATTATATAGTAAAAGCTTCCTTTATGGATGAAAACGATCTGAATAGTCTGTATGAGAACAGGTATGATTCCTTCATGAAATACCTGAGTATTTAAGAAATATTCCGTTGAAATGAAAATTGCAGTATTCGGTAGAACATTCAATAACGATTTTAATCCATTCATCATTGAGTTCCTCAAGCACCTTCAGGAACGGCAGGTTGAGCTGATTATTTACAAACCTTTTTATGAGTATATACTTAAGCATTCAGGATTTTCATTCAATACTGTCAGATATTTCGAGGCCGATAACGATGCTACGTTAGATACTGACTTTTTAGTAAGTATTGGCGGTGATGGTACTTTTCTTGAAAGCATTGTGTATTTAAAAAACTTTTCTATTCCTGTTATTGGCCTGAACTCGGGTCGGCTGGGATTTTTAGCCAACATTTCGAAAGAAGAAATCTCGGAGGCGCTTGATGCGATTTTGGATGGAAATTACGAATTGGAAAGTCGAATGTTGCTTACTCTGGTATCGGATGCTAATCCTTTCGGATCCTATAATTTTGCACTCAACGATGCTACTATCCAGAAGAAGGATACTAATATGATTACTATTGATACCTACCTGAACAATGAATATCTGAACACCTATTGGACCGATGGTTTGATAATTTCTACTCCAACCGGTTCAACGGCATATAGTATGAGTGTTGGGGGACCCATTGTTTTACCTGGTTCTGACAATTTCGTAATCGCTCCAATTGCTTCGCACAATTTAACTGTTCGCCCACTCGTTATTCCCGATGTGGTTGAAATCAAGCTTGAGGTTTCTTCACGCAGTGGTAATTTTCTTGTATCAGTTGATAACCGCACTGAAGTAATGAATGTTAAACACAATAAGTTCTATATAAAAAAAGCTCCTTTTAAATTAAGGATAGTAAAACTCCCGTTTAATAATTATTTTGCTACATTAAGAAATAAATTGATGTGGGGGGCTGATATCAGGAACTAGCGAAAATAATTTCAAGTTTTTTATTTAATTGAAAAGGTGTACATTTATCATATAACAGGGATTATCAAGTTGGATACATAGCGATGGCGACTCAATTGAAAATTAGATATTTACTCATACTGGTACTGGCAATTGGTGTTGTAAAACCTGTGTTGGGTCAGCGATGGAAACTTCGTCGGTATGAAATTGGGGGAGGTGTCGGTATGACACAAATTTTTGGCGACATTGGAGGCACTATCGATGAAAAGAATTGGTTTGGTCTTAAGGACATAAAGATTGATGAAACCAGGCTGGCTTTTCCTTTGTACATAAGATATCGGCTTGATCCTGTGTATGCGTTAAAGTTAAATGGTATCCTGGCTTTTGGAAATGGCACGGATGAGAATTCAAGAAACGACCGTGGACGTAACTATAGTACTATTCTTGGTGAATTTTCTGTACAGGGAGAATTCTATTTTCTTGCCGAGGAACGGCGGTATAAGTCGGCGGCCATGTTTAACCGGCGTGGGATGTTAAATAATTATATGTCGTTCGGAGCTTACGGCTTTGCTGGCATTGGAGCTGTATATTCCAGGGCTATCGTAAATATACCCGATCCATTGCCTTACGACCGTATTAAAAATAATAATTTTGGGGCCGTTATACCTTTTGGAATAGGTTTAAAATATATTATTGACGATCGTTGGCTGGTTAACACCGAATTGGGTTACAGAATTTCTCTTACTGACTATATTGATGGATACAAACAAACTCAGGATTCAAAACATAACGATGTATACTATTTTGTAAATATTTCTGTCGGATATCGGCTGGAAACTACCCGCCGTGGCTTGCCTACGTTTTTAGATAAAGAATTCTGGGCTGCAAAACCAAAAAGGAAATCAAAGGCTAGCAAGAGGCGACCCCGTTCGAAAAAGGAAGCTCTTGAATAGAACTTTCAATCTTCATAATTTTCTTTTATGTTTTTTTAAGAAAATTTTTGATCTTGTACGCTAAAAAAGATTCTATTTTCGTTTCAATATGTGTATCAGAAGATTTATTACATGAAACAATACATTTTCTTTTTACTTTTTTTACTCGTATTCCTTAATCCGGATTCGAGAGCACAACGTCTTACTGACTATGGATTATTAGGTGGAGTGACCTATTACAATGGTGAGATTAATCCAACGCGCCAGTTTTATAGCCCATCTCCTGCCTTTGGCGGTTTTTTCCGGGTGAATATTAATAAACGGTATGCAGTGCGAATTAGCGGGTTGTATGGAAAGTTGAAAGGTAGTGATAATGATTTCCCGGAAAGAACCTTAACAGATCGTGCACCAGAAACTTTCTCAAACACAGTTATGGATTTTTGCGGACAATTGGAATTCAATTTCATGCCCTATATTACAGGTGAAAGTGGTTTTTTAAATTCAGTATATGTTGCAGGTGGTTTAGGGTATGCTTTATTTTTGGGAAGTAGTAATTCATTGATCATACCCTTTGGAGTTGGATTTAAAATAAATTTAACCAAACGTTTAAGTACGGGGGCCGAATGGAGTTTCAGAAAAACATTTATCAATGATATTGATAATATACCCAATCTCCTTGATCATACATTAGTAAATAATAATGACTGGTATTCTTTCTTTGGACTTTTTATTAGCTATAAGTTTGTTAAATTTGCAGCCGATTGTCCGGCGTATAATTAGTCTTCATAATAAATCATGATTTCAAAGGAACAGCTTGATTTGAAAAGGTTACCACGGCATGTAGCTGTTATAATGGATGGGAATGGCCGATGGGCTAAGAAAAAGGGAAATCCGAGAATTTATGGCCATAGAAATGCCATTACCGCTGTTCGTGAAACCGTTGAAGCTGCCGGAGAACTTGGCATAGAGTATTTAACCCTTTATGCATTCTCAACAGAAAACTGGAACAGGCCAAGAACTGAAATAGATGCCTTAATGTCACTTCTTGTAGCTACAATCAATAACGAAACCAAAACTCTTCTCGATAATAATGTACGTCTCAGAACCATTGGTGATGTTGAGTCGTTGCCGGAACAAGTTGCCTCTCATATATCAGAAGCGATTGAAAAAACACAGAACAATACAGGCCTGAATTTAATTGTTGCCCTAAGCTACAGTTCCCGGTGGGAAATTATAGAGGCAGTAAAGAAAATAGCCAGGGATGTGAAAAAGGGTATAATAGATAATGAACAAATAACAAATAATGTTTTTGAATCGTATTTGAATACAGCCGAAATTCCCGACCCGGAATTGCTTATCCGAACCAGCGGAGAATACCGTGTCAGTAATTATTTATTGTGGCAAATTGCATATACGGAATTATATTTTACCCCAACCCTTTGGCCCGATTTCAGACGTGAACATTTTTACAAGGCAATTGCCGATTATCAATGCCGTGAACGGCGCTTTGGAAAGATCAGCGAACAAATAACCACAGATGTAAAAGTAAATAGTTGAAGCAGGAATGCGAAAGTATATAGTAACATTAATTGTTGTATGGATAGGTATGGGATTATCAGCTCAAACCATCTATGATACATCCCGGTATGAAGTACTGGATTATACACGATCTCGTGAATATGTTATTGCCGATATTCAGGTCACCGGGGTTAAATTTCTTCAACCGGGGCATTTGATTACCATATCCGGCTTAAGTAAGGGAATGAAGATAAAAATACCCGGACCTGAAATTTCCGAGGCTGTGAGTAAGTATTGGAAACACGGTTTATTTTCCGATGTTACAATTCTGGCAACTAAATTTGAGGATAATAAGGTTTATCTTGAAATCCAACTCCGTGAACAACCCCGGTTGAATCAATTAATTATCTCAGGAATTAATAAAACAGAAAAAGGTGATATTGAAGAAAAAATCAATATCCGCAGAGGAACTCAGATAACCGAGGATATTCTAAACAATACTTCCATCATTATTAAAAGGCATTTTCGTGACAAAGGTTTTTTAAATGTTGGCGTCGATCTGAAAATGGAGGATGATACAGCAAATGCCAATATGGTAAATCTTTTTATCAGGATCAACAAAAGTAACCGCGTTAAAATAGAGGAACTTATCATTGAAGGGAATAAAGATTATAGCGCCAGGCGGCTCCGGCGCGTCCTGAAAAAAACCAAGCAACGCGATTGGAACATATTCAAAGGATCAAAGCTTATTGAAGAAGACTATAAAGCAGATTTAAAGAAACTGATTGAATTCTATAATCAACACGGATATCGTGATGCCAAGATTATAACTGAGGAAGTGATAGCTGTGAACTCTAAAAGGGTAAAGATCAAACTGGTACTATTTGAAGGTAACCAATACTATATCCGTAGTATTACCTGGGTGGGCAATACAAAATATACATCGGAATTTTTGGGGCTTATTCTGGGAATGAAACCCGGTGAATTATACGATCAGAAACAATTAACCGAGCGGCTTACAATCGATGAGGATGCAATTACTTCATTGTATATGGATAATGGGTATTTGTTTTTTAACGTCAATCCTGTAGAAGCCAACATTGAAAATGACTCAGTCGATCTGGAAATGCGTATTTATGAGGGCAAACAAGCAACTTTGAATGATATTATTATTTCCGGAAATACTAAAACAAATGAGCATGTTGTCCGGCGTGAATTGTATACCCGCCCGGGCGAGTTATTTTCACGATCGGATATTATCCGTTCGGTTCGTGAATTAGCTACTCTGGGACATTTTAATCCGGAAACTATTGCACCAAATCCCATTCCTCATGCAGCCGATGGCACTGTCGATATTGAATATGCACTGGAAGAAAGAGCCAACGACCAACTCGAACTTTCAGGTGGTTGGGGAGGTTACTATGGATTCATGGGAACTATCGGGATCCGGTTTTCGAACTTTTCGATGAGCCGCTTTTTTGATAAAAAAGCATGGAGGCCTGTACCCAGCGGCGACGGACAAACTCTTCAGATTAAAGCACAAGCTTCCGGTAAAAGGTATCATGGTTACAATATCAGTTTTATCGAACCCTGGTTTGGTGGTAAAAAACCTAACTCCTTTTCGGTATCATTATATTACTCGAAATCGCGTTATACCACAAGTTATTCTGATTATAATTCCTTCGATGAAAATGATCCTTTTTTCCGTAATATTGGAGCTTCTATAGGTTTAGGCCGCCGGCTCAAATGGCCTGATGATTATTTTTCACTGTACAATGAGCTCTCTTATCAGCAATATCACCTGAATAATTTCACAGTGGGTCCATTGTATAATGGCAATTTTAATCTGTTAACTTTTAAAACTGTTTTTTCCAGAAGTTCGCAGGACCAAATGATTTACCCCCGTCGTGGATCGTCATTGTCATTAAGTCTGCGTGTTACGCCACCCTATTCACTCTTTCAGAATCTTGACTACAGCGATATGGATGCAGAAGAGAAATACCAGAACGTTGAATTTCATAAATGGAACTTCAAAGGGAATTGGTATTTAGCTTTGGTGCAAAAACTTGTTTTAGCCCTGCATGCAGAATTTGGTTATCTTGGTGAGTATAACAAGAATTTGGGGCCACCACCCTTTGAAAAATTCGAAGTAGGCGGCGACGGATTATCTGGCTATGATCTTACAGGTACCGATGTTGTTGCTTTACGCGGTTATGAGAATGGAAGTATCTCACCGAAAACTTACTATCCGAATTCCAGGTATGGATCGCCTGATGCAAATATTTATTCCCGGTACTATATGGAAATAAGGTATCCCTTCTCGCTTAATCCATCAGCTACTATTTACGGATTGGTCTTCCTTGAAGGGGGTAATGCATGGCGTACCTGGGGCGAATTCAATCCGTTTGCTATAAAACGTTCGGCTGGCTTGGGAGTACGTGCTTTTCTGCCTATGTTCGGCTTATTGGGTGTTGACTGGGGATACGGCTTTGATCCAAGCAATTCCGAACCTTTTGCAGGTCCACATAAGCATCAATGGCATTTTGTTCTCGGACAACAATTCTAATAAACCATATCGGTATGAAATTTGTAATACAGAAATAAAAAATTAATCAATATGAAAAAAGTTGCATCGATAATACTACTGGTAAGTGCAGTTTCTATTTCTGCATGGGCTCAAAAATATGCTTTTGTCGATTCAGATTATATTCTGAATAATATTCCGTCATATAAAGCCGCACAGGACGAAATTGATAAATTATCGGAACAGTATGAAGGCGAGATACGCGTTTTATACGAAGAAATCGATAAAATGTATCGCGATTATCAGGGCGAGAAGGTTTTATTGACCGACGATATGAAATCGGAACGCGAAGAAGAAATTATTACTAAAGAGCGTGAGGCAAAAAAATTGCAGAACGATTATTTTGGTCAGGAAGGCTTCTTGTTTAAAAAACGTGAGGAGTTGATAAAACCCATTCAGGATGAAGTATATAATGCAGTTAAAGAAGTTGCCAATGAAAATGGCTATGCAGTTATATTCGATTCCTCCAGTGGGCCCACAATGCTGTACACAAATCCCCGTTACGATGTAAGTGACGAGGTTTTGAAAAGACTAGGTTATACAAATTAATTTTATACATTTGTGCCCTGTAATATTTAATTAGAGTTATGAAAAAATTTGTAAAACCTTTACTCCTTCTTGCTTTTGCGTTTTCTACTTTAGTATTGAGTGCACAGCAAAAACTTAAACTGGGTCATATTGACAGCCAGGAGCTTTTAAGCTCAATGCCTGCCAGTGATAGTGCTCAGAAAAAACTGGAAAGTATTGCCAGTGATCACGAAGCTGTTCTTGAAGAAATGTCTGTTGAGTTCAACAGAAAGTATGAAGCCTATCGAAAGGCATTGGAGGCCGGCACTCTCAGCGATTTGGCCCGTGCAACAAAGGAAGCTGAGCTTGAGGACCTGCAAAACAGGATACAGGTTTTTGAACAAACAGCACAACAGGATCTGCAGAAAAAGCGAGTTGAACTTTTTACTCCTGTACAGGAATCTGCACTTAATGCTGTTAATGCTGTAGCTCAAGAAAACGGATTTACCTATATTTTTGATTCAGCTATGGGTGGAATAGTATACAGCTCACCCGATTCTCAGGATATTCTTCCTCTGGTAAAACTGAAGCTAGGACTTAAATAAATTTT
>CAZMVE010000100.1:0-10961 GCA_964569585.1 uncultured Bacteroidales bacterium | reverse complement strand
CTAAGTTCCAAGGATACGAAAGATTATTAACCCAGATTACTAGGCCCATAATGTTTCGTCTATCCGTCTGTATACAGGCTTGTAATGACTCACAAGCTTGTTTTTTCGGGCCGGATTTTAGTGAATAGTCAGAGTCCAGCTATAATATCCGGAGCCACCAGCACCAACATAAGGTCGTTGAATGATGTATCCATCAATATTAGGAAATGTCAGGGTGTGTGATATTGCTACTTCTACTAAGGGAAAATTGAAGGGTTGAGTATCCGGATTGCAGATATCTGTTGAAGTACCACTAGCCATCGGAGAACCTACATACCAGATTTCATCCAGATTAACAATAACCTGAGAGTTGGCCAATGAACCGGTTAAAGTAACATTCATGGTTGCACTACCTGAAAATACACTTTCCAGGCATGTTGTTATGATGGTTCCACTTACAGTTATACCTACTGTTCCGGTACCACTTAGATTTCCGTTGTTGTCACATGTAAAAGGCACAGTTCCGGAAACGCTTATTTCCTCATGAAACCCCTCATAATCATTAGCAAGTTCATGGTAATACTCAATACTTCCATTAGAACAGTTGCCTGTTATTGCAGGTGTCTGACAGACAACGTTGACATCGGTCACATTAGCTCCGTCAACCATTCCGCTTCCATTTTCAATATAACATGTTTGTCCTTCAGGATAAGTTTCAATTGTAACATCGTATTCAGTGCTATCGTCAAGCCGGGTGGAGAATGTAAATGTTCCGTTTTCAGAAATGGGAAGGTCATCGCTGTTATTGTTTTGAAGAACGAGTCCTGATCCAATCAAGCCTTCAACTGTCCCTCCTATCGAGTACTTATTGGAGTCACTATCGTCTGGATCGTCTTTTTTGCAGCTGAAAATTAAAACAGTCATAACTATAAACGATACAAATGAATAAAGCATTTTTCCTTTCATCATTACCTCCTTTGTTTTTTATGGCAACATGTTTTGCTGGATATAATGAATTGCCATTTTTGGTTAAACATCGAAATTTAGTAAGAAAACTGAGCTGTTTCTAATGATTACCATTAAAAACCGAGTGAAATCAGACATAAAATAGTGAGAAATATCCTTTTTTCAAAATATAGTTATCATTAATAGGTTCTGGTGATCATTATCTTGTCCTTTGAATTTTAGATTTGCTTTTTAAAAAGTTAATTTATAGGCCGGTTCCCAAATAATTGCTGTTATGGACGAAGAGTAATGACAGGGCCAATGTTTTTATTCTTTCAGATAGTTGCTTGAAATGACTTTTATGAATCCTGCATAAGCCCCAACGGAGCGGGAGTCCCTCACTTAAATTTTAAATTCGGTAACTCTTCAGAATAATTGAATACTTTTGCAGGCTTTTACTTCGTAAAACTAAATTTTCGAAAACCTTTGGTTTATCGAAAATTATGGTTGAACAATTCCATCAAAGACGGAGGGTATAACCTGTCTTGTTGGTAGCCAGGTACCTCAAAGCTCTGCTATGTTTGTAAATTCTAAAGCTTACTTTGGAGTTTATACACATAAAAGGAATAATATATAACTTATACATACAACACTCCTTATAAATGATAACAGTCTCGGACCTTAGCTTGCAGTTCGGAAAACGCATCTTGTTTCAGGATGTTAATATGAAATTTACTCCCGGCAATTGCTATGGAATTATTGGAGCAAACGGCGCCGGGAAATCTACCTTACTTAAAATATTGAATGGCGAGGTTGAAAGCACCAGAGGAACCATTATCATTGGGCATGGTGAAAGGTTATCTGTATTGCGTCAAAACCATTTTGAGTTCGACGATTATTCTGTGCTTACTACGGTATTGATGGGGCACTCAGAACTTTGGAAGGTTATAAATGAAAAAGATTCCGTGTATGCCAAAGTGGACTTTTCTGACGCGGATGGAATAAGAGCTTCGGAATTGGAAACGAAATTTGCCGAAATGGATGGTTGGAATGCTGAAAGCAATGCTGCTATTCTGTTGAGTGGATTGGGAATTAAAGATGAACTACACCTTAAGTTAATGAAGGAACTAAGCGGGAAAGAGAAAGTGAAAGTCCTCCTGGCCCAAGCCCTGTATGGTAAACCTGACAACCTTCTGCTTGATGAGCCTACCAATGACCTCGACCTGGAAACAGTAAACTGGCTGGAAAATTATCTCTCCAACTTTGAGAGTACGGTATTGGTAGCCTCACACGACAGGCACTTTCTGGATTCCATTTGTACCCATACGGTCGACATCGATTTTGGTAAAGTGCAATTATTTGCCGGGAATTATAGTTTTTGGTACGAATCGAGCCAGTTGGCCTTAAGGCAGCAACTCAACCAAAATAAAAAGGCAGAAGAGAAGAAAAAGGAATTACTGGAATTTATAGCCCGCTTTAATGCCAATGTAGCCAAGAGTAAACAGACCACCAGCCGCAAAAAAATGATTGAAAAGCTTAACATCGAAGAAATAAAACCTTCAACACGAAAATATCCAGGCATTATTTTCACTCCGGGACGGGAACCGGGAAATAACATTTTAAAGGTACAGGACCTTACTAAAAGTATTGAAGAAAAAACTCTTTTTAAAGATCTCAATTTCACTGTAAATAAAAACGATAAAATTGTTTTCCTGTCAAAGGATACACGGGCCATGACTGCCCTCTTTGAAATTCTGAAGGGTCATGAAACTCCCGACCAGGGTACCTTTGAATGGGGACAAACTATTGTTAAAGCATACCTGCCTCTGGAAAACGAAAAGTTTTTTATGAACGACCTGAGTCTTGTGGATTGGCTGGCACAGTATTCGGAAGATACCAGTGAATTGTATCTCCGTGGCTTTTTGGGTAAAATGCTCTTTTCGGGAGAAGAAATTTTCAAAAAAGCCAGTGTCCTTTCAGGTGGTGAGAAAGTCCGCTGTATGATTGCCCGCATGATGATCCGTAATGCCAATGTCATGATACTGGATACACCAACCAATCACCTCGATCTTGAATCAATCCAGTCATTTAACAATACCCTCATAAAGTTCAAAGGGAATATTCTGATGTCATCTCACGATCATGAGTTTATTCAAACGGTTTGCAACCGGATCATTGAGATTACTCCCAAAGGAATGATTGATAAACTCATGGATTATGACGATTATATTTCGGATGAAGAACTCATGGAACAACGAAACAACATGTATTGAGAGCCTGTTTAAAATGTAAGAATTATTTAATTACTTCAACTAGCTCATAATCATCCCAAATACTTACCCAACACTTCCAGCACCTCCTTTTTGCGAAGGGGTTTTACCAGGAATTCGTTGCATCCCAATTCTTTGCACTGCTCACGATGGCTTGTCTTATCGTAGGCGGTCTGAACAACAACGGGTACATTGGGGTAATTCTCGCGGATGATCTTCATGGCATGAGTACCGCTCATACGGGGCATTTTTATATCAAGCAGCACCAGGTCGATACCTGTTTCAGCATTTAATTTTTCCAGCAACTCCATACCATCGTTAACATGTATCAGCGTAACACCCGCATCCTTAAGAATGGCTTCGATAAGCAGGTAGTTCGATTCTTCATCTTCGGCTACCAGCAACGTCTTGCCGGGCCAGTAATACTTCTTTCCGTCGGTTTTCTGCAATGGACTGGGTCCGGAGAGTACCTGCATAAATGGCAGCCTGAAGTAAAAGGTCGATCCTTCGGCTTTTTTACTTTCGGCCCATATCCTACCTCCCAGCATTTCCGTGACCAGTTTGGCGAAGGCAAGTCCCAGCCCAGATCCTCTGAAGTTTTCCGGTTCCTCCTCCTCTTCCAGTGTAAAAAACCGGTCGAAAATTTTATCGATATATTCCGCCTCGATACCAATGCCGGTATCCTCTACAAAGAAGGTAATACTCTCCTTCTCCTGTTCCGATACTCCAATTTTAATATACCCTTTCTCCGTGTATTTCATCGAATTTTCCATCAGCTTCGAAAATATCTGCCGAAGTTTCTTCTCATCGGTATACATGATGAGTCCATCCTTGGGTAAATCGGTCATTATACTTAAGGAAGGATTGAGACGTGAAGCACGCTCCCTGCTGGTACTTACCAGCTCCCTGATCAACTTGTCCGCATGGCATTCGGCATATTCCGGTTGAAGCTGGCCGGTTTGCATATGCGAGAAATCAATAATATCCTCAATAAGCCGTAGCATGCTGCGTCCGCTTTCATTGATGATCCGCAAATAGTACTCGCGACTTCTCTTATCATCGATATTTTCTGTCAGTAGGTTGATAAATCCGATGATGGCATTCATAGGAGTGCGTATCTGATGACTCAGATTCTCAAGAAAGGCGGTCTTCAATCTGTCGCTATCCTCGGCCTTCTCTTTAGCAACCACAAGGTCCTGAGTACGTTCCCTGACCAGTTCTTCGAGCCGGCTCCTGTGTTTTTCCAGCTCGTCGTTTTGTGAAGCTATCTCCCGGTTGCGTATTTCCAACTCATGCGTACGCTCCGAAACCAGTTTTGAAAGCCTGCTATTCAGCCTCCGTATTCTTCCCACCCGCAATCTGTAGCCTGAAACCAAGGCCAGAATAAAAAGTACGATCAGTAAAATTTTAAACGCCCAGGTAAGATAGAAGGGAGGGTACACAATAACACGTAGTGCCGTTCCTTTATAGTTCCAACTCTGATCATCGTTCGATCCTATAACCCTAAAAGTGTATTTTCCCGGGCGCAGGCTGGTATAAGTCGCCCAGTGCTGGTTTCCTACCTCATTCCAGTTATCGTCAAATCCTTCGAGTTTGTATTTGTATTGATTCCGGTGCGAATGTGAGTAATTCAGCGCAGCAAACTTTATGGTAAAAATCAGTTGCCCGGGATATAGATGGATCTCATCCTGATACAATATGTTACTCATATATTGTGTCTTAGTATCCTGCTTTTTAACGGGGTCGTCAAATAATTCCAGCCCGGTAATAACTATGGGAGGGATAAAATCGTTTTTCAAGATTTCTTCAGGATGGAAATACGACAGTCCGTTAATGCCTCCGAAATACAGGGCTCCGGCATTATCGCTATAGCAGGAATTAATGGTAAACCGGTTCCCCTGAAGTCCGTCCTGTGAATCGAAATTCGTGAACCGAATGCTGTCGGTATTGAACTTTGATATACCTCCGTTCGTGCTGATCCACAGATTTCCGGTACTATCGGAAAGAATTCCGTTGATCACATTACCTGAGAGCCCTTCCTTTAATGTAAAACACTCAAATTCATTCGCTCCCTTCCATAAGTTCAGGCCTCCGCCGTTTGTACCTACCCAAATACGATTTTCATTGTCTTCATAAATATTCAGCACCCAATTCTCAGAAAGACTTTTCAGGTTTCTGGCATCGGACAACATATGGTTCAATGTATCCTTGTCCCGGTCGTAAACAAATAAGCCGTTAATCGTCCCTATCCAAAGCCGGCTCTTTGAGTCGAGCATCAGGTTCCAGGCGCTATAAATAGGTTCAGGATACTTGGGGAATGGATTATGATTGAACAGGCCGGTGGCAAGATTGTAATTTTCAATTCCCTGATTTCCTACCATCCAGAGTATGTTTCCATTGATCAGAATATCCCAGATCTGTGTGGACTTAGGAGTATTGCCCGTACCATCAAAGAAATAGTTAACGAATTTCTTTCCCTTTTTTTTGAAGCAGCTCAGGCCTCCTTCAAAAAGCCCTATCCAGAGATTTCCCTCAGGGCCCTCAACCATACAGAGCGGCTTATTATTACGAATGCTCCCGGGATCGCCGGGTCTCGAGCTATAGTTTTTGAAAGTTTTATTCTCCGGAGTATAGTTGTAAAGTCCCGCACCATCGGTACCGATCCACAGGGTATTCTCCGAATCGCGGAGCATTGAGGTGATCTTGTTCTGATTCTTACTATCCGCCGATGGATCAAAGTCACGTAACAAATGAAATTTCTTCCTGTGTGTATTGCAATAATTTATAGGGGCGTTAAAATTGCCGATCCAGTAGTTGCCCGCATTATCTTCATAAAATACCCTCACCACATCGGAACTGATACTTTTCGGTTCGTTGACCGAACTTCTGTAAGCAGTGAATGAATCCTCCCCTGAATTGAATCTGAGTAGCCCTCCTCCGTCAGTACATGCCCATAGAATTTGTTCCGAATCAATATACAAATTCCATATCACATCGGAACTTAAACGGTGAGTTCCTTTTGCCTGTGAGTTATAGTAGGTAAACGATTCATCGGCTTTATTATAACAGGTTATGCCCTTACCGTTGGTTCCTATCCATATTTTGCCCTCTAAATCTTCAACAATTGCGCGGATATCCTGTCCGGATACGTGTTTACCATCGGCCTTGCCGTATGGCAGCTGATGGAGCTTAAGTTCACCCGGGGTAAAAAACAAAACACCCTTATCCACCGTTCCTATCCAGACCGTATTATGGCTATCGATATAAATTGTCCTGGAATCCACTGAATGACCGATATTTTCAGGGTTAACAATCTCTCCGATTTTTACAAAGCGAGAGGCATTAACATCATACTTACAAACACCTCCGCTAAGCGTGGCAATCCATAAATTGCCCTTTTTATCTTCGATAATTCTGCGAATATTATTACCTGCCAGACTTTCAGGATTATCCTGATCGGAATAGTATCGTTGAAAACAATTATACTGGGGTATATACCGATTTAACCCATTCTCGGTCCCGACCCACATAGTACCCCGACTATCGATGAAAATATCGCGAACTACATTATTGCTGAGACTGGTGGTATCGCTCCGATCGTTAAAATAACTGGTAATTTGTATACCATCGTATCGAAATAAACCATCTTTAGCTCCTATCCAGATAAATCCGAAAGTATCCTGTTGAATATCCTCAACAATACCAAATGAGTTGTTATTACCCTGGTAGATACTTTCAAAAAGAAGATCATTTGAAGATTGACCATGAACATCAGGAGCAAGTAGTAATAAACCTGCAAGTGATAAAAACAAAACTTTACAAAAACTCCTACAGACCCCGGTCATATATTAAAGTTAGTACATTGAAAATATATCCCATTCCTTTCGCGGCTAAACCGGGAAAGTTAACAAAACATATTAAATATAAGCAATTATCGCTTATTTAAGGTCATATAGGCACTTACAAGATAGTAAACTTTCCTGAAAACTCACTTTAAATCTTCAAAATATTCCCATTCGCGCCACTTTTCCAGGCAACAGATCCTATGGTGATTTTTAAGCTGACTCCCTAAAATTATCTTATTTAATAGGGTATAATCCGGATTATAAAAATCGGGCTTACCTGACGCAACCTTTCGGAAGTTTCTGCATCATTTATGCAAAGGTGTATACTGAATGATGTTGATTGTAACACTTCATCATGAAGTTATTATAACAGTAGAGTTTTGTTAGGGCATTTTAGGTGATTTTTTCGGCAAACTTTGCATTCGTAGGACATCTTAGCAGTTTGGTGTCCTACGAATTTTTAAAAAGAGACCCGGCAGGCATTAAAGTTGCATGAGTATAAACAGGAATAGTAAAAAGGAAGAAATGAAAGAAACCGCCAACATACAGATTGAAAGACTTGCAGTGCGACAGATACGTGTTTCTTTTAAAGATCAGGAAGCCCTGTTAAGTTTTAAGTTCGATTTTATCCGGGAATACCTTAAGGATCTTATCACAAAACGGGATACGACGATGGAGATTGATCTGAATGGTATTCATTCCATTGATAACGAAATCATCGATACACTGAATTTTCTGTGCCGATTGGGTAAAAAATTCAACTCAAAGCTGGTACTAAAGAACGTCGAACCGAAAGTTTTTGAAATGATTGGTTTAGCCAGAAAGTATTATGTTTTCGATGTCAAGCAGGTAGAGCTTGTTACTTCCGAAGTATAAGGTCTCTCCTCTTTTAACATATATATATTACCAAATTCCCGTTGACTTCCTTTGAAATCGGCGGGAATTTTTAGTTACTGCGCCTGAATGTAAGTCATGTCCGAAACATCAGGATGACGTAGCAATTATTCCTTTAATGACTTCAGCCGCGCAATAGCATCCGAAAACAGCCGGCATATAGGAGATAGTTCCTACCAGAGAACGTTTATTATTGGTGCCATCGGTTTCAACGACAGTCTCTCTTCTGACGGATTCAGGAGAATACACTACGGTAATCCCTTTGTAAATTTCGTATTTGTGCAGGTACTTGCGAACCATATAGGCAAATTTGCAGTGATGTGAGTCCGCTATATCATCAACCCTGATTTTTGAAAGATCGGTTTTCCCTCCAGACCCCATGGAACTGACAACTCTCTGGCCGGATTGGACGGCTTCCTTCAACAATAATACTTTTGGCGTAAGTGTATCGATAGCATCGATAACAAAATCGTACGACTGACGAAATAAGGCAGGCAGGTTTTCCTCATTCAGAAATTTAGCGTGTTTTTCCAGCTCAATCTCCGGATTGATATCCTTCAGCCTTTCTGCAATGACATCCACCTTCAACCTGCCTTGTGTAGAAATAAGAGCAGCCAGCTGCCGATTCCGGTTTGAGGTCTGGATCACATCGTTATCTATTAGTGTGAGTCTGCCAATTCCTGCCCTGCATAGTTGTTCAGCAGCAAATCCCCCGACACCACCCAGTCCTGCCACCAATACATGAGCCTTTTTCAGTAGTTTCGATTTATCGCTTCCGATAAGCAACTCGGTCCTGCATGTCCAATTGTCATCGTTCATAGTTCGATTCCAAAACATTGAGTAAAATTCTTTTGTATCTGCTGCTGCAATCCCTTTATATCTGTCCTTCTCAACTGAGCTGCCTTCTCATACACCTGGCCTATTGAATAATTCGCATCGTCGGTTTCGAGAAAGATCCTATCAATGGGAATGTACGGAAATGCATGATAAGCCTTGCTTCGATCATTGAAAAGCATATGTCCGAAAGACAAGTAGAAATTCTTAGCCGTCATTTGTTCTCCCATTTCCCGGGTTCCATTAAACCAATGAATTATCCAAGACTTTGAATGTTTCAGTTTTAATTTTGTGGTAAATACCTCGTTGTAGGCCCTTACACAATGAATGATCATGGGTTTATTCATTTCTCCTGCTATCGCCACCTGAGCCTCAAATGCCCTGAACTGAATATCGAGGGGGGTATCAATCGACTTATCAAGACCTGCTTCCCCAACAGCTATAACCTGAGGACGTGCGGCCGTTTCCCTGACTTTTTGAATATCGTCTGCCAGCGATTTTTCGTTCACCTGCCAGGGATGCAAACCCATACTGTACCAGTGTCCGGTTTCAATTTCCTCTTTCTGTGAATGAAAGAGGTTACGGACAACCACATCGGCTGCCCCGGTATCTTTAGCATGTCGGTGAATATCGATTAGCATGGTCAATAGTATGGCTGTTATAATTCTGCAAGCGCCCGGTTAATCCTTTCCAGGGTTTCCTCCCTGCCAATCATTTCCATTATGTCAAACAGGTGTGGCCCCATGGAAGCCCCTACAATTGCCAGGCGAAGCGGATTCATTACTTTGCCAAAGCCCAGCTCCCTGCTTTCTACCCAACCCTTTATTTTTTCTTCCAATTCCTGTGAAGTAAACGATTCAACGGAGTGGATAATTCTCTGACATTCGGAAACAATTTTCGGAGTATCCTCTTTCCAGAACTTTTTACGGGTTTTCTCATCATAACTGTCAGGCGCTACAAAGAAATAGGACGATTGATCCCACAGATCATTTACAAAGACGGCTCTCTCTTTCACCATCCCCACTACTTTTTCGATATAAGCCTGGTCTTTGTGAATCCCTTTTTGCACCAAAAGCTTATCAAACAATTTTGCCAGTTCGGCATTGGATTTCATTTGCAGATGCTGCTGGTTGAACCAGTGCGCTTTTTCAGGATCGAAACGTGCGCCGGCCTTTGTCACTCTCTCCAGCGATATAGCCTGAATCAATTCCTTCAGGGTAAAAACCTCTTGTTCGGTACCGGGGTTCCAACCCAGCATGGCCAGGATATTCACCACCGCCTCGGGAAAGTATCCCGCTTCGCGGTATCCTGAAGAAATTTCGCCGGAGGGTGATTTCCACTCCAGGGGAAATACAGGAAAACCAAACTTATCGCCGTCACGTTTGCTGAGCTTACCCTGTCCGCTGGGTTTCAGAATAAGCGACTGATGGGCAAACTGCGGCATCTCATCCTCCCAGCCAAAAGCCCTGTAAAGCATAATATGGAGAGGTAATGAAGGTAACCATTCTTCACCCCGTATTACATGCGTTATCTGCATCAGATGATCGTCGACCACATTGGCCAGGTGGTAGGTAGGCAAGCCGTCCGATTTAAAAATAACTTTATCGTCAAGCGTGGAGGTATTGAACTGTATGTCACCGCGAATAATATCCCGTGCAGGTATTTTTTTCTTTTTAGGCATTTTAAAACGAATTACATAAGGTTCACCAGATGCTATTCTTTTTTTAGTTTCACTTTCACCCAAATTAAGTGAATTTTTTAATTCCTTAATTGTAGTTCTCGTATGATAATCATATGAAAATTTTTTATTTTTTGATTCAAATTCAGAGCGTATTCTTTCTAAATCTTCAGGTGTATCAAAAGCATAATAAGCCCATCCAGATTTAAGTAGTTTCAACGCATATTTTTTATAACAGTGCCTTTTTGACTGACGATAAGATCTACAATGTCCTTTTGTGTGTTTAACTCCAAAACCTTCATCAGGATTTAAGCCAAGCCATTTTAATGAATTGAGAATATATTTCTCAGCACCCGGAACCAATCGGGTTCTATCAGTATCTTCAATCCGTAAAATAAAATCGCCTTTCCTTTTTTTTGCAAATAAATAGTTTAGTAAGGCAGTTTTCACACCGCCAATATGAAGCGGACCTGTTGGACTTGGAGCAAACCTTACACGAACTCTGGCTGACATAAG
>CAZMVE010000099.1:0-11010 GCA_964569585.1 uncultured Bacteroidales bacterium | reverse complement strand
TAATAATAATACTGAAAATTACAATAGAAAATTTAAATCAGAAGGTTCAAATATCTATGATCAGTTGAATTATTCAAATACAATGCACTAATGATTACGTAATTCTTTGACGAGAATTTGATTTTTACTATATTACGGATGTATATTAAATGAAATATTTCTAACTTAAATTGCAGATTATGTATTCGGTAAAAGATATTCTAGACGAAAAAGGCTATGAGGTTTTGAGAATAGATCCGGAAGCCACAGTTTATGAAGCCCTGAAAAAGATGGCCGGGAAAAATGTAGGTGCTCTGCTGGTTGAAAAAGATGGAAAAGTCGTTGGTGTCTTTTCCGAACGCGATTATGCAAGAAAGATCATTCTAATGGGGAAATCTTCAAAAGAATCAAAGGTAGGTGAACTCCTCTCGGAACGTATATTTTATGTAAAACCTACAACCACTACCACCGAATGTATGCAAATAATGACCGATCACCGGGTACGTCATTTACCAGTTATGGAAAACAACAAACTTGTCGGAATTGTATCTATCGGCGATATCGTAAATAAAATTATTCAGAGTCATAAAAATACTATCAAGCAGCTTGAGGATTATATTCTAGGTAAAACTCTTCCATAATAAAACTTTTTCTTGAAATATATAGAAAAAGAGTCCCTTGAATGAAGGGACTTTTTTTTATTTTTACTATATGACAATTCTGATAATTCTGGCACACCCCTCAAAAGGAAGCTTCAATCACTCAATAGCGAGAGTTGCTAAAAAGACCTTAAAGGATCTTGGACATAAAGTAATTTTTCATGATCTGTATAAAGAGAACTTTAAACCGGTTCTGCCTGAAAAGGAAATTTTAAAAGACAGTACCAGCCAAAAATCGATTCGCCAGCATTGTGAAGAATTGCTTGCCGCTGAAGGTATTATTATTATTCATCCGAACTGGTGGGGCATGCCTCCCGCGATACTTAAGGGTTGGATCGACAGAGTGTTCCGACCTGGAGTTGCCTACGAATTTCAGGAAGGTGATATCGGAGAAGGAGTGCCCATAGGTTTGCTTAAAACCCATACTGCTCTTGTTTTTAACACTTCAAATACTAGTAAGGAGAGGGAAGAAAATATTTTTCTCGATCCACTGGAAACACTTTGGAAGAGTTGTATTTTCTTTCTCTGTGGAGTGAGGATTTTTTATCGCAGGATGTTTAGTGTTGTCGTTACAAGTTCTGAAGAACAGAGAAAACTATGGCTGAATGAGGTTGGGCAGATTATAGAAAGATATTTCGGAAATAAAGAGCAAAATGAAGTATAAAAACAAACTGGCATTTTTCTTTTACAATCACATTTTAAAAAGGCACCTCCAGATGAGGCGCCTTTATTATGGAAAAACATTTCTCTGTTTTTTTAATTCCCAACAACAGAAGCTTCTTCACCAACTTTTTTAAGCATTATTGTAGCAGGGTATCTTTTCCTTACTTCATCCTGCTGAGATTCCGCTATTTCGTTATATCCAGCCTTAAAATGCTCTAAAGCATACTCATTCCTCAACTCGTCAAGCAGCGTAAATACCATGTCGTAATAAGACAATACAATCGAATATTTAGTTTGTTCATCATATTCGATGGACGTAATGTACTTTTGCGATTCCTTCATGACCTTCATTAATTGTTGCCTGAGTTTCTGAGGCGAGATATTTTTATCAAATGCATCTATAGTAAAAAGACTTATACTTCGCTCTTTAATTTCTTCATCTGAAAGAATTTCAAGTCCTTCCAATGGCGGCAACTTGAGCGTTCTCCCGTAAGCATGTGAGAGCAAAACAGATCCTTCCCCACCCTTCGGAACTGCCATAAATACAACCTTAAGTAAATTATTTTCCCGGAGCGATTGCAAAATAACATCCAAATCTTTCATCATCACGTCTTTATCGATGAACAATTTAACGGTCATCCGTTTCATTGCCAATTTATTCAGGCTGGCTTTCTGATTCTTAAGCAACCTGTCAATGTCGTCCAGGTTGCCTTCCTGTTGACCAACCATTAATTTCCTTCCTGTATACACCAGGTTGAAATATTCAGACCAGTCAACCTGCATATATTCTGCAATTGCAGGTAAATCAATTTCATTTGCAATCGAACCGATGGCATAGGTTAACGAATTTGTCTGCTGTACTTTTTTATAACGGGTAGGTTCAGAGTCGCTCCACCAAATCAGAAGTACATTTCCATTGAAGTCGTAATCAAGTTCTATAACCTCGCCCGGCCACAATTCGAGGGAAATTTTATCTTTCGTCATACCGGCCTTAAACTCTTTCAGGTTACTTTCATCTTCGAGAATCGATAATGAATTTGCTCCGAAAGCCAGCAACCGGCCATAAGACTGCCTATCAAGATTTTCCCAGACACCCTGAAATTTTGATATTTCATTTATGTGTTTAAATGATACAAAATTCGAAAAACTCCTGCCGGAACCCTTAAATGTCAGGTTGGCAAAGAAGAAGAAGAGAGCGATACCAAAAGGAACTATCAGCAATACTTTAAGTTTTGCTGCAAAACCTGATTTAATTTTTGTCATCATAGCTATTCGTTTTTGAATGGATAAAAGATTAAAATTATTTACCAGTTCAACTGAGCGAATGCTGATCAACTGAGTTAAAAGTAATGATTGGTAATCGAATAGCTCAAATCCCTGATCCACTACCTGCTTGTCTGCAAGATACTCATGGTTTGTCTTAATGGCCTTCTGCAGTTGCCAAGCAAGAGGATTAAACCACTGAAGTATATTCAGACTATGCGCAAGAATAAGATCGAAAGAATGTATTTGCCGGACATGTGTGCATTCATGAGCAAGGATCTTTTCGAAATCTTCTTTTTCATAGACCTCCTTGTTCACAAACACATATCGGAAAAATGAGAAGGGAGGGATTTCCTCCTGTAGCTGAACAATAATAAACCTGCCTTCCCGTATGTGTGGATTCTTCCTGATTATTTTAATCAACCAGAAAAATAAACCAACCAGGCGGAAGAAGAATAATACAATACCAGTAAGGTAAATCCACAGGATAATACGAATCCATGGAAAATAATTCTTACTGTCGACAGAGATCGAAGATACATTGCCTGCAAGTCCCGATTCTCCGGAGTTTAAATATATGTTTGAAGAATTTTCAGTTTTAATCAATTCAGGAAAGTCCTCAAAAGCTTTACTATAAGAGGTTTGATCAATCGATAACCTGAAATTGGGATCGGTCAGTGCAATCAACCTGCTGTAATACGACCGGACTTTATGTATTTCCAGTACCGACGATTCTACTGTGTGTATTTTCTCCGATGAGAAGGATATATGAACAATAGGCACAATAAGCGAGAATATCATAATTCCCAGAAGAAAGTGACGATTGAATTCAAAAAATGTCTCTCGCCGAAAAAATAATAAAAATACCCCCAAAAGTATACTAAGACATATACTGGTTTCAAACAGGTATAAAAGAAAGGAAATCATGACTTATCCTCTTTTTGTTTCTTTATATCCAACAGCATTTTCATCACCTCATCCACCTCTTTGATGTCCAGATCTTTCTTTTCCGAAAAAAAGCTGACTACCTGTTTCAGTGAATTATTGTAATAGTCTTTAACCAGTTTCTTCATCTGACTCTTTCTGTAATGTTCCTTGGTAATTAGAGGATAGTATTGATAGGATCCCCCATAAGCATTAAATCCAATCAAATTTTTCTTTACGAGTACTCTTACTATAGTCGATACGGTATTATACGGAGGTTTGGGATCAGGAAAATATTCTAGAATATCTTTAATGAATCCCTTATCAATATCCCAGAGAATCTGCATTATTCTTTCTTCCGCTTTGGTTAGTGTAAGCATCCGATTACAAGTTTAATTGATCAGCACCTCAAACTTACAACTTATTTTTAAGTTATGCAACTTATTTATAAGTTTATTGAATTTATTTAGCAGTTTTAAATATGAATACAACTTTTACCATCCGGATTTTCTATCCCGAAATTTCAGATTAATTGAAGAAAACCAGATGAGATTAGCTTTTTACTTCAATTCAAATTAAGTATTAGGAATGCAGCTTTACGATGCTTTTCTCCTCCTTCTGAATTGGTTATGAAATAATACCAACTCAAGAGCTTTTTGAATTGCCTGGTTAATTGGAAAGTACGATACGGCGAGCATAGGATCAATACCATAAAGTCTCAGGTAGTATGCCGAATTTACCGGTGCCTTTTTAATATGCTTCAACACAATCTCTTCCCGGATGGAAGATTTGATCTTTTTACAGCTAATAAGATGCGGTTGACTGTTTTTATCAAGTTTAACGGCAAATCCGAACAAACGACAAATAAGTCCCCTGTTCTCATAAGCAGAACATCCTTCATCTTTCAGGAAAGGATTGTAAAAGATACAAATGTTGTTCTCGCCTGCTGAATAAATTCGTTGTAATATTTCTTCGGCCTTTCCACTTTTAAATAATATATAGGCTGCAGGAAGAAATTCGAGTATCGTAGCTTCGATATCAGGATTCAGGCAACATTCACTGCAATCCTTTACACATGTTAGTTTTGATTCTTTTTTAAAAAACCTGATATCCTCCTCCAGTTCACGATAAACCTGGTTTACCGCCCGCACTTTATGAATAAGCATACTCCTGAAATCAAATCATTAAGTTTCTTTACTATATCTATTTAATGTATTTCACCTAACTTCTTTCAGTGCAATCGCTAAAAAGTATTTCCATTCCCTCCTTATAAAATCCGAAATTATTCCCCTCAATATCTACAGGTAGATATTTTAATTTGATTGTACGGAAAGACTGTTTTTTACACTATTCTTTGCCTGAATAAGATTATTGCTAAAACGAAGCTCAGCGGCCTGAAGAATGTTTTTAAGCATGTCAGCATAACTTATATCGCTGGCATCGGCCATTTTTGCCAGATGTCCGTCCCAACACCAGCCGGGATTCGGATTTACCTCAAGTAATTTTGGAACTCCCTTGCTGTCCAGGCGCCAGTCGAACCTGCTGTAATCTCTGCATTCTAATCGTTCACCCAATTTTAAACTATACTCAATAATCAGCTTTTCAGTTGATTCAGGTAATACGGCCGGTATGGAACGAAGCAATTGAAAATAGGGTGAATCCTGCAGCCATTTAGCTTCGTAACCACAAATCCTGGGTAGTCCTTCCGGAAGCTGTGAGTAATCCTCCTCAACAATAGGCAAAACGGAATATGACTCGGGCACATTGCCAATAATTCCCAAAGTCAAGTCCTTTCCTGTTAGTAACTCTTCTACCAATAAGGGTTTATCATATCCAAACTGTTCACGGATCTTAAGAATGGCATCATTTAACTCTTCAACATTGTAGGCAACACTTTTCTGCGTAATTCCAAAACTTGAGTCGCCAAAGTTGGGTTTAGCCAAAACAGGGAAAGCTATGTTCATTTCAAATACGTTATCTTCAGGCTTAATATAGAATGCATCGGCAACAGGAACTCCCATTTCCTGTGCAATACCTCTGATTAGCGATTTATCGTAACAGTATGCCAGGCATTGCGGATTGGAACCTGTATAGGGAATTTCAAGCATTTCCAATAAAGCAGGAACATGAAGTTCTTTGCGTGCATCGTTCAGGTATCCCTCATCACATAAATTAAATACATAATCGATTTTACTCTTAAGTTTATTCATGTCGGTTATCAGCATATTATGATTATTAACATAAGTAAACCTGTAATCTTTAAGGGAACTCAGGGCTATTTTTAATTGCTGGATCGTATTGTAATCATCTTCGTCGAAAACCGTGGAAGGTTTAATGATATCAGGCTTTTTAGGATCGCCCATAACAACCACTATATTTTTAACTTCCACTTTCTGTTTTGGGGCCGACCATTCTTTAATGACTTCAGAAGTTGTTATAATTCTTCGTTCCATCAGACCCAGGTCCTGATTTTTTTTCGAACTGGTTTTATAGTTATCGTGAAAACCAATTCTGCTGAAACCTGCTGCACCGAGTATTTCATGGAGTCTCTCTTTTGTATAAAGCCTTTCAGCATAGAACTGATCAACCAAAACACCTTTATTTATATTATTAATTACCTCGCGCGAAATTAATCGTTCACCGTCCTTGGCCAGTGACCGCTCCCGACATACAAAATGGTTTTTATCGATCCATTCCCAGCTTCTGGGATTGTAATGCTTTTTCAGGTAGTTCCCATCAGCCACATCGATCAGAAATCGTCCATAAGGTTTAAGTATACGGAATATTTCTTTCAGAATTTTGACATCATCTTCAATACTTTCAAAATATCCGAAACTGTTTCCTAAAATCATCACAAAGTCAAATGTGTCATTTGGATACGGCAGCTTACGGGCATCGCCTTCTTTAAAGTTCACAGAAAGCTTCTCAGTAGTACCGGTCTGTTTTGCTTTACGAATCAGGTAATGAGAACGATCCATACCATAAAGATTTTTTAAACCTCTCCGGGCCAGTTCAAGTACATGTCTACCTTGTCCGCATGCAAGATCGAGTATAGTTGAATCTTCTTTTAAATTAAGGATATCCGAAAACATATCTACTTCGAAACGTGTGATTTCACCATCATCAACCACATCAGCGTCGGTTTTCAGATACATTGAATTAAATATTCGCTGCCACCAATCGGGGAGCAGGTAGTCTTCAAGATTTTTTACAGGTCCGTGCGACTGAATATGCTGGGTGCCGTTTCTTTTATTCTTATGATTTGTATAGGACGTATTTTTCATTTTTTATTTTTTTTCGCAATACATAGTATAAATATTCATTGTATAACTCATCTGAAAAAGAAACCGGTTTTTATAAATTTTTCCTAAAATTCCTGATTTTCCGGTTCAGGTAGGGATAGATCAAACTTACCAGTGTTGTCAGCAAAACGGTTAATACAATAAGTAATTGCCTGTGTTCGGATAATTTCCTGAAACCGTAATATATTTTACTACGAAAGGATTTTTGCATCAATAATAAAAGGGCAACTGCCAGTATCAGAGAAAATAATATAAGCCTCAGATTCATCCTGTAATTAATTTTAAATAATTATCGGATTGATCGCCGGATTTATTCCTGCCTGTTTTTCGTAACGCTTTTTGATTTCAGTATATCCGGTATACTTTGTCATTTCCAAAAAAGTATACATGGCCTTCACCTAAACAACCGGAAAAAACCTTCCAGGACCTGACTAAACCCAAGATCCTCCAGGATTTTGTATAACTTCGACTTAATTATTAACTTCATAATCAAGCTTTTATATAAGTTAACAGCATACATTTTAATAATGAGCAAAGTTTATTATAAAAAACAATATGAAAGTGGATTATGTACAGAAAAAATTAAAAAAATTATTAACTAGATTACTAACCTAGAAAAGAAGACTTAATATTGATTATCAGGCCTTTCATTACTGATTTGTTTCTAGATCGCTTATTATGGCCATTGAATTACTTTTGTAAGCTATTTACTAATTCCACCTAGCTCTTCTGAGTTAATTTCGTTATTTTAACTTTACAAATTGCTCTTAAATCATTAACAAGCTACCTATAGTAGAATAAATTAAGAAGTTTTTCTTTGTAGATGATAAACTTTATCAGAGTAAGACAAAACCAAATTTCAACTCCATGAAAATAATTAAATTCTTTATTTCTCAATTTACGCTGATTTTTCTGACCCTGAATTGCCTATTAAGTCAGGAAAACGAAATCATTATCATAGGTAAATCCATCGTTCCAGATTGTCCTGAGTGGTTAAATACAGCGGTATTTTACCAGATTTACCCACAAACATATTATGACACGGATGGAGATGGAATTGGCGACTTGAAGGGGATTATTGAAAAGCTGGATTATATCAAAAGTATTGGTGTAGACGCTATATGGTTAAATCCCTTTTTTGAATCACCATTTTGTGATGCCGGATACGATATTTCCGATTATTACAAAGTTGCACCCCGTTACGGTACTAATGATGACGCACGGAAACTATTTGAGGAGGCTCATAAAAGAGGTATCCGTGTTATTTTCGACTATGTAATAAGCTATACCTCCATTGAACATCCGTGGTTTAAAGAATCGGCAAAGCAGGATACAAATAAGTATACCAACTGGTATATTTGGAACGATAACACCTGGAAAAATCCTCCTGATGCATATAAGGATTCATTTATAAAAGGATACAGTCGGCGAAACGGACAGTTTATGCGTAATTTTTACTGGTGTCAGCCGGCATTAAATTTTGGCTTTACCAAACCTGAAGAACCCTGGATGTTACCTGTCGACCACCCTGACATTCTTGCTATGCGTGAAGAATTGAAAAATATACTCCGCTTTTGGATGGACATGGGTGCCGATGGTTTCAGAGCCGATATGGCCGGTGCCCTGGTTAAAAATGCTAATGTAGCGGGCAATGATCAGTTTTATAACACTAAAGATAATGCCACCCTTCAATTCTGGCAGGAAATAAGGGAATTATTAAAAAACGAATATCCCGATGCAGTTATGATTGCCGAATGGTCAGGTCCCAAAGATGCCCTGAATAATGCCTTTCATGCTGATTTCTTTCACTGGTTTAACGGATACAATGATCTTACCCAGAAAGAAAGCTGGCGAATTCTGAATGGCTATTCTGAAGGACATAGTTTTTTCGACCGCGAAGGAAAGGGCGATATATCAAATTTCCTGAACAGCTATATGGAACAGTACAGTGCTACAAGAGACATGGGGTATATCGTTATTCCCTTTGGAAACCATGACAATGCGCGGATAAATGTTGAAAGAAGTGATAAAGAGCTTGAAATGATTTATGCTTTCGGTATTACCATGCCAGGGATCCCCTTTGTATATTACGGTAACGAAATTGGAATGCGTCAGTTGTACGATTTACCTCATGTTGAAGGAGCCTATAAACCCCGTGCCGGAAATCGGACTCCAATGCAATGGACATCGGGACCAAACCTGGGTTTTTCAACAGCCAGTCCGGAAAAATTGTACCTACCGGTCGATCCTGCACCCGATGCACCCAATGTAGTCGAACAAGAAAGCGATCCAAATTCAATTCTTAATAAACTTCGGTATCTAATCGAATTAAAGAAAAATGAACCGGCTCTGAAAAGCTATGCTGAGTTTATTCCTGTATATGCAAAGGAAAACACATACCCCTTCATCTTTATCCGTGCCCTGGATGATGATATAATTCTATGTATTTATAATCCTGCTGATCGACCAGAAAAAGCAGATTTTTTACTAAATATCAAAGCCTCTAAATTAACACTTATGGCAGGTGATACAATCAAATTAAAAAATAAAGGGAAGAACTATACAGTTGAATTACCTCCGATAAGCTACAGTATATATAAGCTGGAGTTATAGCAGTGCATCGTAAAAATTTAATATAGAAAAAGGGGTATGAAAAAATCATACTCCTTTTTTTCTGCATCCTATTGTTACTATATACCACTAACCTGCTTATCCTTTGGATATTTCACCGAATAAACAAATCGTATTTTTTTGCTTCCGCCCGGAGCCAGTTCAATCTTCCAGAGCAATTTGCCATAGTCGGCCGTATACCTGGCTCCTTCCATCTCTTCTATTTCCACCACGATATCTTTGTTTTGTGAGATAGGGACCTGATCGAGCATTTCGATGGTAATAGGTATTTTCTTATTATTTCGCAAAATGATTTCATACCCTTTAAGTTGTTTTTTATTGGTCCCGATTACCCGTGTGGAAGTAAAATCTGTCAGCGTGTTCCGTTTAACCGATATGGCATCATCACGTCCCATCGAAACAATCAGTGAATCGCCTGTTACTTCCGGATTCAAATAGGTTTGTCCCACATACATGCCTTCAAAGAAAATATTGGACTTACCGGGAAGTAAATCAAACTGACCATACTCACCCACTTTAGCCAACAAAAATGCATGCTGATCGAGTTTTGGAACTGTATGATAGGTATAAGCAGCAGGTAATTCGAAATTTCTGATGGGAACAATATGTTGTTTTCCATCGGCCGGAATATCCTGTTCTATCATAATCTCATATTCGGTGGCCATCTGGTTCGAAACCTGATTGACCTGATAGGGCACAGGAGCAGCCTCTTCCAGCTCTGGTCCTGTTCCAGCCTCATCGGCATAAATATTCATAGCTCGCGAAGGCGCAGCATCAGCACTTTTATAGGCTCCATAACCCGCAGTAATCACAGGCTGAAAAAAATCGATATGCCATGGATTCAATACCGGCCTTTCATTATTCACCGTAGGATTACCTGTTGAAATGACCAAGTCCACTCCCCTCCAGTCGAATCCGGTATTTTGAAAAACATTGGCTTTATATACCAAGTCAATCGGACCAGAAGTGCCCGCACAGCGAAGATCGTAAAGAGGTGACCAACCTGCATTTCGGGTCAGATATGTGAAAGTTACTGCAATCCTTGTCGTCTGTTCCGCTGAAATATTGAGCACTACCTCCCCCATCTGCTTTCCTTTCTGGTAATTCATTTCCTGAAGTTGCTGCTCAAGCTGTTTTTTCTTCTCCCGTAACTCGCGCAGCTCAATATTATTTGAATAAATCTTTTTACGTATCGCTGTTAACCTGTTCCTGTAAAAATCGGCCAGTTGGGTAAGATCTGTTGCCGTAATCTTTTCTTTCTCATTAACTATTTTCTGATTATCGGTGATCAACTTTTCCTCTCCCTGATATATGGCTTGCTCATTGCTTAACCAGTCGATCCGATCACTTACCAATTGCGAAGAATCTTCTAGCTCTTTTAAACGTTTGGGTAAAGTCTGATATCCCATAAAGTTAGTGCGCACTGTTGCCGAAAGTAAAATAGCACTTCCTTTCAACTGAACCTGGAGACTGTTTGGATCGATCGTAGGTGTGAGATTATCAAGGATTATCTCCTGGTTTCCTGCAACAACTGAAAATTGCGCTAAATGAGTAATTCTTGCACCCTGCCGGTAAACCACAACCTGATT
>CAZMVE010000098.1:0-11304 GCA_964569585.1 uncultured Bacteroidales bacterium | reverse complement strand
TTTTTGGAATGTATTTTATAAAGATTTTAAGTTGGTGAAAATTACACACCCCCTCGTTCCCCCTCTAAAGATGGGGATGACTCTCCGGTTAAAGTATTTGTATTTAGTATAAATGTACCTGTCTTTAAAATAGTTGGCCCATTCCGGGGAAATGGGGCTTCCCCTGGCAGGATTTTATCAATCTTAGCGGATTGGGCGCTTTCCTTAACGAATTTATGTCCCTTTTTACTGATTTTTTTATTTCCTCAAGGTTTTTTTCCCTTTCCCTAACCGGTTTTTTTGTTCCCATTGGTTCAGGAAGCTGAAATTTTCATTAATAATTGGGGGAAACCAATTCAGGAAGGCCATATTTAACTAAGGAACAAAAAAAGAAGCTGCTTTTACCGGGATGCCCATAAACACCTCCCATTTCTACACCGGAAAGAAAACCTGTTCAGTTGCTTTTCGTATTTCGAACATGGTCAACTATTGGGGCTTACTACTATTGCCTGCCGGACGCTGCAGAATAGTTGTATTTCCGTATTTTAAGATCAGAATCAATAAGGCAATACCACCAAATAGAATATAAATAAGATTCGTTGTTGTATGAGCCACCAAAGCAAAGATCAGCCCTTCTTCTCTTTGAATCCCATACAGAATTAAGGTTTCGACAACCATAAAGTGCCATGGACCGATACCTCCCTGAATCGGGGCCAGCATGCCCAGCCCTCCCATAAGGAAAACTACCATTCCTGCCCGCAGGGTCAGATTATTGGTAGGTTCGTAGGCAAAGAAAACAACATAAAGCATGACAAGCCACATAAGAAAAATAAAAGCAGTATAACCTATAAATAGCCATTTTTTCTCCATGTGGAGTATGGATTTAATGCCATCGACGAACTGATCTTTAAGTTCCACTAGTTTTCCTTTTTTCTTCGATTTTTTTAATCGTTTTCGTAGAAAGATCATGGCAGTTATAAAGACGATTGCAGCAACTATCAGTAGAAGAATATATTTCAGGGATAAAAATTTCTGAAGATTGGCCAATATAGCAGGATGCAGCTCGAAAAATCTGACAACTATTGACAGGTTCATCGCAAAAATCACTAATGCCAGCAGAAATAACATGACCACATCGGCAAGGCGCTCTATGAATACAGTTCCTATAAGTTTGGTAAAGGGTATTTTATCGGTCCTGGCTAATACGGTGCACCTGGCTACCTCTCCTGCCCTCGGAATTATCAGGTTTACAAAATAAAGAACCAGCACCGATAAAAAAGTATTACTAAATAATGGATTGTAGCCCATAGGTTTAATAAGCATTTTCCATCTTAAAGTTCTGGAAACCTGCGATAACAGACCTAAAAAAACAGACACGAAAAGCCAGAAGTATTTTAGTCCTTTTAAAGCGCCAACAAGTTCCTGCCATTCGATTTTTCGGTAGAGAAGCCAAAAAATCAGTATTCCAATTGCAAAAAAAACAAGATATTTGAAGATATTAAAGACGACCTTTCTCATAGGAAAATAAGTATTGCATGGTTAAAGTTTCGTAAAGCTAACGAAAACTATGTATATTAGGCTTCAAACCATTTTAACGCTTGAACTTTTTTTAACGAAATGGCGAAAATAAAATACCGATACACCAACTTTTCTTTCTATTTTCTGATCTTTATATTTCTTCAGATCTCTGCTTCGGGTATAGCACAGGTAAGGATTGGGCGTAACCTGAATATTCAAAGCAAAATATTAAATCAGAAAATTTCTTATTCTGTCATACTTCCCTCCTCATATCATGTCGAGACAAAAGAATACCCTGTTATATATCTTCTACATGGCTATGGAGGCAATTATGAAAGTTGGCTCACAAGGTGCAACATAGCACAATTAGTCGACAGTCTCCTCATGGAAGGAGATATCGGGGAATTTATTTATATCATGCCCGATGCAAAGAATAGCTATTATATCAATAATTACGATAGTACTTTCCTTTACAATGATTTTTTCATCAAAGAACTGGTCCCCAGCATCGATTCGCTTTTCCGTACCCGAAAACAAAAAGAATTCAGAACTCTTATGGGCCTTTCGATGGGAGGTTTTGGCAGTATAATTCTGGCTGCTAAAAATCCTGATATTTTTGGTAGCGTTATAGCCCTGAGTCCCGCAGTAAGAGATCAGGATATTTTTAAGAATCTGCCTCAGGACAGGTATGAAAACTATTTTAGCCAGGTCTATGGAAACGATCTTGAACAAAATGATAGAATTACCCAGCACTGGAAAGAGAATTCACCTTACTTTCTGATCGATTCCACCACTGCAAAGAATTATTATGGAATCAACTGGTATCTCGATTGTGGATTGTTCGATTCCTTATTACCTGCCAGTGAGGCATTTCATCAATTGCTGTTGCAGTATAATATTCCTCACGAGTTCCATATCCGGCCCGGAGGACATAATTGGGCATACTGGCACCATTCAACCGTTTATGGACTGATTTACACAAGCGATATATTAATGCTGCCTCGTAACTGAGCTTTGGGTAAATAAAAAAATTTCGGAAATAAATACAAATAATGTATGAAGTATAAGTTAATAGGTATTTACCAGTTGGTTACAGGAATTTTTGGTATTGTTATACTGGTTTTTATAACCATCCCGAAAATAATTGAAAAGGAAACCCAGCTTCTTCCATCGGCTTTATTAGGAATAATTTTGTTTAGCGGTGTCGCTTTTGCCGGTTATGGATTATTTAACCACTTAAAATATGGCAGGAAATATTCCCTTTGGGCACAGGGTCTGCAAATAGTTGGCTTTACGTATAATGGAGTCCGGTATCTGTTTTCCGGATCAGCTTTCCTGGCTTTACTAATTGATAAGGGAGTTCATCTCCATACAAAACTGGCCCTTATCGATTACAACATTGATAAGGTGTCTGTTATGCTCCCGTTCGAGATAAAGATTTTTATTTTACCCATTATCCTGGTACTTCTTCTCTTGAAAAAGTAATGGCTCTTGCAGGGACATTAATAAGATTTTCTTTGAGGAATATCTTCACTTTGTTCTATTCATCGAACATTCCGGATTCCAAAACCTGTCGTAAAAATTCCTTGGTTTCATCCGAAGCCCGTGTAGGTATTTCCTTATACAGGGAGGGTAGATTTATAGTACCTTGCTGTATACCCAGATCATAGTGAAGATATGGGTAGGTGGTAGTAGCCAGATCGTTTCCATCAACTGTCTGTCGGAAAATATAAAGGCCCGGTTCCCGGTGAGTTTCAAGGTTAATGGTAGTTTCCAATTGCGCCGGATAGGTTTCATTCTTATTAACTTCAAAACCTTCGTTGGACATATTAATGGGATTCGATTCAATGGTATCCATTACAATATCAATGTCCATACCGTCAAATTTCGCATCTTCAGCTTCCGGATCAATATTATCGGCTGTTACATTTAATGCAATGGCAATTGAATAATTTGCAGGATTGGCAAAAGTAGAGGAATCGCTTAGCATAAGTTGATCCAGCGATTGCCCGCTCAATGCACCGGGAGGAAGGCCAATTTCGTAGGACATGCTATCGTAAACTATTGTAACCTTCCGGAGAGCCGCTATTTTTTGTGCATCCGTGAGCGGGTTTTCATCATTACAATTTATAAGAAGTATGGCACAAGCCAGAACCAAACTGTGTATTCCAAAATATTTTCTCATAGGATATTCATTTTTATTCACACTTCAGTGAAGTTATTAAAAAAGACAGATTATTAACCAAATTGTTGCACAGATGACATTTCATTATCAATAAAAATAAATATTGAAATATAAATTATTTTGTCTTCAATGGGTAAGAATTATTCATAGTACCAATCTTACGATTATTCTATCTTTGTAACTTTTACTGAAAAGGGGGAGATAAATAATGGACAGGCAAAATCTGATTCTGGTCACTAATGATGATGGAATAAATGCAAAGGGATTATCGGCTCTGGTAGAAGCAGTTGAGCCGCTGGGTGAAGTAATTGTAGTGGCGCCTGTGGAATCGCAGTCGGGAATGTCACAGGCCATAACTGTAAAACATCCTCTCCGGACACAGAAAGCAAAGCTAAATGGATGTGTCAGTTACGCTGTAAATGGGACACCAACTGATTGTGTAAAACTGGCTTTTAATAAATTGCTGACACGGAAACCTGATTTACTCGTATCGGGAATAAATCATGGTTCCAACAGTTCGACCAGCGTACTCTATTCCGGAACGTTAGGAGCCGCTCTTGAAGGTTCTCTCAATGAAATCCCCTCCATAGGATTCTCCCTGATCAGCCATGATCCGGAGGCGAATTTAGAAATGGCCAGAGTTTATGCCCGAAAAATATCACAACTTGTGCTTGAGAACGGATTGCCGGTACATACCTGTTTGAATGTGAATATTCCATCTGTGCCTGAAAAAGATGTAAAAGGAATAAAAGTATGCCGGCAGACGATCGGATTCTGGCAGGAAGAGTTCGATCACCGGATCGATCCGAGTGGTAAAGAATACTACTGGCTTACAGGCAAATATTTTAATACGGAGCCCGATGCTGATGATACCGATGAATGGGCGCTGAAAAATAACTACATTGCAGTGGTTCCGCTAACTATCGATCTGACCAGTTATCCGACTCTGAATACTATTAAAAACTGGAAATTCTGATGATGAAAAAACTCAATAACCTTTATGCAGGCATAATTGTCGGAGTTTTATTACCGACCCTTATATATATACTATTCGTGTTGCCGAAAATGAGCCATTTTGAGTTTATGGACGAGTATTACAGAAAAATGATAGTAAAATTATTACCCCTGTTTCTTACGCGCTGTATCTTTCCAAATGCTTTGCTATTTTTTCTTCTGATCTGGAGAAATCAATTAAAAATTGCCAAGGGAATTCTGATCAGTACAGCAGTATTAACAGGTGCTCTGGTCATCATCAATTTTGTACTATGATTTAAATGAGTAAAAGTTTTCAATAGACCTAATTGAATGAAACCCTCATGTATTGGTAATCGCAAAAGAAGATGAATAAATATGAGGGTTCCACGATATCAAAGACAAGAAACTCAATATTATCAATGTAATTAACAGTAAAACAAATATTTAATCTAACTTAATTCGAGTGAAATATTATTTAATTGCCGGTGAAGCATCAGGCGATCTGCATGGAAGCAACCTGATAAAAAATCTCAGGGAGATAGATAAGGAAGCACACTTCAGATGTTTTGGCGGCGATCTTATGGAAGAAGCAGGTTCGGAAATTGCCCTACACTATAAAAAGATGTCCTTCATCGGGATCATAGAGGTTCTCAGGCATCTCAAAACCATCAATCAGACTCTTGAATTTTGTAGAAAGGATATTCTGGAATACTTTCCCGATGTGGTTATCCTGATTGATTATCCCGGTTTTAATCTAAAAATAGCGGAATTTGCACGATCACAGGGTTTCAAAACCCTGTACTACATTGCACCCAAAGTGTGGGCCTCAAGAGGCTCGCGTATAAAACGTATTCGCAAAGCTGTCGATAAAACCTATGTGATCCTTCCCTTTGAGGAAGAGTATTTCAATTCACGTGGATGCCCTGCAGAATACCTTGGAAATCCGTTAACCGATGCTATAGCTGCCTTTGTTCCCAGCGAAAAAGAGAAATTTCTTGAAGAAAATAACCTTAGCAATAAACCTATAATTGCCTTGCTGGCCGGAAGTCGCAAAAGCGAAATTAAAAATTGTCTGCCGGCTATGCTGAGAGCTATTGAAGGTCTTAATGATTATGAATTTGTCTTGGCCGGAGCACCCTCCATATCCCTTTCCTATTACGAAGAATATCTGCACAATACACCTGTAAAAATTGTGTTTAACAAAACATACGATCTTCTCAGTAATGCGCATGCCGCAATTGTGGTTTCGGGCACAGCTACGCTTGAAACTGCTCTTTTCCGGATTCCTGAAGTAGTGTTATATAAGGTTGCTACGGGAAGCTATCTGATAGGGAGACCATTCGTTCATATTAAGTTCTTCTCGCTGGTTAATATAATTATGGATCAGTCAATAGTTAAAGAATTTTTACAATTCAGACTGGCCCGAAATATTCGAAGCGAACTGGATCGGTTGCTGTCTGATTCATCCTATCGGCAAAAGATGCTTGAAAATTTTCACGTGCTGAAACAAAAGATGGGAGAACCGGGAACCTCTGCAAGAGTTAGCAAAAGTATGTATGACTATTTAAACCAATAACAATGCGTGTAAAAATCATTATATTCCTTTCCTTTTTTCAAGTGCTATTAGCAGCACAAAGTATCAAGGTATCCATACTTAATTCCAAAGAAATACATTCATTTACGGTTAGTATCAAGCAGGGAAGATACCTGTTGAAAAACGATAACGAAACCCTGGGGGAATATAAAAAGGGAAGCATTTTTCATATCAGCCGGTTTGGTAATACACTTGAAGTAAGAGACAAACGCAATTTTATAGGTAACTTCCAGACTGTTGAGTTTCTCAATACGGATAATGAAGGTATCCTGAATGTAAAGCCCGTGAATCCGGCAATGGAAGGTAACGAATATGATGATAACCTGTTGGTTTTTTGTGAAAATAACAGGATGCGAATTATCAATAAACTGGATCTGGAAAAATATATTGCGGCAGTTATTGAAGCAGAAGGGGGCAATAATGCTCCTTTGGAATACTATAAAGCACAGGCTGTACTCATCAGGACTTTTACAATTAAAAACCTCTATAAACATGCAGAAGAAGGTTTTGACCTATGCGATGAGGTGCATTGCCAGGCATACAAAAGCCGTTGTTCACAACATCCTGAAATTATTGAAGCAACCCGATCAACTGCCGGAAAAGTTCTTTGTGACCAGTCGGATATTCTTATTATGTCGCCCTTTCATAGTAATTGCGGAGGAATGACCAGTGCAGCCGGAATGGTATGGCAGAAAGATCTCCCCTACCTGGTTTCTGTCAGAGATCCATTTTGTACCAGCTCAACTCAGGCAACCTGGACTCATTCCGTAACGAGGGAAGAATGGAATACTTTTATTGCCAGTTACACAAAAAACAACATTGATTACCAGCGATATAATTTCTCCTTTAATATCCCTTCCCGAACCAAATTCATTCTTATTCATGGCATTGAACTTAATCTGAGAACAGTTCGTGAGTATTTCGGATTGAAATCGACTTTTTTTTCAATCGTCGATACCGGAGATTCAATACTTTTCAAAGGAAAGGGATATGGTCACGGGGTGGGCATGTGCCAGGAAGGAGCTATGGAAATGGCACGGGTTGGCTATAGCTGGCTTGATATTATTCATTTTTACTTCCGCGATATCAAAGTTGTAGATTATCGCGATATGGAGCTACATCGCTTCAAACCGGAGTAATAGTTTATTCAGAGTTCAGAGTTCAGAATTCAGAGTTCAGAGTTGTATAGTATCGTTCACAACAATTACTGGGCTTCATTCCAGGGTAACAACCTTCCGTTGCCTGAAATAGAATCAATAGTAATTTCAGGTGACCCCGAGTAGTAGATATTACCATTGTGCAGGATTTTAACTTTTAGCCGTTCAGTTGCATTTACATACATATCTGAAAGAGATGAATTATTAACATAAATGTCGCGTGCTACTAAGTCTTGCATAGCAAATTTTGCAGTATAGTATCCGCTTAGCCAACAACGATCAATATTTCCAATAAAGGTATAATCTCCTCCTGTTGTCCTGTTGTTATAGAAACTGAAATTTTCACAGTTGAGGATTAATTTCACATAGGCCATTTCACCCTGTACAGTAAGCGATCTGAATGCAGTAAGCGAATCATAACTTTCCAGCTTACAAACTTCAAATAAATTAATTTTGGACAAATTCTGATAATGGACGTACGCTTTAATTCTTTCGTATTCACGTAAAAAGAAACAACTGTTCGAATTATCAAGCCGTAAAATTGAATCGCTGGTACTTGCACCAACATATTCCAACATTTTTTCACCCCCTTCAAATTCAACATAATTAACAGTGTCCTCAAGGAGAATTATATGCAACAGGCCATGAACATTCATTTCCTGAAAATATCCGGTTTCAATCTGTATTCTGGTATTCTGTCCGGTATCGTGAAAACATCGGTCGATTTCACAACCCGGAATAAAAATAAAGCTTCCGGCAATCAGAACGACAACAATATTTCTTTTAAGTTTTTTCATTGTAATATCCAGTCCATCTAAAGCCGATACCCTACTCCCCATTCTACATAATCGGCAATAGCATAGTGTGCTTTTAGCGATAAGTTCAGTAAAATATGACGGTTAATTTCATAGCGCAAACCAATACGTGTATAAATCCGGGCGTATTTAGTGTAGCTTGCATAGAGATAAGCTCCTATGTTCCCAATAGCATACAACCTGCCATATTTTGCAAATAATGCCCCGTGCACACCACACTGAAACAAATCACGCGTGGAATAATCGCCTCCTTTCTGCACCACCATATTAGGCCCTATTGTCGGATCATAAAACAGATCAGTCCCTAAACCAACAGCATATTTCCTGCTAAAAAAATAGTTATAATCACAAATCAATGTTGAAATAAAGTAAGGTTTTCCTGTCACTTGATCATCAGATTTTATACCTCCCGAAAATATTACCTCGCCGAAGTGTTTTTTATGTAAAAAAAATTTATCCTCTGAAATTTTAGTATAGCGTGGGTGTGAAATCATATAGCGATATCCAAGTGTAAAGGTTCCGGTATTGATACCTAAATTGGGGGATACCACTTTCCCATTTGAAAAATGAGAGAAACCAAAACCTGCTGATAATTCATTCTTCTGATCGATCAGGTATTTTGCATTCATCCTGAAACAGGCATAGAAATTAAGTCCGGTGCTTATTGCCAGGTTAAAAGGATTTTCCACTACATTATAGAGCTTATCGATATAGGATATTCCAAAGTTAATCTGATAGCCTGCCAGAAATTTTCGCTGCTTTGTACTAAGAGGAAAATCTATAAAAAGAAACAGTGAATTGGCAGTTCCAAAGACTTGCCGGTTCCCAAGCGAGTTTATCAGGTATCCTGCTCCCATGCGGGGATATCGATACAATTCATCCCAATGTGATCGACCGTATGCATCGGTAGTTAGTGTTATTTCGAGACCTCCAATATTACTCTCCAGTGCATATTCTATTGAGGCATGATGCGGTAATACGGTTCCATAATGCATATCTACACCTAAACGCAGATTATTTATCAGTCGCAAACTATCATTTACTCCCAATACGGAAGAAAAGGGTACCAAAAAAGCAAGAGTAAAAAAGAATTTTAAAATGTTTTTTCCGAATATCAGTCTGGCCTTAAACATGAGAAAAATAATACTTCGAATTTTTTAGCTGATTACTTAACAATATTACAATTTCTGCTCTTAAAAAAATAATGTATTTTTAGCTTCGTTATACCCAAATTACCTCATAATAAAAGTAATTTGATATAGAATTGAACCGATTATCCAGTTTTTAAAGCTGGTAACTTAGCTAACAATATAATTATGAAGACTTTATTCCTAAAGGAAATAGCCTCATTTTTCAGTTCAATTACAGGTTACCTGATAATAATTGTATTTCTGGTAGTGAATGGATTGTTCCTTTGGGTATTTCCGGGAGAAATGAATGTGATGGATTCCGGTTATGCCTCACTCAATACTCTGTTTGCCATCGCTCCCTGGATTTTTTTATTTCTGATACCGGCCATTACCATGCGAAGTTTTGCTGAAGAAAAGAAAAGCGGGAGTCTTGAATTACTGATGACCCGGCCTCTGACAGAATTTCAAATAGTGCTTTCAAAATACCTGGCCAACCTGGCACTAACTATTGTTGCCCTCATCCCTACCCTTTTTTTCTATTTTACTATTTCCCAATTGAGCAGCCATGAAAATACACTCGATGCAGGAGCTACATTAGGTTCATATTTGGGTTTGGTATTTTTGGCAGGCATTTATATAAGCATTGGAATATTTGCTTCTTCACTAACCGATAATACTATAGTATCCTTTGTTCTGGCAGTACTGCTTTGCTTTGTTCTTTATTCCGGATTTAATTCAATTGCCTACCTAAGTGTGAAAGGAACCATAGGTACTTTTTTACTGAATCTTGGAATCGACGCTCATTATAGTTCCATAGGAAGGGGAGTTATTGATAGTCGCGATCTCCTGTATTTTATCTCAATAATAATCCTGTTCCTATTTTTCACCAAAATAAAACTTGACAGCCGAAAATGGTAAACAAAAAAATTCCGGATAAATTGAATGCAGGAAAGTCAGCATGGAAGAATGATCTCATCAGACTTGCAGGCATTGTTGCCATTATTTTGCTAATTAATATCATAGGTCAGAGCTGGTTTTTTCGTCTGGATCTGACAGCAGAAAATCGCTATACATTATCGCAATCGACAAAAGAGACACTTAAAAACCTGAACGATATTGTGTATATCCGGGTTTACCTCGAAGGAGATTTGAATATTCCTTTTAAAAAATTCCAGAACAACATTCATGACATGCTGGACGAATTTAAAATTTATGGGCGATTGATGTTGCAGTATGAATTTATAAATCCTTTTGAGGATGTTTCATCGAATATGCAAAATAAGATCATTGAACAATTTTATGATCAGGGGTTGAAACCAACCAACATTCACCAGCGCGATAAAGAAGGAGGGGTTACTGAAAAAATTATTTTCCCCGGTGCTATAGTTATGTATAAGGATATTGAGATCCCTTTGAATCTGCTACTGAATAATCCGGGATTAGCTGCCGAACAAAATCTCAACCATTCTATTGAAGGCCTTGAATATATGCTGATAAGCTCCATTAAGAATATTACAAATTCGGTTACGGAAAAAATTGCATTTATTGAAGGTCACAGTGAATTAAGTGATTACGAAGTGCATGATATCTCAGTGGAACTGTCCAAATCGTACCAGATCGACCGGGGAATCATTAATGGAATTCCGGGAGTACTGGATGATTATAAAGCCATTATTATTGCGAAACCCGAAAAACCATTCACTGAGCCCGATAAGTTTGTGATCGATCAGTACATTATGAAGGGAGGAAAAGTGCTCTGGCTTATCGATGCCGTACAAGTGAGCCTTGATAGTATGGTGAACGGAGAAACCATTGCAATCCTGGCCAATCTGAATCTGGATGACCTGCTCTTCAAGTACGGTGTACGCATAAATCCTGTACTGGTGCAGGATATTCAATGCAATGTAATTCCTGTAAACGTTGCCTTATCGGGGAATCAGCCAAATTTCCA
>CAZMVE010000097.1:0-11665 GCA_964569585.1 uncultured Bacteroidales bacterium | reverse complement strand
AAAAAGTGGAAGGGCTTAAGAAAATTAGGAATACCTTTACTAAGATGGAACGACTCAACTCAAAAAAGAAAATAGACCTATTATTTAAGAATGGCATTTCTAAGCGGGACGGTTGTATTAATATGGTTTATCTTATTAACGACAATGAACCGGAATCGTCTGTCCAGGTGATGTTCTCAGTTTCAAAAAAACTGTTTCCGAGAGCTGTTGACCGTAATCTTTTAAAACGACGTATGCGAGAAGTATACAGGCTGAATAAAAAAGAAATTATGGAAGCCTTCGGGAAAGCAAAAAAACAATTGGTAGTGGCATTCTTATTTATAGGTAAAACAGAGGAATCGTATTCAACTATTGAAGGTTATATAAAGCATTTGTTATCTAAAATTCCGCTATCTCACTCATAAAATAATCCGGTCTGCAAATAACACTTTACAATTTCCTATTATTAAAAAGCCGGAAATATTCTTTCCGGCTAAGTCATTTATTCATGCTGTCCCGCCAAGATTCGAACTTGGGCAGGCAGAACCAAAATCTGCAGTGCTACCATTACACCACGGGACAAAAAAGAGGGGCAAATATACGACAAAAATAAAATTACCAAAGTCTTTTAAAACTCTCCAAAGAACTTTTTACGCTCGTTTCTGCTGGTAATAATCAAACCTGTATTACTCCAGATCTATTTGTTTAATACGAATCGCCAGGGTTTGGAAATCCAGGGTTCGCCTGCATACTCAATTCCTATACGGGGTGTGGTATCATAGGCCGAATCAGTATCTTTGCCAGCTATCCATATTCGTTCCGACCTGCACAGGTGTTCGCCGTAATAGGAACCATCTATACCCAATTCGCGGGTGAGTTTTCCGGGCCCGTTGAATCCTTCAATACCTCTGATCAGGACGGCTTCCGGACGATTTACCGGTCCGGTAACAATATTGAGCATCCAATACATTCCATAAATCAGGTAGGTGTAAAGATGGCCCCCATCGTGGTACATGATTTCGGTACGCTGGGTGCGGCCTTTGCTGGCATGACAGGCAAGATCTTCTTCTCCGCTGTAAGCTTCAACTTCCATTATCCGATAGGATTTTGTGTGGGTTCCATTGTTGTGAACTATGTATTTTCCTATTAATTCTGGGGCAACTGCCAGCACATGGCGGAGGTAAAAACTTTCATCAAGCTTACTAGGAACCTGAGTCATCTGAATCGGGAGATGAAAAGAGGAAAAATGAATAGAAGAACGCAAAAAATGAAGCACCTACATGGGTTTCCAGGGTATCTTCGTTAAGCATAGACAGTATACCGATTAGGAAAAAAATGGTGAAAAGAAAATAGGTATATTTTTTTTCAAGAATAGGGGGAGTGAACAGCGCAAATAGGATAAACAGGAAACCGGTAATACCAAAAGTCACAAAAAAAGTGATAAGCTGATTATGTGTTCTGTGTCGCCATTCGTATTTCAATAATGACTTGTCAAATGTGTATTGCTTATAGAACTCCATCTTCACGTCCCCTGTTCCGGTTCCAAACCAGAAGTGGCGCTTAATTATATGCATGGCGGTTTTGAGATACTCAATTCGTTGTCCAAGAGATTGACCGCTTGGATCGCCGGTTTCCTTGTATCTGTCCATTTCCCACAACAATTCATAGATTCGGGGGTATAAGGCAAATTTATTCTTGTATAAGTAATTAGTATACCCCTTTTCAATCATTTGAATATCCTCCGGGCTAAGTTGTTTCAAACCCAGTGAATCCTTTCGTAATCCCAGAGAAGTCATATAGCGAATAAGAGTACTGTGTATGGGTTGTCCCTTTCGGTCGACACTATCGTATTTGTAAAGGCTGATTTTGTTCCATTCCTGTTTCAATTCTTCTTTACTAATATATATCCATATTTTATGTCCATTTTCGTAATCTTCTTTCTCAGGATGATGTAAATATATATTTCCGTTCAATGTAATGGGTTCTAGTACTTTGTTATTCTCAGGATCCTTTTTATTATACCGGGTATAACAAAGTCCGGCATATAATAAAATAAGTAGCCCAATGAGAAGGGTAGTAATGTAGGAGGTGATTATCCATTTTCTGTTGTTCCTTTTGTAAGAACACCAAATTATGGATACCGGTAATAAGATTAAAAATATGACGATACCAGTAAACGATTGCAATAAAATAAGAAAACAGATAAACCAGATCATTGCTACTATGTATGTTGTTTTCTGCCATAAAGGCAATTTTATATCCTGGTAAAAAGTCAAATAAAACAGGCTGTAAATTGAAAGTACCACAATAAGTGAGAAGCGAATATGAGAAATAAATAGTGAAGCATAGCGGGAATCGATGGGGTCGAGCCATGAGAAACCCAGGAGAACATAAGTGGTTATAAATGAGCTTACTATTACAGTAGCAATAAAAAGTTGAAGGATTCGTGTAAAGTGAATTTTGGAAAGTTTTGGAATAGTTCCATATATTATGGGAAGCGCCAGAAGAGGAAGTTTTATCCGAAGGTCGCGGATGGCAAATGAAAAATCTGTAGTATTAATCAACCAGATTATATGAATTAAATAGATTGAAATAAGCAGGAGAATTGCCTTTCGGGATTTTAGGTATTGCCATTTTTCGTGGAAGACGGACCAATTACCTGACAAAGGAATAATTTCAGCTAACCAGTTGGCCGATAGAAGAAGGATTGAGAGGCTTAGCATAAAAGGAGAAAGAGGTAACCCGACAACCAGCATGGAGGTACCAATAAGGAAAATATAGAAATGAATTTTTCTGGGCAACATCAAATCTCTCCTTTACTTTACAAATTAAATGATTTAACTATTGTAATGCATAAAATTAAAGAAAAATCTATTCTTGCTGAATTAAAGGCACTAAAGTATTGATTAACTGAAAATATCGAATTCATTCGGAGATGCCAATTAATTTATTTTTCTTTTGCTTATTTCATAAAAATAATTGTATTTTTGCACTCCACAAATTTTGGGTGGTACTGTATTATAGTAAGAAAATTTAAATAAGTTGAGTTGTGGATACATTGAGTTATAAAACCAGATCGGCCAGCAAAGATACAGCTATAAAGGATTGGTATATTGTCGATGCTACAGATGAAGTGCTGGGAAGACTTTCGGCCAAAGTGGCAAAAATACTTCGTGGTAAAAATAAACCCACCTTTACTCCGCACGCCGATTGTGGTGATAATGTTATTATAATCAATGCCGAAAAAATTAGACTTACGGGCAAGAAAGCTACCGATAAGAAGTATATTCGATATACGGGTTATCCCGGTGGACAGCGTACTGAATCGATTGAACATCTTTTACATCGCAATCCTCCGAAAGTAGTCGAAAATGCAATTCGGGGAATGCTCCCAAAAACAAGGCTTGGAAGGGCTATTTTTAAAAACCTTTTTATTTATGAAGGAAACGAACATCCACATCAGGCACAACAACCCAAAGAACTTAAATTAAATACGATTAAATAATTGCGATGGAAGTAGTAAATGCTTTAGGAAGAAGAAAAACAGCAGTTGCCAGAGTGTATCTGAACGATGGTAAAGGAAACATCGTTGTAAACAGCAAGGACATTAAAGAGTACTTCCCTATTCAACAACTTCAATATATTGTCACACAGCCTCTCGCTTTAACCGATTCGGAAGGTAAATTTGACATTAAAGTAAATTTATATGGAGGAGGATCCAAGGGACAGGCAGAAGCATTACGACTTGCAATTGCAAGAGCACTTATCAAAATTGACCCGGAGAATAGAACTATTCTGAAATCAAATAAGATGCTTACCCGCGATCCTCGTGAGGTTGAGCGTAAAAAGCCTGGCCAGCCAAAAGCCAGAAAACGATTCCAGTTCAGTAAACGATAGGTCCTTATATTGTTTAGCATCTAAACACTGAAGACTTCCGTTACATCGGGACTACTTCAGGGTTGAGTAATAAAGAAAGTAAACAAGTTAAAAATATGTCACGAACAAATTTCAACGAATTATTAGATGCAGGTGTACATTTTGGTCACCTGAAAAGAAAATGGAATCCTCATATGGCTCCTTATATTTTTATGGAGCGCGGAGGGATTCATATTATCGATTTGCATAAAACAGTGGCCAAGCTTGATGAAGCTTGTTCAGCCCTAAAGCAAATTGCCAAATCGGGTAGAAAAATACTGTTTGTTGCTACGAAGAAACAGGCTAAAGATATTGTTGCCGAGAGGGTTCAGCAGATTAATATGCCTTTTGTAACAGAGCGCTGGCCCGGAGGAATGCTTACTAACTTTCCTACTATCCGAAAAGCAGTAAAAAAGATGGCTTCCATTGATAAAATGGCAACCGATGGAACTTTCGATAATATGTCGAAACGCGAAAAACTGCAAATTACACGGCAAAGAGCAAAACTTGAGAAGAACCTGGGTAGCATTGCCGATCTTACCCGCTTACCTGCAGCTATGTTCATTATCGATATAGTGAAGGAAAATATTGCAGTTAAAGAAGCAAAACGGTTAAGTATCCCGGTATTTGCAATGGTAGATACCAATTCCGATCCGAATATTATTGAATTTCCAATCCCGGCTAATGATGATGCTTCCAAATCGATATCACTGATCATCGATAAAGTATGCCAGGCTATTGCTGAGGGGCTGGAAGAACGAAAGATGGAGAAGGAAAAAGAAGGAGCTGCCAAGGATAAGGAAAATGATTTGGAAGAAGAATTAAATAGAATGCCCAAAAAATCGACAGCTAAAAAAGGAAAAGATAGTGATGTGGATGTTGTGGATAATGCAGACACAGAACCAGGAGATGGGGACCTCGACGAAGATGATGAGGTCAATGATAATAAAAAGCACAAGGATAGTAAAAAGAAAGAATTGACTTCTGATGATGTATCAGATGATGAATAAAATATTAACCAGAAAAAATTTATAGAATGGCCCAGATAACTGCAGCTGAGGTAAACAAATTACGTAAGACAACGGGTGCCGGAATGATGGATTGTAAAAAGGCACTGCAGGAAGCAGATAGTAATTTTGAGAAAGCAATTGAAATAATCCGCAAGAAAGGACAAGCTATCGCAAACAAACGTGCCGACAGGGATGCCAGTGAGGGTGTAGTATTGGCAAAGCTGAACAGCGATAAAACCATGGGAGCCATGATTGTTTTGAACTGTGAAACTGATTTTGTTGCCAAGAACGAAGATTTTATCGGATTTGCACAGAGCATACTTGATAGAGCGGTTGAAAACAATCCGGCCGATCTCGAATTGCTGAAACAAACCAAACTTGACAGTAAAACTATTTCCAATAAAATTATAGAACAAGTTGGAATCATAGGAGAAAAACTGGAATTGGCATATTTCGATAAGATTTCTGCCGCTCAGGTAGTTACTTACATTCATCCGGGAAATAAACTGGCAACCATCGTTGGTTTCAATAAAACAACCTCCGAACAGGTAGCAAAAGATATCGCTATGCAGGTGGCTGCAATGAGTCCTGTTGCCGTCGATAAAAGCGATGTTTCTGAAGAAATTATCGAAAAAGAAAAGGAAATTGGCAGGGAACAGGCTCGAAGGGAAGGAAAGCCTGAAAATATACTGGATAAAATAGCTGAAGGCAAACTGAATAAATTTTTCAAAGAAAGTACTTTATTAAACCAGGAATTTACAAAGGACAATAAAAAATCTATACGTCAATATCTTCAGGAAAATGATAAGGAATTAACTGTTACTGCTTTCCTGAGATATTCCCTGAATAATTAAACATTCAAACACACAAGATTATTAAAGAGACTCATTGTAGTCTCTTTTTTTTGTGTCGTTATGAAATTGAATTAACTTCGTTCAAAATCCTGTGATATGTTAAAATACAAACGTATACTTCTGAAACTGAGTGGTGAAGCCCTTATGGGTAGAAAACAACAGGGGATTGATGAAAACCGGTTGCTGGAATATGTCCGACAGGTAAAAGATGCTTCTGACCAGGGAGTTGAGATTGGCATTGTTATAGGCGGGGGTAATATTTTCAGAGGCATGTCGGGAGAAAAAGCCGGATTCGATCGTATTAAGGGAGATTATATGGGGATGTTAGCCACTGTCATCAACGGACTCGCCATTCAATCGGCTCTTGAATCGGTAGGGGGAAAATGTAGTGTGCTGACCGCTATCGAAATGTCGCCTGTAGGAATACGATATACACCTAAAAGAGTTAGTAAGGCATTTGAAAATGACGAAGTCGTGATATTTACATTCGGTACAGGGAATCCTTATTTTACTACCGATACAGCAGCAGCATTACGTGCCATTGAGATCAAGGCTGATGTTCTGCTAAAAGGAACACGTGTCGACGGAATATATACTGCCGATCCGGAGAGAGATCCGAAAGCGAAGAAATTTGATACAATCACTTTCGCCGATGCCTATAAACGGGGATTAAAAATCATGGATCTTACTGCCATAACCATGTGTTCGGAAAATAGCATACCTGTTGTTGTATTTGATATGAATAAGAAGGGGAATCTGATAAAATTGATAAAGGGAGAAGCAATTGGTACAGTAGTTACTAATGATTAGGAACACAGATTATTCAATCCTTTAAATATTTTTTTATTTTTGTTACTATAGAAACAAATCCAGACCTCTATGGAAGACGAAATTCAATTACAATTAGAAGATACACAGGAAAAGATGCAAAAGGCCATTCAGCATCTCGAAGATGAATTAATCCGGGTTCGGGCAGGGAAAGCAACTCCTAATATACTCGATGGGATCAATGTTGATTACTATGGGGCATTGACTCCTCTGAATCAGGTATCGAATATTAGTACTCCCGATGCGAAGACAATTGCTGTTCAACCCTGGGAAAAATCAATGATCGGACCTATCGAAAAAGCTATAATGGTCGCAAATATAGGGCTGACTCCTGCCAACAATGGTGAACTTATTCGTATTAATATACCCCCGCTAACTGAGGAGCGTCGCATATCACTGGTCAAACAAATTAAAAATATGGCCGAAAACACCAGGGTAAGTATCCGTAATTCACGACGAGAGGGTAACGAAGCGTTCAAACAAATGAAAAAAGACGGCTTATCGGAAGACCAGGAAAAAGAATCGGAAATAAAAATTCAGGAGATGACAGATAACTTTATAAACGAAGTCGATAAGCTTCTTGAGGTTAAAGAAAAAGAGATAATGACTGTTTAGGTTTTACAAATCTTTAATACATCGGAAAACTGTTTTGAATAGGGCAGATTTTTAATGGCTTAAAATTGTTACTCAAAATATTAGAAAACTCCGGCAATTATTCATTGTAAGAATTAAGTAATACTATTTTTCCAGTAGCTCAAAAACCTCATCGAGGTTGGGTTCGAGAATAATCTCAGTGCGCCGGTTTTTCTGGCGGGCATTAGCTGTTTTACCGGGATCGACCGGATAAAATTCACCGTGTCCTGCAGCAGTCAATCGTTTCGGATCGATAGTGGAGCCATCGAGTAAAATTCGAATTATGGCAGTGGCGCGCTGAACGCTCAAATCCCAGTTGTCAGCATAACGAGATCCTGGTTTTATTGGCACATCATCGGTATGTCCTTCGATCATGATATTAATATCCCGGTTTTGTTCCAGTACCGATGCCAGCTTTTGCAGGGCACTCTTTCCCCGAGGATCAACTTCGGTACTTCCACTGGGGAAGAGCAGTTTTTCATCGAGGGAGATATAAACTTTACCGTTCTTTTTGGTTATTGTGAGACCCTGGTTCTCAAATCCTGTAAGAGCAGCCGATAATTTTTGTTTCAGGGCTTCAGCCTGTGCATCCTTCTGATCGATGATCCGTTGCAATTCAAGTAGTTGCGCATTATTTTGCTGTAATTCAAGAGTCAGCCGGTTCAACTCTTCTCTCTCCTTATCAAGTTTTGCCTGTAACTGGTTTAACTGATCTTCGCGCTGATACAGATTATTTTGAGTTGCATCAAGTTGTCCCATAAGGTTGCGTGTTTCCGTATCGCTGCCACTGATGGCTGTCTGATAGGATCGCTGAAGTTCTTCGTAACGTTTGTTAAGTTGTTCATATCTGCCTTTAAGTACTTTTAATTCTTCGGCATTTGCAATGACGTTTTCCTCAATACGTTTTTTAGCATCTTCGGCCAATTCAAGGCCGGCCTTAAGTTCAGTATTTTCAACCGTTAATTTTTCGTTTTCAGCTAATAGCTCGTCTCGTTCCTGTCTGCAATCATTTCTGTCGCTTTCCGATTCTGAAAATAATTGAGGAGGAACACACGACAGCGTCAAAAATATTGAGAAGGCAGCAAACAAAGTATATTGGATAAGTGTTTTCATAATGAATTAATCATTTTAACAACGAATTTACAAGATGCTATCAGTCTGCTCAAACTATCTCATTAAGAATTATTAACTTTGAACGTTTTTCTGTTGAAATTATTATGGAGAATTCCTATCCTTTGCTGGAAACTATAAATACTCCGGCTGATTTAAAACGGTTGAAAATTGAAGAGCTGGTTCAGGTAAGCAAGGAACTGAGGCAGTTTATTATTGATGAGGTATCCAATAATCCCGGCCACCTCGGAGCCAGTCTTGGAGCTGTTGAACTCACAGTGGCCTTGCATTATGCCTACAACACACCTTACGATAAAATTATTTGGGATGTTGGCCATCAGGCATACGGGCATAAAATACTTACCGGCCGCAGAGAGTTATTTCATACAAATCGTAAATACAAAGGGATCAGCGGCTTTCCGAAGATGGATGAAAGTGAATATGATTCATTCGGGACCGGGCATTCTTCAACCTCCATTTCAGCTGCCCTGGGTATTGCTGTGGCTGATCGCCAGAATGGCATTAAGCGAAATGTGGCTGCAGTTATTGGTGACGGATCGATGACGGGAGGTCTGGCTTATGAAGGACTTAATAATTCAGGCATCGAAAATACCGATCTGGTAGTGATCCTGAATGATAATAATATTTCTATCGATCCAAGTGTAGGAGCACTGAAAGAATACCTTGTCGATATTACTACATCGAGGACTTATAATCGGTTTAAAAACGATATATGGAGGATGCTGGGGAAAATCAATAAAATTGCTCCGCATGCCCGTGAATATGCCCAAAAACTCGAGAATGGACTTAAATCGATTTTGCTACGGCAGAGTAATTTATTTGAAGCCTTCAACTTTCGTTATTTTGGTCCGATTGATGGACACGATGTACTTCATGTTGCACGTATTCTGGAAGATCTAAAAGGTATTCCCGGTCCGAAAATATTGCATGTCCTCACAAAAAAAGGGAAAGGATTTACTCAGGCTGAATTACATCAGACACAATTTCATGCTCCCGGAAGATTCAATAGAAAAACAGGTGAAATAATCAAAATCAAAACAGAAGCCAAGCAGCCACCACTTTATCAGGATGTATTCGGCCACACAGTGCTGGAACTCGCACATTTGAATAATAAAATTATAGGAATAACGCCCGCAATGTCTACAGGTTGTTCACTTAAAATAATGATGAAAGAAATGCCTGACCGGACTTTTGATGTTGGTATTGCAGAGCAACATGCGGTGACTTTCGCAGCAGGTATGGCATCACAAGGTTTAATTCCGTTCTGCAATATCTATTCGTCATTTATGCAGAGGGCCTACGACCAGGTAATTCATGATGTTGCTCTTCAAAAGCTGAATGTGGTCTTCTGTCTTGACAGGGGAGGACTAGTTGGAGCCGATGGGCCTACACACCATGGAACATACGATATTGCTTATATGCGTAGTATACCCGATATGATAGTAGCAGCTCCGATGGATGAAATTGAACTTCGCGATATGATGTATACTGCCCAGCTGGGTAAATATGGTCCCTTTTCTATCCGTTATCCCAAAGGCAAAGGAGTGCATACCGAGTGGAGAAAACCTTTTAAAGAGCTGATACCCGGAGAAGCCCGCGTAATTCAGGAGGGTACCGACATAGCCATTCTTTCCATTGGTAATACCGGCAATTTTGTACAGGAGGCTTTGCGTAAGCTTAAAACATACTCAGTAAGTATTGCTCATTATGATATGAGGTTTGCAAAACCATTGGATGAAAAATTACTGCATACCGTCTTTAAAAAATTTGACAGAATTATAACCATTGAGGATGGCACGATTGTCGGAGGATTTGGTTCGGCCGTTATCGAATTTATGTGCGATAATACTTATACGGCTAAAGTAAAACGGCTTGGAATTCCTGACAAGATTATAGAACATGGCTCCCAGGATGAATTGTATAAAGAATGTGGATTCGATGCCGATAGTATAGTAACCACTATTCGCTCTATGGTCAAACCGGGTGTACTCTTTAATGTTGGGTAATATTCAGATGATTCTTTTTCGTTAAAAGATTATTCTCCGCAAACATTACTATTTATTCATTATTGCTTTTGACCCGCTTCTCTGGTTTTTTAGAGATGGTTGATTGCTTTTTGCTTTAAAAGGTTACCTTACTGATGATAAAGCCATAATGTGAAATGGAATAAATTATGTTCTATTAAAATGGAGAGATTACTTTGAGTATTCAGCGTGTTATGAAGAAAAATGTACCCATTTCATCTTCAATACCTGATATACGCCCGAATTCCGGTTTTTGGGATGAGGAATTTTGCATGATAAGACTCACTCGTTTAGCAATATCATCGACAGAAGAACAATCGTCTTCATTATTTAGCAGGGCATTAGCAAATGCACGTGTAAAAAGTGAATTATCGTAGGCATAACCCGATCCGGATGAAGTAAATACCTGAGCTGATTTTTTCACAGCCAGTTGTGTGTTCGAACATGCCACTCCTTCAATAGGGCCGCGCATAGCAATGCAGAAACCAGGTCCGGTATCGCAGGCATCGCTGACAATTAAAACATGAGTGAGAGTTGTATAGGAATACAGTGATGCTTTTAGCGCATTCACATTAAAATAGCTGAATTCAACATCCATTTGGGCATCGGAGGGTATCCAATAGCCGGTGCCGTTGTTATTAACACCATGGCCGGCATACCAGATGAAGAGTGAATTGACCTGATTAATTCTTACCAAATCACGAAGGTCGATAGAAAAGAAACGTTCCATCTCCCGCTTTGTGAGATTTCGCTTTACGATAATTTTATTGACTTTGTAACGCCTAAGCGCCTGTTGCATCAGTTGGATGTCCTGCTCAGGTGAATTGAGGTTAGAAAATTCTTTATATTCCGAATTTTCAATAAGGATAACCCAGGTCTTTCCCATGGGATTATTTTCCGCAAGTACACGACCATCGCGCTTAAAAAGAAATTCTTTCTCGATCTTGTTCCCATAAATATCGGTGGCAGTGACCTTCATTCGTGTCTTTTTAGCGATGTCCAAAGTGGCTGTAAACCTTGGATTCAAATCACTGGGAGCAAAGCTGGCTGTTACTTCATCGATCCGTATGGAGGAGATCAGACTCTCATCCTCAATGCGGCCCTCGAGATAAAGGTACCTGTCGTCGTTGCTAAGAATAATCAATTCATCGTCGCCAACATAAGGATTAAAAAGTGTAATACGGGGGATGTGTGTTTCAATCCGTTCTATTGAATAACTTACAGTGCTGGCGTTATCGTAAATATCTGTTGCAGAAAGAGTAAGGAATTCAAGATTATTTGTATGCAGTAA
>CAZMVE010000096.1:4307-11673 GCA_964569585.1 uncultured Bacteroidales bacterium | reverse complement strand
GCATGCATGGATGAGGGTAATATTTACTTTCCTCCTTGTTCTGTCTATTGCGACATATGCAGTGTTTGCAAATAAAACTGTGACAGTAAGTTTACAAGAGTCTAAGGTCATTACGGGAGTAGTAACTGACGCTACCTCGGGCGAAGCCTTACCCGGAGTTTCCATCCAGGTAAAGGGAACTTCAACAGGGACCATTACCGATGTGGAAGGGCACTATACTATTACAGTATCAAACACCGATATTCTTGTGTTCAATTTTATCGGTTATCTTGAAGAAGAGATAACCGTTGGGGAACAGGAAGTGATCAATGTTATTCTGGCTCCTGATATTATCGATCTGGATGAAGTGGTTGTAATCGGTTATGGTGTTCAGAAAAAGAAACTTTCTACCGGCGCTAACATGCATGTCGGGTCGAACGAAATTATGCAGAAGAAGACCATGCGTCTGGAACAATCCCTCCAGGGACTTGCACCGGGAGTTTATATAACTTCAAATGGGGGTCAGCCTGGTCAGGACCTCCGGGTCAATATCCGTGGAGTAGGAACGGTTGGAAATTCAAATCCTCTCTATGTAGTTGACGGGATGGTCACTGACAACATCCGGTTTCTGAATCCTTCCGATATCGAATCCATAGATATTCTTAAAGACGCTGCTTCCTCATCCATATATGGTGCCAGGGCTGCTAACGGAGTAATCCTCATCACCACTAAAAAAGGACAGACTGGCGATATGCGCGTTTCCTTTGACTCCTACTATGGAGTTCAGAATGTTACCAAACGACTGGATATGCTGGATGCACAGGAATACCTGATGATCCAGAATGAGCAGCGCGTTAATATGGGCTGGACCGGCTTCTTTGATGACGAACTTATTAATACTATCGGAAAAGGGACCGACTGGCAGGACTATCTTTTCAACGAGGATGCCCCCATACAGAGCCATGTGTTCTCTATGTTCGGTGGAAATAACCAGAGCGTATACTCATCATCCGTTTCCTATTTCGGTCAGGAAGGTATTATAGGACCCGACGGTAAATCTCAATACGACAGAATATCCGTCCGTCTGAATTCCGAACATAAGCTTTACAAAGATCATGTCAGGTTTGGCGAGAACCTGGTTTACAGTCATGAAAAGCAAAGAGGCGTTGGGACAGATAAGATCTATGGCGACAATACCGTAAAGAGCTTCCTGAATACAAGCCCTACTTTCCTGGCTTACGACCCCTCAACAGCGGATGGTTTCGGATTGTCCTGGATACCACAGCTAGCCGCCATCGATCCCAATCCATTGGCCTGCCTGTATTATAAATATATCGGCTGGACGAAAAGGGATAAAATACTTGGTAACATCTACGGTGAATTGGAATTCATCAAGGGACTTACCCTGACCACAAAACTGAATATTGATATGATGTACCAGTATGAAAATGAATACCAACCGGAATATTTTATCACTTCAACTATTCAAAATGCCCATTCCAGGGCCATTATGCGCATGGAAAGGAATTTCACCTATAACTGGGAAAACTTTATTAATTTCAACCGGTCATTCGGATTACACAGGCTCAATGTGTTGTTAGGAAATACCATTGAAGAATATAACCGGTTTAATCTTTTCGGCGAAAAAGATAACCTGGTTATTGAAGATTTTGATAATGCCACTCTTGACGGGGCAACCGATCAGGAATCCATGAATACAGGCGGAGACAAGATCGTGAGGAGATTACTCTCCTACTATGGCAGGTTAAACTATGACTATAATGAGAAGTACCTGTTTAGTGCCGTCTACCGTATTGACGGATCGTCGAAATTCGGCCCTGATAACAAATTTGGTTACTTCCCGTCTTTATCCGCCGGCTGGGTAATTTCCTCAGAATCTTTCTGGACTATCGATTTTATCGATTTTCTGAAGCTCAGGGGTAGCTGGGGACGTAACGGGAATGACAAGATCCTGGACTTTATGTATGAGGCCACGATCCAGTCGACCGAAAGAGACTATTACTTTGGTTCTGATGATATCCAGTTTGTGGGCGCTTCCCCCGAGAAGATCCATAATGACAGACTGAAATGGGAAACTTCCGAGCAAACCAACATTGGATTGGACAGCCGGCTTAAGAATTTCAACTTTACCTTTGATATTTATCAGAAAACCACCAAAGACTGGCTGATCATTGCACCCGTTTCCGACCTGGCCGGTACCGATGCACCAACCGTTAACGGAGGGGACGTCCGTAACGGCGGACTGGAAATAATACTTACCTATAACAACCGGATGGGTGATTTCTCCTACTCCGTTTCCGGAAACATCGCTTTCAACCGGAACGAGGTACTGCGAATTGATAATCCCGAGGGTATCATTCACGGGGAAGAAAACCAGTTATTCCATGGCCATCAGGAAGTTTATCGTGCTCAGGTCGGCTATCCGATCGGGTATTTTTTCGGGTACCAGACCGACGGGATTTTCCAGGATACTACTGAAATCAATACCTACACGCATGACGGAAGTTTGATCCAACCCCAGGCAAAACCGGGAGATGTCCGTTTCGTTGATCTGAACGGTGATGGTACCATTGACGGCGACGACAGGACCATGATCGGGAATCCTTATCCCGATTTCGCGTATGGTCTTTCCTTCGACTGTGCTTACAAAGGCTTCGATTTTGCTTTGCTTCTCCAGGGGGTTTATGGCAACGAGATCCTGTATGGATTAAGGAACGAGACAAGCTCAACTTCCAACTACACTGCAGATATTCTTGATCGCTGGACCGGTCCCGGAACCTCCAACGAAATTCCGCGTGTTACCACAGGTGCCGAAGGAAACCAAAATCATAAGCGTGTCTCCGATTTATCGATCGAAGACGGTTCCTACATGAAAATCAGAGGATTGACCATTGGATACGATTTCAGCAAAGGACCTCTTAAGAATGTAAATTTCCTTTCACAGTTTCGTATCTATGTATCAGCTCAGAACCTATATACTTTCACGAAGTATCCGGGATACGATCCCGAGGTGGGTTATGGCGATTATGATATCACACGCTATGAAAACTATTCCATCGGTATCGACAATGGTTACTACCCCACTCCGCGTACTTTCCTAGCCGGTCTGAATCTTAAATTTTAAATCCAGAAATCATGAAAAAGATAAACATACTCATATTACTTGTATTCAGCCTGCTGCTGAACTGGTCCTGCAAGGAAGAATGGCTTGACGTACATCCCTATGGCCAGAAAGTAGTTGGTAATTTTTACCAGACACCGGAAGATGCCCTGCAAGGTCTGGTTGCAGCCTATGATATTTTACAATGGGGATACTACGATCATATTCTCCAAATCTCCGAAACTGCTTCGGACAATTGTTTCGGAGGCGCTGGTGCGGCAGACGACCAGCGTTACCAGGTTTGGGACGACTTTATCAGTTATGGTTTTTACAATCCGCACGATGACTGCTGGACAAAATACTGGACAGGAGTATACCGCTGCAACATACTGCTGGATCATATCGATAATGTGGAAGACTGGAGCCAAGATCCGAGACTCACAAAGGACAGGGTCATTTCCGAAGCCCGTTTCCTTCGCGCCTATTACTATTTCGACCTCACCCGTATGTGGGGCAATGTTCCCCTGTTGCGTAACGTACTAGATATTGAGCACCTCAATGTTCCTCCTTCTCCGGCGGAAGATGTTTATGCCCTGATAGCAGAAGACTTGGTATATGCCATCGAACATATTGCCAATGTAGAGGCTGAATCGTTCCAGGAAATTCCCACTTCGGAGTATGGACGCATAACCAAATGGGCAGCTGAGGCATTCCTGGGTCGCGTATATCTATACTATACCGGTTATTACAATAAATCCGACTTAGCTGGTGTGGTTACGGAAGAGCAGATCACAACCTATATTGATGATGTGATCAACAACAGCGGTTACGATTTGGTTGAAGACTTTAATGATTTGTGGGTACAGACCCTGAACGGCTTTGTGGGTGAGGATAATATCGAGACAGTTTTCCCAATCAAATATACCTATAAGGATCTGGGTGACGAAAACCTGCAAGATGGCAATCGCTGGCAGGTGATGATCGGACTCCGTAACCAGAATATCAGCACCTTTGCCAATGGATGGGGTGCCTGTACCGTTAATCCGATCTTATACCATGCCTATCAATCTGGCGATACACGCCGCGATGCCTCCATCATTTGCTGGGATTCCCTGGGACTTGTTTTCGACCAGATTGATCAGCGGGAGTATACTGGCTATAACTGGAGAAAGTTTGTGCCGGTTTGGGATACAGTTAATCATGTACACTCAACCACTGAACTGGGAGGTAATTACATGACCGACAATCCTGATGACAAGCCCGAGATACGTTTTTCGGAAGTGCTGCTCACCGGTGCCGAGCTGCACCTGGACGACAATGCTGGTCTTGCCCAGCAGTATTTTGATCGTGTTCGCAACAGGGCTTTTGCAGGTGCTGCTCCGGCTATGACTGTCAGCCAGGCTGCTATCATGGAAGAGCGCAGGCTGGAATTCGCCTTCGAAGGCCACCGCTATTGGGACCTGCTCCGTCAGGGACTGGATGTGGCTAAAGCCGCCATTGACTGGGATGAAAGTGACGAGTACTTTGATGAAGCTCCCTACCCGGTAAATTTTCGTCAGGAAACAAATGGACTGTTTGAAGTACCCCAGTCACAGATAGATCTCTCGCAGGGAACCCTTCTGCAAAACCCTGGCTGGCCATACGAAGAATAGGTTAGAAAAGAATGATAGTTAGCATAAATGGAGACTCCAAAAGGTTTGTTCCAGATTCCGCAAAATGAGCTTGATCTGATGGAGGATATTATTCAGCAGAATCCGGGATATGAATAGAAATTGAAAGCCATACTTTAATAACACAAGGAGTACATTTATAATAAGGTTAGTTTAATTATTGGGTTCTTAGGAAAATAGGCAGCAGAAATTTCTGCTGCCTATATCTTTATAAATTTTAATAAGTATTTAACTATTTGTAGCCTCTGATTAAGAAAAGTCTGATATTTGGAGGGTGGGATTCTGCCAGAAATCCGATTGTCGCCTATAATAATTTGACCCGCCTGATTTGTGATATTCAGTTCATTGAATCGGAATTATTGGAAAACATTATTACTAAACGCACTCAATAATATAATTTTCAGCATTACCGGTTAAGAAAGCTCAAATACTATTATTTTTGAAGGATTATCACTATTTTGTAATGGAACCAGTTTTATGAGGTGAGGAGTATGTCACTTTATGACCCTTTATTCTGGTTATAATAATGGACAAATTATGATGAAAAAATGCCTGTTGCTTTTCTTTATACTTATAACCGGCTATTCAGTTAATGCGCATCCATGGAAACCAAATCACTATGTCATTATCGATACTGACGGGGGTTTTGATGATTTTCGTACTATTAATTTATTACTGGCGTCACCTGATGTCAGAGTACTGGCAATTACGGCTTCGGATGGTGTACTTGAAGCTAAGCAGGTATATTTAAAGATAAAAAGCTTATTATGCGAATTGCATCATGAAGGAATTTTAGTCGGACTACAAGTTGATTCGATCAGCAAAGTAATGAATTGTAAACCAGCCATGGACTTTTCCTGGGGTTGTCCGGTTGAAGATACCTTTGCTGTAACTCTTGCAACCCATATCATTGATTACATTCTCAGGAATTCCAGTGATAAAATTAAGTTTGTCTGTCTGGGGAGTCTTAGTACAGTTGTAACCTGTCTTAACGAGGTGGATCAGTTTGAAGGAAGGCTGGCAGCGATTTATTGGGCCACCGATCTTCAGATGAATAATGAAAATTTCAATTATTCCATAAATCCCTCCTCCTATATATTACTTACAAAAGATTATACAATTCCCTTACACAGAATATCAGGTGATATTGGTGAATTGGTATACACGCAGCAGTTTATCGGATTTATGGATTCTATTGAAAATCCCTATGCAAAGAACATGGTGAGAAGTCTCAAGTTGAAAAATATACCTTACGCAATTCACTGGTATGATGAATCGATTGCCCAGTTTCTCCATTATCCGGAATTTTTTACTACTGATACAGGTTTTGTGGATTTCTCTCATGAATTTATACATCAAAAAAGCTCAGAATTGGCAACTTCAGTTCAGAAAATTCTTGATGGCAAGGTATCTAACAAAAATCAGGTACTACAATATTTTCCCATAGATACTTCATACTATCAAAACGATGTAAGGCCGATCGTGATGGAGACTATTGAAAAGTATGGGAAAGAGGAATGGATCAACGCTTTAATAACCAATGAACTTCACAGGCATCTGGGTGTGTATGCCACGGTTGGAGTTAAAATGGGAATCAGGGCCAGAGAATATTTCGGAGCCGGAGTTGACGAAATGAGAATTCTTTCCTATGCAGGTCAGGAACCGCCTTTCAGTTGCATGAACGATGGTCTTCAGGTAAGTACGGGAGCAACATTGGGGCACGGATTGATACAGATCCAACCGGGGAATGATCATAGTCCAAAAGCGGAATTTGATTACCTGGGGCAGAAAATTGTTATTGTGCTTAAAGATGAATACCGGAATAAGATAGAATCCGAGATTCGTGAGTTGAGTCAAATATACGGGCTAAACAACAATATTTACTGGGTGATGGTTAGAAATCTGGCGCTGTATTACTGGGCCGAATGGGATCGTAACCTTATATTCGATATACAAATCATTCATTCCGGTTTGTAAAAATGTTCAACGGGTTTATCTGCTAAACTGATAGGTGGCTTTTATAATTTATCTTTTTTTTAAAGCTTTCTATTTAGTAATTTAGTATAAGTTATGTGGCATTCATAGGGTATTAATTGTAATTGATACACATGAGGGAAGTGCAATACATACTGGTTTTATTCCTGCTCGAGATACTTTTCTTTATCACAGAATTAGTATGTTCATTTTTCAATAAGAAAAATCACAAACTTAAAAAGGTCTCAACCACAGAGGGTCTTGATTTCATTAAACTCAATGAAGGCTATCGGACCAGTATTTCAATATTCCGGATATCGATATTTATTTCGTATCTGATTGTAATCTTCATTTATCTTGATATCTCTAAAGGGACCTCCATTGAGAAGTACTTCATGATAGGCATTATCGGAATTTTAGTTTATATGGTTTCGCTTTATAACATCAAAACTTTTATTTTCTATACCGATTATTTTATTGTCACAGCTCCTTTCAATTTTTTTAAAAGAGACACACTTATCAATTATAATTCTATAAGCAATTTCAGACTTTACCGTGCGCTCTATAATTCATATTTTCTGAAGATAGAAATGAAATCAGGTCAAACCCGAACCATTCAGTT